>NZ_QKTF01000011.1:0-114278 GCF_003234745.1 Curtobacterium sp. MCLR17_039
GTTGCGTGGTGCAACCTGGGGCGTCTGGCGGTGCTTACCGGCCGTTCGGGCCCTTCCCGCCCTGAAAGTGCCCGTCCCACGGGACGCCCGGCGCACCCCCGAGGTCGCGGGAACCGTCGCCGGGCGTCCCGTGGGACGGGCACTTTCAGGGCGGGAAGGGCCCGAACGGCCGGTAAGCACCGCCAGACGCCCCAGGTTGCACCACGCAACTTTTGTGCGTGACGCGCCGCTCGACTCCGGCGGAATCATGCATCACGCGGCGGGCCCGTGCATTACAGCGGTGTAAACAAATCGCCCCCGGTTCGTTCTGTTCCGTGACAGGGTGATACCAATGAGCGTTCCTGGCCGGGCACACAGACGTTCCACCCTCCGGCTCAGGACTCTTGCAATCATGACCAGAGAGGCAGCGGACATGGCATCCGTGACCAAGTGGGGCAAGCGCGGCATCGCGCTCGGCGCCGGTGCAGCAGCGACGGCGCTGGTGCTGACCGGCTGCGCGAGCAGCAGCGTGAGTGACACCGAACTGAACGGCCTGAGCATCGGGACGACGGACAAGATCACGTCCCTCGACCCGGCTGGTTCCTACGACAACGGCTCCTTCGCCGTGCAGAACCAGGTGTTCCCGTTCCTGATGAACACTCCCGTGGGGAGCCCGGACGTCGAGCCGGACATCGCCACGAAGGCGGAGTTCACGAACCCGACGACCTATAAGGTCACCCTCAAGGACGGGCTCGAGTTCGCGAACGGCAACAAGCTCACGTCGAGCGACGTGAAGTTCTCGTTCGACCGCGAGTTGAAGATCAACAACGAGAACGGTCCGCAGTCGCTGCTGGCCAACCTCAAGAGCATCGACACCCCGGACGACACCACCGTGGTGTTCAACCTGGACCACGCCGACCAGACCTGGCCGCAGGTGCTCTCGAGCCCCGCGGGTCCGATCGTCGACGAGGACGTCTTCAGCGCGACGAAGCTCACCAGCGCCGACGACATCGTCAAGGGCAAGGCCTTCGCCGGGCAGTACCAGATCAGCTCCTACAAGGAGAACGACACGATCCAGTACAAGACCAACCCGAAGTACGACGGCCTGCTCGGCAAGGCGAAGACCGACGAGGTCACCGCCAGCTACTACACGAAGGAGACCGACCTCAAGCTCGCCGTGCAGAAGGGTGACGTCGACGTGGCGTACCGCTCCCTGACGCCGACCGACATCTCGGACCTGCGCAAGGACGACTCCCTCAAGGTCACCGACGGCCCCGGCGGCGAGATCCGCTACGTGGTCTTCAACTTCAAGACCCAGCCGTTCGGCACCGGGCAGGACGACGCCGACGAGGCGAAGGCCCTGGCCGTGCGCCAGGCTGCCGCCGACGTGGTCGACCGTGCCCAGCTCGCGAAGGAGGTCTACAACGACACCTTCACCCCGCTCTACTCGATGGTCCCGGACGGCCTGACCGGCGCGGTCCAGCCGTTCAAGGAGATGTACGGCGACGGCGACGGCGGCGCGGACGTGGCGAAGGCCAAGAAGACGCTGTCGGACGCCGGTGTCACGGGCAAGGTGCAGCTCGACATCCAGTACGCGCCCGACCACTACGGTTCGGCCTCGGACGACGAGTACGCGCTGCTCAAGCAGCAGCTCGAGGACTCCGGTCTGTTCACCGTCAACATCCAGTCGACGGTCTACACGACCTACGCGCAGGAGCGCACCAAGGACGCCTACCCCGTGTACCAGCTCGGCTGGTTCCCGGACTTCTCCGACGCCGACAACTACCTGTCGCCGTTCTTCACCAAGGAGAACTTCGTCCAGAACCACTACGACGACCCGGAGATCCAGGACCTCATCGCGAAGGAGCAGGCCGAGTCCGACACGGACAAGCGTGCTGCCCTGATCGAGCAGGCCCAGGAACGCGAAGCCACCCAGATCTCGACGCTGCCGCTGCTGCAGGGCAAGTCCGTCGCGGTCGCCGGCAAGGACGTCAAGGGCCTGACCCTCGACGCCTCGTTCAAGTTCCGGTACGCCACCCTGAGCAAGTAGCACCAAGCCCCACGTGCAGGCCGCGGGCGTTCCCACGAGGAACGCCCGCGTGCCTGTGCAACGGCGACGAAAGGCACACACCCCGTGACCCTCAGCACTCCCGAGGCGACGCAGGACGTGAACGGCACCGATCCCACCAAGCCACAGGCACAACGCAGTGCCAAGAACAGTGGCGGCGGACTCGGCCGGTACATCCTCGTCAGGTTCCTCCTCATCATCCCGACCGTCTTCATCCTGGTGACGCTCGTGTTCTTCCTGATGCGCGTCATCGGGAACCCGATCACCGCATCGGTCGGCGGTCGTCTCACGCCGAGCCAGCTGCAGGAACGCCTGCACGCCGCCGGGTACGACCGGCCGGTGCTCGTGCAGTACTTCGAGTACCTCGGCAACATCCTGCGCGGTGACTTCGGCACCTCGTCGACGGACAACCGTCCGATCACCGACATCATCGTCACGTACGGCGGCGCGACCGCGGAGCTCGTGTTCTACGCGCTCATCGTCGCGCTCGTGCTCGGCATCCCGCTCGGCATGCTCGCCGCGTACACGCGCGACAAGTGGCCGGACGTGCTGCTCCGTGCGCTCGCGATCCTGACCTACGCCACGCCGGTGTTCTTCGGTGGTCTGCTGCTCAAGCTCGTCTTCTCGGTGTGGCTCGGTTGGCTGCCCCTCGGCGACCGTGCCTCGACCCGGGTGTCGCTCATCCTCGACGGCATCCCGGGCGCGAGCGGCATCTACATCATCGACGCGCTCCGAACCGGCAACGCCGCGGTCATCGGCGACGTGCTGCAGCACGCCGTCCTGCCGGCGCTGACGCTCGGTCTGCTGACGGCGGGCATCTTCCTGCGCCTGGTGCGCGCGAACATGATCGGGTCGCTCGGCTCGGAGTACGTCGACGCCGCCCGGTCCCGCGGCGTGCGCGAGTCGCGGCTCGTCCGCACCCACGCGTTCCGTCCGGCCCTCGTGCCGATCATCACCGTGATGGGGCTGCAGATCGCGATGCTCCTGGGTGGCTCGGTGCTCACCGAGACGACCTTCGGGTGGCGCGGGCTGGGCTTCGAGCTCAACCAGTACCTGTCGGCCCGTGACTTCGTCGCGGTGCAGGGCATCGTCGCGATGCTGGCGGTGATCGTCGCGGTGACCAACTTCATCGTCGACGTGGTCGCCGCCCTGATCGACCCGAGAGTGAGGTTCTGACGATGGTCGACACCACCCTCGTCGACCGCCACGAGCCGCTCTGGAAGCGGCTCCCCGTGGTGGTCCAGCTCCGCCGGAGCACCGGCTGGCAGCGCGCCATGCTCATCGTCGGCGTGGTCATCTGCGCCCTCTACCTGCTCGTCGCGGTCTTCGCACCGCTCCTCGCCCCGTACGGCTTCGGTCAGCTGCAGGGCGCGGACGGGCAGAGCTTCCCGCGCACCGGCGAACCGAGTGCCGAACACATCTGGGGAACCACGGTCGGCGGCTTCGACGTGTTCAGCCGCGTGCTCTACGGCGCCCGCACGGCCGTGCTCGTCGTCATCGTCGCCGTGATCGTCTCGATCATCGTGGGCGTCCTGCTCGGCATGGTCTCCGGGTACCTGGGCGGCTGGCTCGACCGCGTCCTGGTGGTCGTGGCCGACGCCATCTACGCGTTCCCGTCGCTGCTGCTCGCGATCATCGTGTCCATCGTCATCTCCGGCGGCAACTCGAGCTACTCGGGCGGCATCATCGCGGCGGCGATCTCGATCACCGTCGTGTACGTGCCGCAGTACTTCCGCGTGGTCCGGGCCGAGGCCGTCCGGCTGAAGAACGACGCGTTCGTCGAGTCGGCTCGCGTGATGGGCACGAACCCGTGGCGCATCATGACGCGGCACGTCCTGCGGAACTCGACCCGTTCCCTGCCGCTCATCCTGACGCTCAACGCGAGCGACGCGATCCTGACCCTGGCCGGCCTCGGCTTCCTCGGGTTCGGCATCGGCCCGACGTCGGGCGCCGAGTGGGGCTACGACCTGAGCCGCGCGCTCTCGGACGTCGCGAGCGGTGTCTGGTGGACCGGTGTCTACCCGGGTGTCGCGATCGTGGTGCTCGTGCTCGGCGTGACCTTCATCGGCGAGAGCCTGAACGACATCTCCGACCCCCGCCTGCGTGCACGCCGACGCCTGAAGCAGCTCGTGTCCACGCGCGACACGCGCGACCCCGAGGCACCGCGCACCGCCGGGAACGACACGGAAGGGACGGGCGCATGACCCCGACCACCCGCCTGCAACCGGGCGACACCACCACCGAACCGGTCGTCGTCGTGGACGACCTGACCGTCACGTTCGCGACCGACGGCGGCGCCGTCGACGCGGTCAAGGGCGTCAGCCTCGACGTCCGCCCCGGCGAGGTGCTCGCCCTGGTCGGCGAGTCCGGCTCCGGCAAGTCCGTCACGGCGCGCAGCATGCTGCGGCTCATGCCGGAGACGGCGACGCTCGGCGGCGCGGTGCTGCTCGACGGCACCGACGTGGTGAGCGTCGGCGCGCAGAAGCTCCGCAGCCTGCGCGGAACCGCCGGGGCGATGGTGTTCCAGGAACCGTCGACCGCCCTCAACCCGGTCTTCACCGTCGGGTGGCAGATCGCCGAGGGGCTCCGTGCCCACGGCGGCGTGTCCAGGAAGGAAGCACGGGCGAAGGCCATCGACTACCTCGGTCGCGTCGGCATCCCCGACCCCGAGACTCGCGTCGACCACTACCCGCACCAGTTCTCCGGCGGGCAGAAGCAGCGCGTGGTCATCGCGAGCGCTCTGGCCCTCGAGCCGAGCGTCATCATCGCGGACGAACCGACGACGGCGCTCGACGTGACGGTGCAGGCCGAGATCCTCGACCTGCTGCGTCGCTGCCGTGACGAGTTCGGCACCGCGATCGTCGTCATCACGCACAACATGGGCGTGGTCGCGGACCTGGCCGACCGCGTCGCCGTGATGTACCAGGGCGAGATCGTCGAAGAGGCCACGGCGACGGCGCTGTTCGCGACGCCGCAGGCCGACTACACCAAGCGGCTGCTCGCGGCGGTGCCTCGGCTCGAGGCGTCCACCGGGGTGGCCCGGCGCGCCGCGATCGCCGAGGACGTCACCCCGCTGGTCGAGGCGAAGGGGCTCGAGATCGAGTACCCCGGGCGGCTCGGCTCGCCGGCGTTCAAGGCGGTCAAGGGTGTCGACCTGGCGATCCGTCCGGGAGAGGTCCTCGGCCTGGTGGGGGAGTCCGGCTCCGGCAAGACCACCATCGGCCGGGCCATGGCGGGCCTGACGAAGGTCACCGGCGGCTCGCTCAAGGTCCTCGGCGCCGAGATGCTCGGGTACCGCGAACGCGACTTCAAGCACCTGCGGAAGGACATCGGGTTCGTGTTCCAGGACCCGGCGACCTCGTTCAACCCGCTGCTGACGATCGCCGAGTGCGTCGCCGAGCCGCTGGTCGTGCACCGGGAGGTCTCGAGTCCGCGTGCTGCGCGCAAGCGGGTGGACGAGCTGCTCGAGGCCGTGCAGCTGCCAGCCGCGTACGGCGACCGCTACCCGCACGAGCTCTCCGGTGGGCAGCGCCAGCGCGCGTCGCTCGCTCGGTCGCTCGCGCTCCGGCCGAAGCTGCTCATCGCCGACGAGCCGACGAGTGCGCTCGACGTGTCCGTGCAGGCGCGCGTGCTCGAGCTCTTCCTCGAGCTCCAGCAGGACCTCGGCTTCGCGTCGCTGTTCATCAGCCACGACCTCGCGGTCGTCGGCGCGCTGTCCGACCGGATCGCGGTGCTGT
Organism: Curtobacterium sp. MCLR17_039; assembly: GCF_003234745.1. Taxonomy (NCBI): domain Bacteria; kingdom Bacillati; phylum Actinomycetota; class Actinomycetes; order Micrococcales; family Microbacteriaceae; genus Curtobacterium; species Curtobacterium sp. MCLR17_039. The sequence goes on from NZ_QKTF01000011.1 coordinate 5,785, forward strand.
ACCGCGGTGACCTGGTCGAGACGGGCACGACGGCGCAGGTCCTCGGCGCGCCGCAGCACCCCTACACGCAGCGGCTCCTCGCGTCGTTGCCGGTGCCGGACCCAGCGGAGCAGGCGGAGCGACGGCGTACCCTGGAGCGACTGGAGCAAGCCGGGTCCTGACCCGACGTGACCCACCCTGGAGGCCCGGCCAGCGTCGTCGACGCACGCCGGGCCTCCAGGGTGGTCGGCTCCACTGCTGTACGCACGACGGACCTGCCAGGGCGGTCCGTCGCGAACCGCCGCCAGGGGGCGGCGTGGAAGGGGACTCATGATCGCGGTCAACGGACCGGCGGTCGTCGCGGACGACGTGTCGATCGAGTACCGGGGCGGACGCGGGGGCGAGTCCATCCGGGCGGTCGACGGCGTGAGCCTGACGGTCCGGCAGGGGGAGATCCTCGCCCTGCTCGGTGAGTCGGGCTCGGGCAAGTCGACCTTCGCCGCCGCCATCGCAGGCCAGCTCGGATCCCACGGCGAGGGCGAGGGAGCCCTCCGTCGGCACATCGTCGGCGGCGAGCTCACGGTGCTCGGCCAGAAGACCCGGGGCCTCCGCCCCTCGTCGCGCAAGCTCGAACGGCTGAGCGGCCGGATCGGCTACCTGCCGCAGGACGGCGCCGACCGGCTCAGCCCGGACCTGACCGTGGGCGAGGCCGTCGCCGAACCGATCTACGCACGCGACCGCCGGTTCGACCGGCGCGAGGCCGGGCTCATCGTGGCCCGGCTGCTCGACGCGGTGCACCTGCCGCTGGGGGCGATGCGCCTGAACACGTGGGAGCTCTCGAGCGGGCAGCGCCAGCGTGTCGCCCTGGCGAAGGCGCTCGTGCTCGAACCCCGGCTGCTGGTCGCGGACGAACCGGCACGCGGGGTCGACGTGCTCGTGCGGCAGTCCGTGCTCGAGGCCCTGGCGACGCTGCAGCGTGGCCGGCAGTTCTCGGCCGTCGTCGTGTCCAGCGACCTGCGCGAGGCCCGCGCCCTCGCCGACCGCGTCGCCGTGATGGCCGATGCCCGGCTCGTCGGGCTCGGCACCTTCGACGAGGTCCTCGACAACCCCGTCGACCCCTACGTGAAGACCCTCGCCTCGACCGCGGCCCGCGGGGTGAAGCGTCGTCCGGCACCGAGCACGTCCCGCCGTTCGTCGGCGCCGCGTCGTCCGCTCGCCGCCGGCACCGGCCCGCGCACCGACCGTCAGGAGAACGCGTGAGCACCACGAACCAGGGTCCACGGGGTCACCGCGCCGTCGTCCCCACGTCGGGTGCACCGCTGCCGATCGAGGCCCCGCAGCCCGGGCCCGTCGCCGTGCTGCCGGAGCCGACGGACCTGCACGTGGACGCCGTGACCGAGGCCGGGGGCACCGTCGCGCCGCTCGACGCCGACACCCGCGGGGTCGTCTGGCTCGACCCCCGCGACCCGTCCGGTCTCGCCGACGCCCTGTCGTCCGCACCCGGGGTGGGATGGGTGCAGCTGCCGTTCGCCGGTGTCGACGCCTTCGCACACCTGATCCAGGAGCACGGCGACCGCGTGCTGTTCACCTCGGCCAAGGGTGCCTACGCGGAGCCGGTCGCCGAGCACGCGCTGGCGTTGACCCTCGGCACGCTCCGGGTCCTGCAGAAGCGCGCTCGTGCGTCGTCGTGGGCGACCGAGCCCGAGGGTGTCTCGCTCTACGGGCGGAACGTCGTCGTGATCGGTGCCGGCGGGATCGCGCTCGAGTACCTCCGGCTGCTCGCGCCGTTCGACGTCGACGTCACCGTCGTGCGCCGCTCGCCCGACCCCGTCCCGGGAGCCGCGCGGACCGTCACCACCGACGAGCTCGACCAGGTCCTGCCCGACGCCGACGTGGTGCTGATCGCGGCGGCGATGACCTCGGGCACCGCGAAGCTCTTCGGCGAGCGGCAGTTCCGGATCATGAAGCCCTCCGCCCGGCTCGTGAACATCGCGCGCGGTGGACTCGTCGACACCGACGCCCTGGTCGCCGCGCTGCGCGCCGGGGAGATCGCCGCGGCCGGCCTCGACGTCACCGACCCCGAACCGCTGCCCGACGGGCACCCGCTGTGGTCCGAGCCCGGAGCCGTCATCACCCCGCACCAGGCCGACACCCCGGACATGGTCGCGCCCCTGCTCGCCGAGCGTGTCCGGCTGAACGCCACGGCGTTCCTCTGGGGCGACGGCGATGGCTTCGTCGGCGTCGTCGACCCGGTCGCCGGGTACTGACCCGGGGGCTCCACCGCGCGGCGCGCCCGGGCGGCGTGTCCGATGCGGTGGAGGGCGCCAGGGTCCTGCTATGCTGTTACCCGTTGTTCGCACGTCATTCGCCAGCGAACAGTGATCCTCGATAGCTCAATTGGCAGAGCAGCCGGCTGTTAACCGGCAGGTTGTTGGTTCGAGTCCAACTCGGGGAGCGACAGGTCCTCATCCTTCGGGGTGGGGACCTTTTGCGTTCACGCTGCCGAACTGCACCAGCGCACCAGCACACCTGTGCACCGGATCCGCAGCGTTCGCGCGGCTCGTGCCCGGTCGATGCTGTTAGCGTTCACAGGTGCACCGTTCCCGTTCGCCTCGACTCGCGCTCCTGGGCGTGGTCGTGGCCGCGACGACGGTGCTCACCGGCTGTAGCAGCGTCGGCCCGGACACCGATGCCTCCGAGGACCCGACGAGCTCGGAAACCGGGCTCGGCTCGGGCGCGTCGCCGGTGGTCTTCGCGTTCGTCTGCGACCGCGGCGGATCGGACAGCGAGACCTACACGACCTACTCGGCGGTGTGGGATGCCGAGCGTGCCGACTGCTCGGCGAAGCGCCTCACCGGCTCGGTGCCGTCGAGCCAGCAGCAGGCCGCGGTGACCGCGGCGCGTGGCGACGCGACCCTGGTCGAGCTCGCGAGCGCCTGCGCGGTGCGCGGCTCGGACCCGTGGACGTCGGCGGTCGCCGACGAGCGGGGGGCGCACGTTGCCGCAGGCCTCCTGCGGTACTGCCCCGGACACCCGGAGACCGACCACCTGCGGGACGCACTGGCGGCCTACCGGGGCTGAGCCGGGCCTCCAGACCGACCGCGGCACCCGCGACGGGCCGACGGCGGCAGGACGGGCGTCAGCCCTCGGGGTGGTCGCGACCCGGCAACCAGGACTGGCCGGGTCCGCCCCAGCTGCTCTTGCGGATCGCCTTGGCGACCTGCTTGCCGTAGGGGTGCACCAGGCGGTCGGCGTAGAGCCAGCCGTCCAGGTGGTCGTACTCGTGCTGGAAGATCCGGGCCAGCCAGCCGTGCGCCTCGACCTCGAACGGGGTGCCGTGCTCGTCGAAGGCCCGCAGCAGGGCGCTCTCGGAGCGGCGGAGTGGGAACCGCTCACCCGGGATCGACAGGCAGCCCTCGGACTCCTCGTCCTCGTCGAGTTCCTCGACGGACTCGGGGACCGGGGGCGTGATCCACAGGACCGGGTTGACGGCGGCGCCCCGGTGCAGGACGTCGTCGTCATCGGTGTAGGAGTACACGAACAGGCGCTTGCCGACGCCCACCTGCGGTCCGGCCAGGCCGACGCCGGGGGCCAGGTCCATGGTCTCGAGCATGTCGGCGACGAGGGTGCGGAGGTCGTCATCGAACGCGGTGACCTCGGCTGCACGCTCGTGCAGGACGGGTTCGCCGGTGATGCGGATCGGGAGAACGGCCATTCACCCAGGTTATCCGGCGGGGGACGGTAGCCTCGACGCGTGACGACGGACCTCCAGCTGCCGGACGCCGTGAGCAACCTCACGCCGTTCCAGGCGCTGATGATCCCGGTGGCCCTGATCGGTGCGGTCTTCCTGTCGCTCGGGGCGCAGTTCCAGAGCCGCGGGGTGCAGCGGGTCGAGGCACGTCTCGGTCGGCAGTCGAAGGGGCTGAGCGTCCGGCACGTCGTCGGGCTCGTCTCGAGCGGCTACTGGGTGCTCGGCACGCTCATGCTCGGCATCGCGGTGGTGCTCCAGCTCATCAGCATCACGTTCGCCCCCCTGATCGTCGTGCAGCCGCTGGGCGCCGTCGCCCTGGTCATCACGACGTGGTTCTCGTCGCGGTCGTCGGGCGTACCGCTCGGTCGTCGCGCGCGGCGGGCCGTGTGGACGTGCATCATCGGCGTCGGCATCTTCGTCGGCATCGCGGCGTTCGTCGGGCATGAGAGCGCGATCACCCGCCAGCAGCTCGTCACCGTGCTGGTGATCCTGGCCGTCGTGCTGGTCCTCGTGCTGGTGTCGTTCCGCCTGGTGGCCAAGCACCGCAGTGCGCTCTACTACATCGTCGGGGCGGGGGTGCTCTACGGGTTCGTGGCGACACTGGCCAAGGTCGTGCTCAACCGGTTCGTGAACGGCACCTTCGACTGGCTGACCGTGCTCGCCATCGCCGGCGTGATCGTGGCGGCGTCGCTCGGCGGGTACTTCGTGCAGAACGCGTACTCGAGCGGATCGGCCGACCTCGTGATCGCGGGGCTGACGGTGATCGACCCGATCGTCGCGGTCGGCATCGGCGTCATCGTGCTCGGCGAGGCCTCGGGGGCGCCGTGGTTCGCGGTGGCGGGGTTCGTGGTCGCCGCGGGCATCGCCATCACCGGGGTGTTCCTGCTCGCCAAGCACCACCCGCAGACCCGGGCCTGACGCCGCGCGCCCGGTGGTCGCCGCCCTCATCCGCGCGGCTGACGCGACCGTCGATCCTGGTGCGATAGCGTCACTGCCGACCAGCCATCGCCCACGAGAGGACGAACTCAGCCGTGTCAGGAGACGCCACCACCGCCACCGCCGGACCGACGGGTGCGACGGGCGGTCACCGACCGTTGCGCGTGCTGATCGCAGCGGACACCTTCGCCCCCGACGTCAACGGCGCCGCCACCTTCGCCGAGCAGCTCGCCGTCGGTCTCGCCGAGCGCGGGCACGAGGTGCACGTCGTGGCCCCGGCCTCGAGCCGCCAGTACGGCACCTTCGACGAGGAGCACCACGGCGTCACGCTCGTCGTGCACCGGCTGAAGTCGTACAAGTGGCCGCTGCACCCGTGGCTGCGCTTCGTGTGGCCGTGGAGCGTCCGGAAGTGGACCGGCCCGATCCTCGACGCGGTCAAGCCCGACGTGCTGCACATCCAGTCGCACGTGGTCATCGGTCGCGGCATCGTGCACGAGGCGAACGACCGCGGCATCCGGGTCATCGCGACGAACCACTTCATGCCCGAGAACCTGCTCGAGTACACGCCGTTCGGCAAGTGGACGCTGCCCCTCGCGCTGAAGATCGCGTGGAGCGACGCCGCCAAGACCTACCGACTGGCCGACACCATCACCACGCCGACGAACCTGGCCGCCGACTACCTGCGGAAGGCCATCGCCGGACAGCAGGTCCTCGCGATCTCGTGCGGCATCGACGCGTCCCGGTACGTGGCGCGCGAGGGACGCCCGGTCAACAACGACATCGTGTTCGTGGGTCGTGTGGCCCCCGAGAAGAACCTCGACGTGCTGGTCCGCGCGGTGGCGCTGCTGCCCGCCGAGCTGTCCGCGACGCTGACGATCGTCGGCGACGGCGAGATGATCCCGAAGCTCACCGCGTTGGCGAAGGAGCTCGGGCTCGAGGACCGCGTGCGGTTCCTGGGCTTCGTCTCCGACGAGCGCAAGCAGGAGGCCCTGACCAACGCGACGGTGTTCGCGATGCCGTCCACGGCGGAACTGCAGAGCATCTCGTCGCTCGAGGGGATGGCCTCGGGCCTGCCCGTCGTCGCCGCCGACTCGATGGCGCTGCCGCACCTGATCGACGGCAACGGGTACCTGTTCACCCCGGGCGACGTGGACGACCTGGCGGCGAAGCTCACGACGGTGCTCACCGCGCCCGAGTCGGAGTACGTGGCGATGCGGGAACGCAGCCTGGCCATGATCGAGGCACACGACATCAACCGCACGCTGTCGACGTTCGAGTCGCTGTATCGTGGTGAGCCGGTGGCCTGAGGGTCTCCGGCGAGGGGCGGTAGCCAAGCTGGTCAAGGCAGTCGGCTCATAACCGAACGATCCGCGGGTTCGAGTCCCGCCCGCCCTACGTGCACATGCCAAGGAAGCGCGACACGTCGCAGGACGACCACGCACCGACACCGAACGTCACCTTCGAGGTGACCCGTGGCGGTACCGGCGTGCGCGTGAACGCCTTCCGCATCGGGTTCATGGGCGCCATCGGGGTGCTCGTCGCGCTGCTCGCCGGGTCGATCATCAACGAGCTGAGCACGGTCCTGGTCTACATCGGGGTCGCGCTGTTCCTGGCGCTCGGCATCGACCCCCTCGTGTCGTTCCTCGAGCGGATCATCCCGCGCTGGTCTGCGATCACGATCGTCGTGGTGGTCGTCCTCGGGGCCTTCGCCGGCATCGTCTTCGCCGTCGTCCCGATCCTGGTGGAGCAGACCTCGAACCTGGTCCAGAACTTCCCCGAGATCGTGCAGGACATCTCGCAGCAGCCGTGGGTGCAGGACCTGTCGAAGCAGTTCGCGGGGTCGTTCGACATCGACCACGCGCTGCAGTCGCTGCAGTCCTTCGTCGAGAAGCCGGGCAACCTGCTCAGCGTCGGCGGCGGGATCCTGGCGGTCGGCAGCGGGATCCTGTCCGGGGTCACCGGGGCGCTCATCGTCATCATCCTGATGCTCTACTTCCTCGCGTCGATGCGGGGCATGAAGCGCGCGGCCTACCGGTTCGTCCCGGCGTCGCGTCGCCAGAACTTCATCGACGTGAGCGAGCAGATCACGCAAGCGGTCGGCCGGTACGTCGTCGGGCAGGTGTCGCAGGCGCTCATCAACGGCATCCTGAGCTTCATCTTCCTGCTCATCATCGGTGCACCGCTGCCCGTGCTGCTCGCGTTCATCGCGTTCCTCGGCTCGCTGATCCCGCTGGTCGGCACGCTGGCCGCCGCGATCGTGATCTCGCTGCTCTGCTTCTTCGCGTCGCCGGCCACCGCCCTGTTCTCGGGCATCTACTACCTGGTCTACATGCAGGTCGAGGCCTACCTGATCTCCCCGCGCATCATGTCGCGGGCGGTCCAGGTGCCCGGCGCCCTCGTGGTCATCGCGGCGGTCGCGGGCGGCACGATCGGCGGCGTGCTCGGCGCGCTCGTGGCGCTGCCCGTCGCGGCGTCGGTCATCATCATCGTGCAGAAGGTCATCTACCCCCGCCAGGAGCAGGCGTGACGAGCGGCACCGGCGCACCCGACGACGCGGTCGTCGCCGCCTTCGCCGAGCACGTCCACGACCGTGACCGCTGGGCGCGCAGTGCCCGTGGGCCGCTCGCCCTGGTGAACGCCCAGCACGTCGACCACCCGCAGCCGGTCTGGCCGGTCCCCGGGACGTGGGCCCCGGCCGTCGGCGGACTCACCGTGACGGCCGAGGCATCCGACGGCGTCGTCGTCGACGGCGTCCCGGTCGACGGCACGGTCCTGGTGGCCGGGGACACCGCCGTCGTGCCGTCGACCGTCGCGCTGCCGGACGGCTTCGCCGGCACCGTCAGCGGTGACACCCTGCGCGTCTGGGACCCGTCGTCCGAGGCGATCGCCCGCTTCGCGCAGATCGCCCGCTTCGCGTGGTCCGGCGACTGGGTGACGTCCGGCACGTACGTCCCGCTGGTCGGGGACGCCCCGGAGGCCCGTGGCAGCGTCCGTGACGCCGCCGGCGACGCCCTGCCGGTCGCCGGACACGTCGAGACCGTCGTGGGTGGTGCCGCGGTGCGCTTCGTCGCTGTCCGGTCGGCTGCCCACCGCGGAGCCGCCCGGCTGCAGCTCATCGTGCAGGACGCCACGAGTGCCCTGCCCGAGGACGACCCGGGCAGCACCTACTCGATGGGTCGGTTCCTGTACCTCGACGACCCCGGCGCCGAGGCCACGGTCGAGCTCGACTGGAACCGGCTGGTGCTGCCGCCGTGCGCGTTCTCGTACCAGTACGCCTGCCCGATCCCACCGGAGGACAACCGCGTCCCGGCGCCGATCACGGCGGGGGAGCGGCACCCGGTCGACGCGAACGGTGCCGTCCTGCACTGACGGGTTGCGGTGGCACTGATCCGGTCGGGTCCTTGCCGTTCCCAGGCGTGGCGCTGCATAATGGGCGTGTCCCGTCGGGACATCACAATCGCATACCGATGGTTCCGTGGCCCCTCGGGTCAGGATCCTCCGCACCAGGTCGATGGGGAAGTCGCACCTGACGTATCGGAGGAACCGTGAACGGAACGACGACAGGAGTGCTCTACGTGCACTCCTCACCCCGCGCGCTCTGCCCGCACGTCGAATGGGCTGCAGGTCGCGCGATGAACCGCGCCGTGAACTTCTCGTGGCTCGACCAGCCCGCACAGGACGGTGCGCGCCGGACCGAGTACACGTGGACCGGTGCGGTGGGCGCCGGTGCCGCGATCGCGTCGGCCCTGCGCGGGTGGGAGCACCTGCGGTACGAGGTCACCGAGGAGCCGACGAGCGCCTCGGACGGCGGCCGCTGGATGCACACGCCCGACCTCGGTGTGTTCTACGCCCAGACCGACGTCACGGGCAACATGGTCATCCCCGAGGACCGGGTGCGCTACGCGATGGAGGTCGCGGGCAGCAACGCCCTCGAGCTGCACCGTGAGCTCCGACTCGCCCTCGGGCAGGCCTGGGACGACGAGCTCGAGCCCTTCCGCCACGCGGCCGAGGGCAACCCGGTCGTCTGGCTGCACCGCGTCGGCTGACCCGACTCGCAACACGCCGGCGTCTCGGGTGCGCGGACGCCGGCGTCGGGTGCGCAACACGCCGGCGTGTTGTCCTGACACCGCCGAAGACTCGAGACGCCGCCGAACACGGCGGCGTCTCGTCGTTCCCGGGGCGCCTCAGCGACACGACGGCGTGTTGGCGGGACTGCGACCCGACCACCGGAACGACGGAAGCCCGCCCCGACGACGCGGGACGGGCCTCCTGGCAGAGGGTGTGACGGATCAGACGCTGCGGAACGCGACCACGGCGTTGTGGCCGCCGAAGCCGAACGAGTTGCTGACCGCGAGCAGGTCGCCCTCGGGCAGCGCACGCGGCTCGCGGGCCACGTCCATGACGATCTCCGGGTCCTGGTCGTGCAGGTTGATCGTCGGCGGGGCGACGCGGTTGTGCAGCGCGAGGACGGTGAAGACCGCCTCGATCGCACCGGCACCACCGAGCAGGTGGCCCGTGGACGCCTTGGTGGCGGACACCACGACGTCGTCCAGGTGGTCGCCGAAGACCCGACGCATCGCGTGGTACTCGGCGACGTCACCGACGGGGGTCGAGGTGGCGTGCGCGTTGACGTGCACGACGTCCTCGATGCTCGCGTCGGCGTGCTCGAGGGCCTGCAGGACCGCACGGGCGGCGGCGCTGCCCTCGGGGTCCGGCGCAGTGATGTGGAAGGCATCGGAGGTGATGCCGGAGCCGGCGACCTCGGCGTAGATGGTCGCGCCGCGGGCTTCCGCGTGCTCCTTCGACTCGAGGATGAGCGCTGCTGCGCCGTCACCGAGCACGAAGCCGTCACGCGTGACGTCGTACGGACGCGAGGCGGTCTCGGGGGAGTCGTTGCGGCGCGACAGGGCCTGCATCGCGGCGAACGCGGCCAGCGGGAGCGGGTGCAGCGCGGCCTCGGCGCCACCGGTGATGACGATGTCGGCGTCGCCGTCGGCGATGTGCCGGTACGCCTCGGCCAGTGACTCGGTCGAGGACGCGCAGGCCGACAGGTAGGTGCGGGCGCCGCCACGGGCGCCGAACTCCATCTCGATGGCGGCGGCGGGGCCGTTCGCCATGAGCATCGGGACCGTCATCGGCAGGACGCGACGCGGGCCCTTCTCGCGCAGGGTGTCCCAGGCGTCGAGCAGCGTGTTCACGCCGCCGATGCCGGTCGCCCAGTCGACGATCAGGCGCTCGGGCACGACCGACTCGTCGTCGATGCCGGCGTCGGCCCAGGCCTCACGCGCCGCGACGAGCGACAGCTGCGACGAGGGGTCGAGGCGCTTCGACTCGGGGCGGGTGAGCTGGTCGGTGAGGAACCGGCGCGCCTGGCCGGCGAACTCCACGGGGAGTTCGAGCTCGGCGTAGCGGGGGTCCTCGATGCGGGTGATGCCGGACTTGCCGGCGAGCAGCGCGTCCCAGGTGTCCGGGGCGGTCGCGGCGAGGGGTGAGATCGCACCGATCCCGGTGACGACGACGGTCTTCTTGGTCATGGGACGACGTGTTCTTTCGTTGGTGTGAACAAGATGAGCGCCGTGGCCCGCAGGGGTCCGCGGGCCGCGGCGCTCAGGAAGCTCGTGTCAGGCCTGGGCCTTGACGATGTAGTCGACCGCGTTGCCCACGGTCTTGAGGTTCTTGACCTCTTCGTCCGGGATCTTCACGTCGAACTTCTCCTCGGCGTTGACCACGATGGTCATCATCGAGATGGAGTCGATGTCGAGGTCGTCCGTGAAGGACTTGTCGGCGGCGACGGTGTCGGTGGCGATACCGGTCTCGTCGTTGATCAGCTCGGCCAGGCCGGCGAGGACTTCTTCGTTGGACAGGGCCATGAGTGTTCTCCTTGAAGGGGGGTGTCGTTTGACCGTTGACCAGCCTAGGGCACGCGGGGTCCGGGTGCGCGGAGGCTCGTCGGGATGGGGACCGGGCGCGCGGCTGCGCGACCGGGCGGGGATCAGGGGAGGACGACCACCTGCGCGCCGAAGACGAGTCCGGCGCCGAAGCCGATCTGCAGGGCGAGGCCGCCCGACAGTTCCGGGTGCTCCTCGAGCAGGCGGTGCGTGGCGAGCGGGATGCTCGCGGCGGAGGTGTTGCCGGTGGTGGTGATGTCGCGGGCGATCGTCACCGTCTCGGGCAGGCCGAGCTGCTTGGCGAACTCGTCGATGATGCGGATGTTCGCCTGGTGCGGCACGAAGGCGGCGAGGTCCTCGGGGCGGACCCCGGCGGTCTCGAGTGCCTGGCGGGCGACCTTGACCATCTCCCAGACGGCCCAGCGGAACACCGTCTGCCCGGCCTGGCGCATGGTCGGACGCGGTGCGCCGGCCTCCCACTCGTTGTAGGTCGCGGTCATGCCGATGGCGTCCCACTTCGAGCCGTCGGAACCCCAGATGGTGGGGGCGATGCCCGGGAAGTCGCTCGGGCCGATCACGGCGGCGCCGGCACCGTCCCCGAGCAGGAACGAGATCGAGCGGTCGGTCGGGTCGACGACGTCGCTGAGCTTCTCGGCGCCGACGACCAGCACGTGGTCGGCGAGTCCGGACTTGATGAACGAGTCGGCCTGGGCGATGCCGTAGGCGTACCCGGCGCAGGCGGCGCTGATGTCGTACGCGGCCGCCGGGGTGGCCCCGATGCGCTCGGCGAGCAGCGACGCCATCGACGGGGTCGCGACGGTGTGCGTGACGGTGCTCACGAGCACGACGCCGATCTGGGACGGCTCGATGCCGGCCTTCTCGATGGCCTCGCGCGCGGCGGCCTCGGCGAGGTCGACGGCCTCGACGTCCTTGCCCGCGCGCTTGCGGGTGATGATGCCGGTGCGCTGCCGGATCCACTCGTCGGACGAGTCGATCGGGCCGACGAGGTCGTCGTTCGGCACGACGTTCTCGCCGCGGGCGGCGCCGAACGCCAGGATGCGGGTGAACTCGTGGCCGCGGCGCTGCTGGAGCAGCGGGCGCGCGGATCCGGTCGGGAGGCCCGTGGGGACGTCCGTCGGGGTGGTCGGGTCGGTCATGCGGTTGCGTCTGCTTCCTGGCCCGCGCGCTGCAGCAGGTCGATCGCTGCAGGCAGGTCGTCGGGGGTCTTGATCGCGACGGTCGGCGTGCCGCGGAGGCCGCGCTTCGCCAGGCCGACGAGGGCACCGGCGGGTGCGAGCTCGATGATGCCGGTCACGCCGGCGGCGGAGAAGGACTCCATGACCGCGTCCCAGTGCACGGGGTTCGCGATCTGCTGGACCATCAGGTCGACGAAGCGACGGCCGTCGTCGACCCGGGAGCCGTCGGCGTTCGTCCAGATCGGCAGGGTCGGGTCCTGCACGGTGGCAGCGGCCGCGACCGGGGCGACCCGCTCGACGGCGGGGGCCATGTACCGGGTGTGGAACGCACCGGCCACGGCGAGCGGGATCACGCGGGCCTTGGCGGGCGGGTCGGCGGCGAGGGCCGCGATCGCGTCGGCCGCACCGGCGACGACGGTCTGGCCGCCACCGTTGTGGTTCGCGGGCACCAGGCCGTGCTCGGCGAGGGCTGCGGCCACGGCGTCGGCGTCGCCACCGAGGACGGCGGCCATCGAGGTCGGCTCGAGCGCGGCGGCGTCGGCCATGGCTCGGCCGCGCTCGGCGACCAGGGCGACGGCGTCGGTCGGCTCGAGGATCCCGGCGACCGCGGCGGCGGTGAACTCGCCCACCGAGTGTCCGGCGACCCCGCCCACCAGGGCGCGACGGCCCTCGGCGAGCAGTGCGTCGGCGGTCACCAGGCCGGCGGCGACGATGAGGGGCTGTGCGAGCGCGGTGTCCTTGATGGTGTCCGCGTCGGAGTTCGTGCCGTGCTCGGCGAGGTCGACGCCGATCGACTCCGACCACTGCCCGACTCGTTCACGAACGGTGGGGTCCTCGAGCCAGGGGGCGAGGAAGCCGGGGGTCTGGGAGCCCTGTCCGGGCGCGACGACGACGATCACCGGACAATCCTCGCGTTCTCGTCCCGCGGGGCCCGTGTGGACTTCCCACACGAATCCCCGCGGGACATTGTTGGTTCTCTACCGCCGTGGGGTGATGCGGCGGCGTCCGGTCGCGGACTCGGACATCGCGCCGAGGATGAGCGCCGACTGCACGATCAGGGCGTCACGGGCGTGCGTGGCGTCCCAGCCGATGATGTCGGCGACTCGGCGCAGGCGGTAGCGCACGGTGTTCGGGTGCACGAAGAGCTCGCGCGCCGTGGCCTCGAGCGACCGCCCGGTGTCCAGGTAGCACCAGAGCGTCTGCAGGAGCTCGGTGGACTGGTCCTTGAGCGGGACGTAGATGCGCTGCACCAGGGCCGACCGGGCGAGGGGGTCGCCGGCCAGGGCCCGTTCGGGCAGCAGGTCGTCGGCCAGGGCCGGGCGGGGCACGCCACGCCAGGCACGCGCGACGGCGAACCCGGCGAGGGCGGCCTTCGCGCTCGTCGAGGCGTCGACGACCCCGGGGACCTCGTTGCCGAGCACCAGGTGGCCCTCGCCGAACAGCGGTTCGAGGGCCTGCGCGATGGTCGTGAAGGAGACGGGCTCTTCGCCCTCGGGGACGTCGTCGCGCGGGGTGGCGCGGCCGATCACCACGACGAGCCGCGATCCCTGGACCCCGACGAGCACGTCGGCGTCCATGTGCCGTGCGGTGCGCCGGACCTGGTCGACCTCGAGCTGCTTCGGTGCGGTGCCGACGAGCACCGCGACCTCGCCGTGGCCGTGCCACCCGAGGGCGGCGATGCGGGAGGGCAGTTCGTCGTCGTACTCGCCGGAGAGGATCGAGTCGACCACGAGCGCTTCGAGCCGGGCGTCCCACAGGCCACGGGCCTCGGCCGCGCGGGCGTAGACGTCGGCGGCGGCGAAGGCGATGTCACGGGAGTACTTGAGGATCGCCTCCTGCAGCATCTCGTCGTCGGCGGCGCGTTCCTCGACCACGGTCACCACGACGCGGATGAGCTGCAGGGTCTGCTGCAGGCTCACCGAGCGCAGGAGTTCCCGCGGGGCGGACCCGAAGACGTCGGCCGCGGCGATCCACGGCGTCGACGCGGTGCCCTCGAGCCAGCTGATGAACGAGGTGATGCCGGCCTGGGCGACGAGGCCCACGGCGGAGCGGCGCCCCGGCGGCATCTCGCTGTACCACGGGAGCGTGTCCTCGAGCCGCTTGATGGTGGCGGTGGAGAGTTCTCCGGACACCTGACGGAGCCAGGAGAGCGCACGCTCGCGCGCGCTCTCCTGGCTCTCGTGGTCCGGGCGGACCGTCGTCACGGGTTGATCAGCTCTCGCCGCCCGCGCTGCCGGTGGTGCCGGCGGTCACGTCGTGCAGGCGGTACTTGTCGATCGCCTGCTGGACGAGCGCGCCGTCGACCTTGCCCTGGCGGGCGAGCTGCTGCAGCGTCCGCACGACGACCGAGGGGCCGTCGATGTGGAAGAAGCGGCGAGCGGCCGGACGGGTGTCCGAGAAGCCGAAGCCGTCGGCGCCGAGCGTGGCGTAGTCGGTCGGCACGAACGGGCGGATCTGCTCCTGCACCAGGTGCATGAAGTCGCTCACGGCGACGACCGGGCCCTCGGTGCCGAGCAGACGCTCGGTGACGAACGGCGTGCGGGCCGGCTCGTTCGGGTTGAGGAACGCCTGCTGCTCGGCGGCCACACCGTCGCGGTACAGCTCACCCCAGCTCGTGACGCTCCAGACGTCGGCCGACACACCCCAGTCCTCGGCGAGGAGCTGCTGCGCCTCGAGGATCCACGGCACGGCGACACCGGACGCGAGCAGCTGGGCCTTCGGGCCGTCGTGCTCGCTCGCCTTGAGCAGGTACATCCCCTTGAGGATGCCCTCGACGTCGACGCCCTCGGGCTCGGCCGGCTGCACCAGCGGCTCGTTGTAGACCGTCAGGTAGTACATGACGTTCGGGTCGGCGTGCTTCGGCGAGCCGTCCTCGTTCGTGCCGTACATGCGGTCGAGGCCGGCCTTGACGATGTGGCCGATCTCGTAGCCGTAGGCCGGGTCGTACGAGACGACGGCCGGGTTCGTCGTGGCGAGGAGCGGCGAGTGGCCGTCCGCGTGCTGCAGGCCTTCGCCCGTCAGCGTGGTGCGGCCGGCGGTGGCGCCGATCATGAAGCCACGGGTCATCTGGTCGCCGGCGGCCCAGATGGCGTCGCCGGTGCGCTGGAACCCGAACATCGAGTAGAAGACGTAGACCGGGATGAGCGGCTCGCCCTGCGTCGAGTACGAGGTGCCGACCGCGGTGAACGCCGCGAGGGCGCCCGCCTCGTTGATGCCGACGTGGATGATCTGGCCCTGCGGGCTCTCCTTGTAGGCCAACAGGAGCTCCCGGTCGACCGACGTGTAGTGCTGGCCGTTCGGGTTGTAGATCTTCGCCGACGGGAAGTAGGCGTCCATGCCGAAGGTGCGTGCTTCGTCCGGGATGATCGGGACCACGCGGTCGCCGAAGTCGGGCGAGCGCAGCAGGTCCTTCAGCAGGCGCGCGAACGCCATGGTGGTGGCGACCTCCTGCTTGCCGGAGCCCTTCTTGACGACCTGGTACTTCGAGTCGTCCGGCAGCGTGAACTGCGTGTACTTCGTGCGACGTTCCGGCACGTAGCCACCGAGCGCGCGACGACGCTCGTGCATGTACTGGATCGCCTCGTCGTCGTTGCCCGGGTGGTAGTACGGCGGCGTGTAGGGGTTCTCCTCCAGCTGCGCGTCGGAGATCGGGATGCGCATCTCGTCGCGGAACTGCTTGAGGTTGTCGAGCGTGAGCTTCTTCATCTGGTGGGTCGCGTTGCGGCCCTCGAAGCTCGGGCCGAGGCCGTAGCCCTTGACCGTCTTCGCCAGGATGACGGTCGGCTGGCCCTTGTGCTCGGTCGCGGCCTTGAACGCGGCGTAGACCTTGCGGTAGTCGTGGCCACCGCGCTTGAGGTTCCAGATCTGGTCGTCGGTGTAGTCCTTGACGAGCTCGAGCGCCTTCGGGTCGCGCCCGAAGAAGTTCTCGCGCACGTAGGCACCGTTCTCGGCCTTGTACGTCTGGTAGTCGCCGTCCGGCGTCTGGTTCATCAGGTTGAGGAGCGCGCCCTCGGTGTCACGGGCGAGCAGGTCGTCCCACTCGCGACCCCAGACGACCTTGATGACGTTCCAGCCGGCACCGCGGAAGAACGCCTCGAGCTCCTGGATGATCTTGCCGTTGCCACGGACCGGACCGTCGAGTCGCTGCAGGTTGCAGTTGATGACGAAGTTCAGGTTGTCGAGGCCGTCGTTCGCGGCGACCTGGAGCTGCCCGCGGGACTCGACCTCGTCCATCTCGCCGTCGCCCAGGAACGCCCAGACCTGCTGGTCCATGGCGTCCTTGATGCCGCGGTTCGACAGGTACTTGGCCTGCTGCGCCTGGTAGATCGCGTTGATCGGGCCGATGCCCATCGACACGGTCGGGAACTGCCAGAAGTGCGGCATGAGGCGCGGGTGCGGGTAGGACGACAGGCCGCCGCCGGCGTGCGACTTCTCCTGCCGGAACCCGTCGAGCTGGTCCTCGGAGAGGCGCCCTTCCATGTACGCGCGGGCGTACATGCCGGGGGAGGCGTGGCCCTGGAAGAAGACCTGGTCGCCACCGGAGGGGTGGTCCTGCGCGCGGAAGAAGTGGTTGTAGCCGACCTCGTACATCGCAGCGCTGGACGCGTACGTCGAGATGTGCCCGCCGACCCCGATGCCGGGACGCTGTGCGCGGTGCACCGTGATGGCCGCGTTCCAGCGGATCCAGCGGCGGTACCGGCGCTCCAGCTCTTCGTCGCCGGGGAACTCCGGCTCGTTCTCCGGCGCGATGGTGTTCACGTAGTCCGTCGTCGGGACCATCGGCACACCGAGGTGCAGTTCCTTGGACCGCTTGAGCAGGCTCAGCATGATCTCGCGACCGCGCTGGTGTCCGTGGGTCTGGACCAGCCCGTCGAGGGACTCACGCCATTCGGCGGTCTCCTGCGGATCCTGGTCGTTCGCCCCGGCGCTGTACGGGTCCTGGTCGTTCACCGTCACCCTTGACCTCGTTCGTTCTCGTGGTGGTGGACATGGTGGCTCCGGTGGTCGGGTCGCGACCGGCTGGGGCCCCGTCCACTCTAGGCCCCAGGACCGACGCTGATGCTGATGGTGACGTGCAGGTGGACGGGTGCTTGCATTCGCGTGTCGTCGGCGTAGCATGGCCGATCGTGCACACGCGATCTGCGGCGCACGGACCCGACGGGCACACCCCTCGCCCGAGGAAGAAGCACACGTAGCGATGGCACTGGAGATCGGCTCACTCGCGCCGGACTTCGAGCTCCCGAACCAGTTCGGTGAGCACGTCCGACTCAGCGACTTCCGCGGCAACCGCCCGGTCGCACTCGTCTTCTTCCCGCTGGCGTTCTCGTCCGGGTGCACGAACGAGCTCTGCACCCTGCAGGACAACATCACGATGTTCCAGGACCAGCGCATCGAGCTCCTCGGCATTTCGGTCGACTCGAAGGCCACGCTGCGGTCGTTCGCCGAGACGAACGGCTACGACTTCGAGCTGCTCGCCGACTTCTGGCCGCACGGCGCGGTCTCGAAGGAGTACGGCGTGTTCCTCGAGCACAAGGGCTTCGCCACCCGCGCGACCTTCGTCATCGACGTGCAGGGTCGGATCAAGGCCTCGATCATCACCGAGCCCGGCCTGCAGCGCGACGTCGCCGAGTACAAGGCTGCCCTCGACCGGCTCGCCGCCTGCTCGGCACCCGTCCCCGTCGGCTAGCGTTCCGAATCCCTCCTGACGGACGCGTCCGCGTCGACGGTCGGACAGGAGGCCCGGTGCACGCCATCGACACCGACCCACGTGGTCACGGGGTCACCGCGGATGCGTACGCCCCGTACCCGGTGCGCGTCACGCCCGGCACCTGGGGGCTGACCCGCACGGTCGTGGAGGCCCCGACCGGCCCCGTCGTGGTGCACCACCGCGCCGGTCCGGACCCGCTCCTGCTGCTGCACGGCGTCGCCGGCTCTTGGTCGACGTGGACGCCCTTGCTGCACGCCGCACAGGGCGTCGGCGACCGCGGCCTGGTGCTCGTCGACCTGCCCGGCTGGGGGTCCTCGCCGGCTCCGGACGGTCCGCTCGGACTGGACGCCGTCACGGGTGCCGTGTCGGCGGTCCTCGGCGCGCTGGGTCTCGGCGCGGTCGACGTGGTCGGGCACTCCATGGGCGCGTTCGTCGGGTTGCACCTGGCGGTGGTGGCGCCCGAGCGGGTGCGGTCGCTCGCCCTGGTGTCCGGCACCACGGTCGCGACCGCCGGTGCGGCTCGGCACCCGGTGCGGGCGCTCGGCACCCTGCCGGCGTTCACCCTGCTGCGTGCGGGCCTCACGGTGACCGGTCGCGCCGCTCGTCCGCTGCTCCGGGGGATCGCCCGGGTCGGTCTGTTGCCGCTCGTCGCGGCGCCGGTGTTCACGCACGTGCGACGCCTGGACCCGACCGTGCTCGAGGCCTTCGTCGAGGAGCTCCGGCCGGAGCAGTTCACCGAGGCGGCACGGTCGGCGGCTGCGTACGACGTCGACCGGTGGCGCGCCGTCACCTGCCCGGTGACGGCGATCGCCGGGCGCGACGACGTGTTCGCCCGCGTCTCGGACCTCGAGGCGCTGCGGGTGCTCGTGCCACAGGTCCGGAAGGTGTTGCTCGACGACTGCGGGCACTTCGCACACGTCGAGCGTCCCGACGCCGTCGCGCGGGAGCTCGGCCTCCGCTGAGCCGGTCGGGCCGCGTCAGGTGTGGACGGGGAACGTCGCCGCGACGCGGGAGCGCACCTCGGCGACGACGGCCTCGCGCATGGCCGGGGAGAACAGCGCGTGGTCGCCGTCCTCGACGCGGACGACGGACACCGAGCCGCGACGGTCGTCACCGGGCCAGCGTCGAACGGCCTTCTGCCCACCGAGCCGGTCGAACAGGGCTGCGTCCTCGGGAGCGACGATCACGACGACGTCGGTGCCGTGCTCGACGAGCGGGCGGACGTGGCCGACGACCCCGCCCATCCGGTCGCGACGGGCGATCCGGTCGCGGACGGCCTTCGGCACGAACCGGTTGTACCGCTCGCGCACCCACATCCGGGCGGGCGACGGGGCGTCGATCGCCCGGACCCCGTCGGCGTACGAGCCGGGCTCGGCCGGGACGCGACGGTAGTCGTTCGGGCTGATCTCGACGACCAGGCGCGGGGCCTCCTCGACGGCGCGGCCCGCGACCCAGGCGCCGGCGCACATGCCGACGAGCACGAGCCGGTCCGAGGGTGTGGCGAGTGCGGTGACGACGGCGGACTGGTCCTCGACCCACTCCTGCGCGAACAGGAAGCTCCGCTCGTCCTCGTGCACGCCGGTGCTCTCGCCGGTGGCACGGCGGTCGACCCGGACGACCCGGGCGCCGTCGCGGGCGAGGGCGCGGGCGAGTTCGACCTGGTAGTCGGTGGCGCCCACGCGGTGCTCGGCGCCGCCGCTGTGGAGCACGACGACGGGGGCGTCGTGGTGCTGGGCGGACGAGACGGTCTCGATCCCGAACAACCCCTGATCACCGAGGTGGACGATCCGCTCCGACACGCGGCCGTCGACGTCGAGGACCTCGTCGAGGACGGGCGCGCGGACGGGCACCGCCGTCTCGGGTGCCCAGGTGTCGAGCCAGGCGACGACGGTGTCGACGGCGGCTCCGGGGATGCGGGCGTGGATGCTCGTGCCGTCGAGGAGCTCGGCGCTGCCGGTGACCTCGGTCACGTCGACACCGCCGAGGGGCTTCGGTGGCCGGGCACCCGGGCGGACGAGCGCGACGGTGGGCCCGGTGCGCGGGGCGAAGGCGAGGTCCGAGAGTGCGGCGGCCTCGTCCGGCTCGACGTCGAACCCGATGAGGCTCTCGACGCCGTCGACCACGCGGTCGGCACCGATGGTGATGGTCGCGAGGGCGCGCTGCCGACGGAGCCAGCCCTTGCCCGATGCCGGGGCGTCCCAGACGACGAGGCCGTCGGAGTCCGCGGCCGCGTTCGCCGCGACGAGGGCCGCCGAGGCCAGCCCGACGAAGGCGACGTGCTGCACCCCCGTCGTGCGGAGCACGGAGGCGGCGTGGCGTGCGGACCGGACCTGCGCGTCCGGCGTGGTGTCGGGGGCGCCGTCACCACGTCCGGACGGGTCGTAGCGCACCGAGGCGATGCCACGGGCCTCCAGGCGGTCGGCCAGCAGACGGAGCGTGCGGTACGCGATGACGCCCTCCTGCCCGAGCGGCGGGCAGATGACGACGCCGGCGCGCGCGGCGGCGGGGAGCTGGACCGCGGCGCGGATCGCCGGCGATCCGGACCAGCCGTGGAGCGTGGTCACAGGGCGAGGGCCGCGCGGGCGGACGCCGGCCAGGCGTCGAGGTCCGTGCCGTGGGCGGCGAACAGGGCGATGGTGACGCGCTCCAGGCCGAACGCGATGCAGGCGCTGTGCGCGACCTGTCCGTCCTCGGTGCGGAGGCCGAACGAGGTGCCGAAGTGGTCCTCGTGCAGGTTCGCGGAGCTGATCGCGGTCGCGTCGTGGTCGGGACCGTAGACCTTCGTCACGAACTCGAACTTGAGCGCCTGCTCGACCTGGTTGCGGGCGAGCATCTGCCCGACGCGGCCGAAGAAGGGGTCGTTCGCGGGGACGACGTCGATCTCGAGCCCGAACGACTCGAGCAGCGCGCGCATCACCGGGATGCTGCCGTCGCGGTGGTCCGCCGCGGACGCGGGCGTGCCGACGTGCACGAACTCGTGCATGTGGAAGGCCTGCAGGCGCATCGGGTCGAGCGAGGGCTCCCGGCGGAAGGAGTCGCCGAGGACGTCGAAGAACCGGCCCTGCCGGGGCACGGTGTCGCCGATCAGGCCGTAGACCGGGTGGCAGACCGCGGGGGTGAGCATGAGGTCGGCCGGCTCGAGGAACCCCTCCCAGCGCTCACCGCGCTCGCGGGCGGCGAGCAGTGCGCGGTGGGTGCGGTCGTCGCCGGTGAACCCGGAGATCGACGCGGCGAGGTCCGGGAACGACGCGATGTAGTCGGTGCGCTCGAACGACGCGAGCGGCTCGACCGGCGGGAAGCGCAGGACCTCGGCGCCGAGGTGCTGCTGGCTGCGCACCGCTGCGGCGTCGACCGCGGCGTACACGCGCTCGAAGACCCCGGTGCGGCCGTAGAGGCCGGGCGTGCCGAGGTCGAGGAGGACGCCGTCGGTGAGCAGGCGGGCGCGGAGGGCGGCGCGGGCGGCGTCGAGCGCAGCGGCGGTGTCCGCGGTGCTGGTGTCGGTGGTGTGCGTGGTGGTGTCCGTGATGGTCACAGGATCACTCCCGTCATGATGGCCAGGTCGGCGTCGTTCTTGAGGAGACGGTCGTTGCTCACCATGACGGCGGCCCCGTGGGCGTCTCGGAGGTGTCGGGCGATGCTCATCGGACCCGAGGCGGCGTAGCCCGCGATCCCGACGATGCGCAGCGCCTTCGTGACGATGTCGGTGACGCGCTCGGACGCACCGATCTTCAGGGCGTTCGCGGCGAGGGCGTACGCGCTCGAGGCCAGCACGTCCGGGTCGTCGGCGGCGGCGTCGAACCGTTCGGCGGCGTGGCGCACCGAGTCGGCCAGGGCCTGCAGGTCGACCAGGAGCTCGGCCAGCCGGAGGGCACCGGGCGGGGTCGTCCCGACCGCGGCGCGGGCCTGCTTGCGGACGGCGCTGCGGGCACGTTCGGCGGACGAGACCGCGATGCCGAGCCAGACCGAGGCCCAGAGCACGTGCGACACCGGCAGGACGGTCTGGGCGGAGATCGTGGCGTAGTCGTCGCGGAACACCCGGTCGGTCGTTGTCTCGGTGTCGAGGATCCACCCGTTGCTGCACGTACCGCGGAGCCCCATGGTGTCCCAGGTGGACGTCTGCGACAGGACCATCGTGTCGGTGCGGCAGATGAGCAGTCGCTGGTCCGACGCCGGGGCGTCCGGGTCGCGTCGGGCGGTGACGAACACCGCGTCGGCCTCGGTGGCGTACGAGATCACCGGCGCGTCCTTGCGCAGGCGGATCCGGCCGTCGTCGGTCGGCTCGATGGAACACGTGGACCGCCGCGCGTCGCCGCCGACGCCGCGCTCGGTGGTGGCCGACGCGACGAGCGCACCGCCACGGACGGCCTCGATGGTCTCGAGCACGCCGGCACCGTCGCCGCCGTGCCGCCAGAGCGCCATGACCTGGCCCTGGTGCATCGCGAACACCATGCCGGTCGCGGCACAGGCCCGGCCGAGTTCGGTCGCGATCGCGGAGAGCTCGGCCACGGAGGCACCCTCGCCACCGTGCTCGGTCGGCACCGCTGCCGCGAGCAGGCCGTACTCCCGCATCGCGGCGATGGCCTCGCGCGGGGGTCGGGCGTCGCGGTCGACCTCGTCGGCGAACTGCGCGGCGACCTCGGCCACCGCGCTCGCACGCTCGGCGAAGCGGTCGATGACCGACGGAGCGGGCAGGACCAGGGTCACGACGCGAGCTCCGCGGCCGCGGTGATCGACTCGACGCTCGCGAAGGTGGACCGGTTCAGCACGGAGTCGGGGAACTCGACGTCGAGGTCCGACTCCACCGCGAGCATCACGTTGACGGTGGCGTGCGAGGTCAGGCCGAGGGCGTAGAGGTCGGCGATCGACGCGACGTCCCACGCGTCGACCGTCAGCCGGCCGTGCTCGGCGAGGGCGCGACGGACGGCCCGGTCGGTGGCCGGGTCGGCGATCGTCGCGGTGGTGCTGGAGGGGTTCGGGTCCTGTTCCATGACTGCAACCGTAAAGAGGAACGGCCCTCGGGAAACCGCCGTGCCGGTGCGGGAAACCGCACCCCTGTCCGGAGCGCCGGGTCAGCGCTCCGAGAGGGCCACCGCCGTCGCCACCGCGAGCCCCCGTTCGTGTGCCAACGAGACCGCGATCGGGCCGCACCCGATCGACTCCGCCAGGGCCGCGGCCGCCCCGGACAGCTCGACCGTGGGGGCCCCGCCGGCATCGAGCACGACGGCGACGTCCCGCAGCGGGATCGCCTGGTCCGGAGCCGGCCGGAGCAGCTTCACGACGGCCTCCTTGCCCGCGAACCGGGCAGCGAGGCGCTCCGGGTCGTCGCCGGTGTCGGTGCGTTCCCGCAGGGTGAACACCCGGTCCAGGTACCGCTCGCCGTGCGCCGTCACGGCGTCGACGACGTCCTCGACCGCGGCGAGGTCGGTGCCGGTGCGGATGGTCATCACGAGGAGCAGGCTACGCACGAGTTCTCCACAGCGCATTCCCCGAGGGGCATGGGGCGCCGAGGGGGTTCGTATGATCGTCGCCAGGGACCACCGAGGGGGAACGATGGCATCACCGTGGACGGGCATCATCGAGGACGCGCGGCACTACCCGTCGCCGCACAACTCGCAACCGATCGTCGTGCGCGTCGAGGACGACCGCACCGCGACCGTGTTCTACGACCTGCGACGGGGGTTGCCGGCGGAGTCGTTCGGCATCCCGTTCGGGCACGTCTGCGCCGGGGTGTTCCTGGCAGGGCTCGACGTGGTGGCACGAGCGCACGGGTTCACCGTGCAGGAACGGCCCGACCACGCCGAGATGGACTTCGGTCGGCTCGACGCCGGTGCGGACGACCACCTGCACCGGCTGGGCACGGTGACGTTGCGCCCGCACGTGGTCACCACGGACGACCGGGAGGCCCTGGCCGGCTTCCTCGCACGGCGCACCTCACGCAGGCCCTACGACGCAACGCTCGTCGACGCCACCGCGATCGAGGCCGCGTCCGCCATCGCATCGGCGGCCGGACAACGCTTCCGCACCACCGACGACCGGGCCACCGTCGACGAGATCGTGCGCGTCAACCAGGAGACCCTGTTCGACGACCTGCAGCACGACGCCGTGCACGACGAGATCCTGCACTGGCTGCGGTTCTCGAAGCGACAGGCAGCGGCCACCGGCGACGGGCTGTCCGCCGAGACGATGCTCATGCCCGGCCCGGTGCTCCGGTTCGCCATGGAGCACCGCGGACTCTGGCAGGCCCCGGGCATCGGCGGGGTCTTCCGCAGGGTGTACCTGTCCACCATGCGGGGCGTCCGCCAGCTCGCCTGGCTCGAGGGACCGTTCAGCACCCCCGCCGAGTACGTCGAGGCCGGACGGGTCTTCATGCGCATCTGGCTCGAGTTCTCCGCACGCGGCATCGCCGTGCACCCCTTCGGGACCGTGATCACCAACCCGCGGTCACACGCCGCGTTCGTCGAACGCGCGGGCGTCGACGAGTCCGACGGGCGGATGGCCTGGATGCTGTTCCGCTTCGGACACAGCGACCCACCACCCCTGGCACACCGCCGACCCGCCGCAGCGATGACCGTCGGGGGGACCCGGTGAAGCGCGCAGCGGTCTTCTCGGTGGTGTGGGTGGTCGAGACCTTCGTCGCACTGTTCATGCCCCGCGTCGGCACCCACAAGCTCCTGCTCACGCCGGGCATCGAGCCACTCCGCTGGACCCTCGGACGCTGGCGCGCCTGGCGGACCGCGGAACGGGCTGCGAAGCGGGTCCCCGCGTACCGGGCGTTCCTGGCGGAGTCCGGACGGGCCTCCAGGCTCGACACCCGTGGCGGGATCACCGCGGCGATCTCGGGACTGCCCGAGATGGACAAGGACTCCTACGTCAAGCGCTGGAGCATCCCCGAGCGCTGCATCGACGGACGCCTGCCCCGACGCGGCGTCGTCGTCGACGAGTCCAGCGGGTCGAGCGGCACCCCGACCAGCTGGGTGCGCGGCCCCGACGAACGCCAGGCCACCCGACAGCTGCTACAGCTCGGGTTCTCCCGCACCGCCAAGGACCTGTCGAAGCAGCCGTTCGTGCTCAACGCCTTCTCGCTCGGGGCCTGGGCCACCGGGATGAACGTGACCGCCTCGCTCACCGAGTCCTCCATGATCAAGTCGATCGGCCCGGACCGCGACAAGATCGTGCAGACGATGCGCGAGTTCGGCACCGACTTCACCTACATCATCTGCAGCTACCCACCGTTCCTGAAGGCCCTGTTCGAGGACGACCGGCTCGACTGGAGCCAGTACACGATCGTCGCCGCGTTCGGGGGCGAGGGCATCAGCGAGAACATGCGCGCCCACATCGAGCAGTACGCGCAGGCCGTGCTCGGCTCCTACGGGGCGAGCGACCTCGAGATCAACCTCGGCATCGAGACCCCGTTCAGCGTGCAGCTGCGCCGGGCGATCGCCGCCTCACCGGAACTCTCCGCCGCCCTCACCAAGCAGGGCGAGTACGGGGTGCTGCCGATGGTGTTCCAGTTCAACCCGTTCGGCTACCTGATCGAGACGAACGACCTCGGCGAACTCGTCGTCACCATCGCCCGCTCCGAGAACATCAGCCCACGCATCCGCTACAACATCCACGACCGCGGACACGTGGTGCGGATGAAGGAGCTGCGGTCCGTGCTGCGGGCGACCGGACACGCGGCGCTCGCCGCCGAGGCCGAGCTCGACCTACCGCTGCTGTTCCACTACGGCCGGTCCGACCTGTCCGTCGACTACAACGGCGCCGTCGTCGCACCCGACGTGGTGCGGGACGTCGTGTACGGCGACCCGGAGCTGCTCGAGGCCGTCGAGAACCACCGGCTGATCAGCTACGAGGACGACCGCGGTGACCGGCAGCTGCACATCGCGTTCCAGCTCGCCTCGGGTGCCGGCGGGTTCGACGCGGATGCCGCCCGGGGCGACGTGATCGCCGAGCTGCGGCGGTTGAACAAGGACTTCTCGAACGCGATCCGCACGGCGCCGCCCGGCACGCTGCCGACGGTGGCGTTCTACCCGTACCGGACGGGGCCGTTCCGCGAGGACGGCAAGAAGCTCAAGAACGAGTACGTGTGGCAGCTGCCGGCCGGATCGGTCGAGCAGTGGGACCTCGACCTGTCGTGGGTCGCGGCGAAGGAGACCTGAGCCGAGCCGGTTCCGGCGCTAGTCGTACTGCGGCGGCCAGTCGAAGGGGGCCGGCAGGTGCGGGACCTCGCCGACGGTCGTGACGACGAGGACGATCTGGCGCAGGTCCGTGAGCTCGATCGAGCGCGGGTTGCCGATCCTCCGGTGCCCGTCGACCCACACCGTGAGTTCGCCGCGCAGGCCACCGACGTGCTCCGGACCGAGCGAGACGCCCCACTCGTCGAAGAACTGCCCGAGCGTGAACGTCTGCTCCGTCGGGGACTCGACGTGCACGATGCCCGAGGTGTCGTGCGTGTGGATCTCGGCGGCGAACTTCCGGCTGTCCGAGTGCCCGACGTTCGCCGGGACGGTCACCGGTTCGTCGCCGTCCAGGATCGTCAGGTGCGTGTGCACGTGCTCGGCCAGCCGTTCGCCCCAGACGTTCCGGAGCCCTGCGGACTCGGCGCGGGCCGTCAGGTCGGTCGGCCGTGGCCAGGGCGGAGCGTCGCGGGCGGTGGCCGGTCCGGATGCGGCGCACCCGGACAGCAGCAAGAGTGCGGCCACCGCGACCGCGACGCTCCGGCGTCTCACCAGCGGTCGTGGACGCTCGCGCGGAACCACGTGTCGTACAGGTCGTGCACGGTGGCGTCCAGCCCCTCGATCGGCGGCAGGTCGCCGGCGGCGGCGTTCGAGCGCGCCTGCTCCGGGTTGCGTGCGCCGGGGATCGCCGCGGTGACGCCGTCCTGCGCGATGATCCACGCCAGCGCAGCCTGCGGGACCGAGACGGCGTCCGGCAGGGACGCCGCGAAGGTCTGCGCGGCGCGCACGCCGTCGTCGTAGTCGACGCCGCTGAAGGTCTCGCCCTGGTCGAAGGCCTCGCCGTGGCGGTTGTAGTTGCGGTGGTCGCCCTCGGCGAACGACGTGTCGGTCGTGTACTTGCCCGAGAGCAACCCCGAGGCCAACGGGACGCGCGCCAGGATGCCGACCCCTGCCTCCAGGGCGGCCGGCAGCACGCGGTCGAGCGGCTTGAGGCGGAACGCGTTGAGGATGATCTGGACGCTCGCGACGCCGGGCCGGGCGATCGCGGTGAGGGCCTGGTCGGCGGTCTCGACGCTGACGCCGTAGGCGGCGACCGAGCCGTCGGCGACGAGCGCGTCGAGGGCGTCGTAGACGGCGTCGTCCTCGTAGACCGGGGTCGGCGGGCAGTGCAGCTGCACGAGGTCGAGGGTGTCCTGCCCGAGGTTCTTCCGCGAGCGGTCCACCCACTCGCGGAAGTTCGCGGCGACGTAGTTCTCGGGGACCTGGTCGGCGCGACGACCCATCTTCGTGGTGATCGTCAGCGGCACGTCGGGGTTCGCGGCACGCCACGCGCCGATGAGCTGCTCGCTCCGGCCGTCGCCGTAGACGTCGGCGGTGTCGAACAGGGTGACGCCCGACTCGACGGAGGCGTCCATGACGGCGTTCGCGTCGGCTTCGGAGACGGGACCCCAGTCACCGCCGAACTGCCAGGTGCCGAGACCGATGGGGGAGACGGAGCGGCCGGTGCGGCCGAGGGTGCGACTCTGCATGGATCCGAGCGTAGTCAGAGGGGCACGGGCGGGGTTCAGCCGAGCGTTCAGCCGAGCGGGGTTCAGCCGCGCGGGGTTCAGCCGATCGTGGTGACGCCGCGGCGCAGGAGCGCTCGCGCCGCCCGGGCGCGGGGGATGACCCAGACGGCTGCCCACAGGGCCATCGCGCTCCACAGCAGGATGAGCATCGTCGTGATGAGCGTGCCGTGCTGGTCGCGCATCGACCAGGTCATCGCGATCCACAGCACGCCGAGGACGACCTTGCCCCAGCCGGCGCCCTCACGGTCGGCCTGGGCCTGCACGAGCGGGATCCACTGGTCGGCCGGCACACCGTCGGGCACCTGGCCGTCGGCGATCCACTCGCGCACGACGATCGACCGCTCGTAGCCGCCCTCGGCGCGCCAGGCGCGGCGCTGCAGGACGACGGCGATCGCGGCACCCGCCACAGCGGTCGGGATGCCGACCGAGACCAGGACGGCGGTGGTCGCCTCGGTCCACGAGGACAGGACCAGCATGACCAGGACGACGGCGAAGGCCGCGCCCGTCACACCCGCACCGAGCAGGCGGAGCCGCCCGGCTTCGTCGAGGACACCGACTCCGACACCGTTCACGGGGAGAGCGTACCTGCGGTGATCGGGGGCGGGGCTGTTCGTCAGCCCAGTGCCAGCAACCAGCACATGCCGGCGGCGGCGAACGCCATCGCCCAGCTCACCAGGCTGCCGATCAGGAAGTACTCGGCCTGGTACCCGGTCGTCTCGCGGCGGATCTCGGGGAAGCGGACGATCCCCTTCGCGGCGATCAGCGCCGCCACGACGGGGAAGGCGCCGGCCAACGAGAACCCGGCCAAGAGCAGACGCTCGATCGGGCCGATCATGCGTCCGCCCTTGAGGGTGACCGTGCCGTCCGTGTCCGTGTCTGCCCCGGGAGCCCGGGTGGTGCGGCGCCGGTCGAAGCGCTTCCGGCGGGTCGGTTCGGCCGCCACTGCACCGAGCCGTGCGTCGGGCGACAGCCCCGGGGGCAGCGCCTGGGCGACGACCACGTTGGCCGAGTCGACCAGGAACAGTGCGGACCCAATGCCGGCGACGAGCGCCGCGAGCGGCACCGCTCCGACGAACGCCGGGCCGGCGTCACGGTGCCAGTCGACCACGAAGCCCGAGGGGTCGACAGTCGGCGCCCAGAGCAGCAGCACGGCGACGGCGACCGCGAGCAGGACGGCCGGCCAGGACCCGGAGCGTCGGAGCCAGGGGAGTGCCCGATCCCGACCGCCGGGTGCACCGCCGGACCGCACCGGGATCGTCGTCGCGACCCACAGGGCTGCGAGGACGACCGCGACCAGCACCGACCAGACCGCGAGGCCGAGGCCGAGCACCGCCACAGTCGCCACGGCGGCCCAGAGCAGGACGATCACCGTGGTGGTCAGCACGCGCCGTGGTGCCGCGTCGGTCCCGGTCCGTGCGCGGACGACGTCGGCGAGCCCGACGAGGGTCAGGAGGACTCCGGCGAGCATCAGCGGCCCCCGTCCCCGAGGACACGCAGGCCCTCGACCAAGGCGGCGACGCCCGACTTCTGCACGGACTGGGACACCGCCGACGGGGTGATCCCCTCGTCCGCGGCGATCTGTGCCTGCGTCCGGCCCTGCACCAGACCGAGTGCGATCCGGCGGGCGCGGGGTGCGAGTCGCGAGACGACGTGGTCGCGGCTGAGGAAGTAGGCGTTCACGAGTCGCTCCGTCGTTCCGTGGCGGTCGTCGGCGTCGTGGTACCAGGACCGCAGGAACGCGGTCCGGCCGTCCTCGCGCCGGTGGGTCTCGTTGATGGCGTCCCGTGCCGACCACCAGCCCGGACCGTCCTGCAGCGGTCCGGTGCCGCCGGTGCCGATCGTCCGGACCTGCCCGCGGCCGATGCCGAGGCGGATCTGCACGGTCGGGGGGAGTGCGAGGGTCGCGGCCGTCGTCGCCACGAGGGCGTCGGTGAGCGTGCCGTAGATGACCTGGAACTCGTCGCCCACCGTGGCACGGAGGGGGTCGAGCGCGGTGACGTCCGCGGTACTGTCGAAGGCGTGCTCGACGTCCTGCTGGGCTGCGGAGCGGTCCTCGAGCGTGCGGGAGTCGACCAGGTCGACGATCACGGCGATCACGGGCTCGGACTGCATGGGTTAAGCGTAGAGCTTCATATCGTCGAAAGTAAGCCTCGGGCTAAACCATTCGGGTCGGCCACTCCCGCCACCGCGCGGGAATGCGGCTGAAATGTCACCTTCTGGACGTCCGGCGTTGAACCTGACAGCATGGGCGGACGCTGTCGGAGGGGGACGAGCAGATGGATGGTGCACGACCGGGGACGGGTGTCGCCAGCGCGGGACGGACCGAGACCGCGGTGCGGCGGCAGTACGGTCCGCCACCCGTGCCGTTGATCGCGTGGAGCGGGGGCCGCGCGGTGCTCGCCTTCGTCGTGCCGTTCGCTGCCGGGCTGCTGCTGGCCGGGGTGGTGCTGCTGCTCGGCGTCCCTGGTGGTCGAGTCGCCCTGGTGAACGGTACGTTCGTGGCGCTCGACGGGGCCGGGGTACCCGTGGCCCTGCTCGCCGTGGGCACGGTCATCGCGGCGCTCGGGCTCGGTTTCGGGGTGACCGCAACCACCGTGGTCATGCTCGCGGCCGCAGACGACGCGGTGGCGGGGCCGCGCGACGCCTGGCGGTGGTCGGTCCACCACCGGTGGCTCGTCGCCGAAGCCGCTCTCGTCGCGTTGGTGGCGGTGGCGGCGGGGACAGTCACCGCTGTGTCGTGGCGGGCAGGTGGATGGGGCGCCCTCGTGATCGTCGTGCTGCTGCTGGTCGGTGCCGTCATCGCGGCGCCCCTGCTGCTCGGCTGGGCGTTGCTCGTGGCCGGTGTGCCCCGTCGATCGGCGTTCCGTCGCGCCTGGGGATCTGGTCGGGTCGTCGTCCGCGGTGGGCACGAGGCGACGGCGACGCCGCGTCGCGCGCTCGTCGGGGGAGTGACACTGACGACGGTGCTCGGGGTCGGCGTCCTGCTGCTGCTGCGCCTGTTGCCGCCGTCCGCGCTCCGGAGCAGCGTCATCGTCGCCTGGTGCTGCATGGCCGCGACCGGACTGGTGCTGCTCGTCGTCGCGATCGCGGTGCGCGGCGCCGCAACGCGGAACGAAGGCGGTCGGCTTCGGTCACCGCTGGCGGCGGACTCGGCGGCCGGGGAACGACGGGCGAGTCCCGGCCTCATTGGAGCAGCGGCGTTGCTCGTGCCGGCGGTGGTGTTCGCGGTGGTCGTCTCGAGTAATCCGCTCGCCGTTGTGCAGTACGACGCCGCGTCGGTCGATGCGCGCGGCCTGCTCGGCGGCGACATCGCGGACGTCGGAGGCCGGACGGCGGTCGTGAGCACGCCGTCGACACCGCCCAGCCGTCTGCGGATGTGTGGGGATGCGTCGTGCGACACCCCCGTGGAGATGCCCGGCCTGACCGGCGGCTCCGCGATCGGGAGCGCCGGCGACGGCGGGCTGCTCACTGCCCATTGGAAGGTGCGGTTCGAGGACGAGGTCGCGCAGCAGTACGAGCTCGAAGTCGTGCACTCACGCGCGGACCAACTCGATGCGGCGCCGAAGTCGGACGGTGCCGCCTGGCCCGCGGGGAGACGGGCGGAGAAGCGCGACTCCGCCGACGAGGCACCGGCCGTGGATCGCCCCGAAGGGCGTCGCACCACGGTCGCCGCCGTCGACATCGTTGAGACCGACCGGGACCGCGTCAGCTACTGGATGACCGACGTCGCAGTCGCGAGTTCCGGCGACCGGCCGGTCGTGGTCGGGATCGCCCGCGGCGGTGAACCGGAAGGACGCTCGCACCTGGTCGCCGTGTTCTGCGAGGACGTGTCCTGCGTCGAACACACGGTTCGGCAGGTGGCGTTGCCGTGGATCCCGCCGCTGGACCACCAGGGCGTGGACGTCGCCGTCGCGCCGGACGGCACCGCGGTGGTCTCGCTGGTGTCGGAGACCGACGCTCGTTCGCCGACCTTCACCGCCCTTCGGCTGGTGTCGTTCAGCCCGGACGGTGGTCAGCCCGTCGTCCGCGACCTGTCGCACGCGATCCCGCCGGGGGAGCCGGTCCGGGAGTGGGACGAGGCGTACGACGCGCGGGTGGCGATCGGCGGCGACGGGAACCCGGTCGTGCTCGCGCGGTCGAACGGTGTCTCGACCCAACGGCTGACGTTCTGCGCGGATGCGTCGTGCTCGTCTTCGTCGCACACGGACATCACGCCGAAGGGGCCGACGAACCTGCTTCCGGCGTTCGTCATCGACCGATCGGGGCGGCCACTCGTCGCGGTCCGTGACGAGGAACGCGGCACTCTGGGACTGCTCTCGTGCCGTGACGCGCGGTGCACCAAATCCGAGCAGACGACGATCGCCCGGTTCCCGCCGGTGCAGGACGAACGGTCGGGCACCAGCACGCTGGCGATCGGCCTCAGCGCCGACGACACCCCCATCGTGCTGTCGGGGGGCGTGTCGGAGGACCGGGACGAGGACGTGCAAGGACTCGTGATCCGCTGCGACCGACCCCGGTGCGGGGTGTCGTGACGTGCCCACTTGGTTCGACGACGATCGAGCGCCGACGCCCTAGGATCGTGGTGAGGGCCTTTAGCTCAGCTGGTAGAGCGCCACGTTTACACCGTGGATGTCGTCGGTTCGATCCCGGCAGGGCCCACCGAGTCACCGCTGGCCGGTCTCCCAGCGGGACCGGCCAGCGGTCAGTCAGTCGCTGAGGGGCGACAGCCATTCGGCTTCGAGGTCGCCTTCGACGAGGTCCGCGAGCTTGCCGAAGTAGTCCTGCATGTGCGGCTGCTGCACGTGGCGCGCGATGTCCGCCCCGGAGGACCACCGCTCGTAGAACGCGAACGCCCCGGGCTGCTCCTTGGTGGTGTGCACCGAGTACTGCTCGTAGCCGTGCTCGGATCGCACCGCGGGGATGATCGCGCGGATCGCGTCTTCGAGTTCCTGCTCCTTGCCGGCCCGGGCGCGGGCGAACCCGTAGACGGCCACCGGGGTCGTCGAGGCCAGGACGTCAGCGGGCATCAGGCCATCGGGGACGGTGTCTTCGGTCGTGCTCATGGTGACTGCTTCCTTCGTGTCGTTGCCGTCCCGAACGAGTGCTCGGGACGTCGCCAACGCTAGGAGCGGCCGGTGGGACGTTCAATGACCCTGAGGACCAGGTTCATGTCCGCGAGGACCATCCGGAATCGTTCCCTGGTCCATCCGGGAAGTCCGGCGTACATTCGTCGAAGTGGACGTCCTCTCCGAAGTGCTCGACGTCTCCGGAGTCCGAGGGAGTGCCGGCGCCCGGATCGCGGCCGCCGGAGACTGGGGCGTGGAGTGGGTCCGGGATCGCGACGCCGTCGTCTACGCGGTCACTGCCGGTGTCGCCTACCTGACGGTCGAGGGCGGGGCTCCAAGGCTCATGACGACGGGCGACGTCGTCGTCCTCACCACCGGCGCCGCCCATGCGCTCTCCAGTGCGCCCGGCGTCGGCATCCACTCCTGCGACGTCGCGGCCGCCGACGAGGCACGCCGCGGTGGTGGCCTCCTGCGCCTGGGTCACGGGGACGAGCAGACGCAGATCCTGGGCGCTTCGTACTCGCACGACCCCGCTGGATCCACACCGGTCTTCGCCCTGCTTCCTCCGGTGATCCACCTCCGAGCACAGCAGCTCGACGCGAGCCTCGCG
This sequence comes from Curtobacterium sp. MCLR17_039, assembly GCF_003234745.1. Lineage (NCBI taxonomy): Bacteria > Bacillati > Actinomycetota > Actinomycetes > Micrococcales > Microbacteriaceae > Curtobacterium > Curtobacterium sp. MCLR17_039. Next base: position 38,663 of record NZ_QKTF01000011.1, read on the forward strand.
GACATCGTCCGACTCATCGGGCACGAACTCGCTCGTCCCGGCCTCGCGACCCACCTCGTCCTCGATCGTCTCGTCGACGTCCTCCTCGTCGCGATCCTGCGGACCTGGCTCGCCTCCTCGCCAGAACCCGGCGCCTCGTGGTGGGGAGTCCTCCGCGACCCGCTCCTGATGCGGGCTGTCACGAGGATCCACGAGGCTCCCGGTCACCCCTGGACGACCGAGGCGCTCGCACGTGACATCGCGACGTCGAAGCAGACGCTGGTGCGCCGCTTCCGGACGTTCGCAGGCACCACGCCGGGGGAGTACCTCACCCGCTGGAGGATGGACCTCGCAGCGCGTCGACTCCGTGACACCGACGACGGCCTCCAGAAGATCGCCGCCGACGTCGGGTACACCTCCGTCTACGCATTCAGCCGAGCGTTCAGTCGTGAACGGTCGCTCCCGCCCGGGCGGTACCGAACGGTCGCCCGCGCAGGTGAGCGCCCCGATTGACGGGAGCACTACTCGCTGATCGTCGATGTGCTCGCCGCGCCCATGGAGAGCAGGATCAGCGCGCGCGCCGTTGCAGAGCCGGCCTCGCAGCCGTAGACGACGAGCTGCAGGCCGGGTGACCCCTCGACGGCGAAGGTGTGTGCGTCGAACTCCAGTCGCCCGACCTCCCCGTGCGCGAACTGCTTCGCGGTGGTCGTCTTGCGCCGTACCCGTTGCGTGCTCCACCGTTCGGCGAACTCCGGGCTGGCGTCGTTCACTCCCGCGATGAGACGGAGGAGGCGCGGGTCGCTCCCGAACTCCGCTGTCGCCGCCCGCAGGCTCGCGACGGTTGCGTCGGCGGCGCGGGCCCAGTCGGCGTGGAAGTGCCGCGCCGTCGGGTCGAGGAAGGTCATCCGCACGAGGTTGTCGAACCGTCCGAAGGGTGCGTACACCGCACGGGCCAGGGCGTTCGCGGCGAGGACCTCGTGCGCGGGGTCGATCACGAAGGCGGGGTGTGTCGACCACGAGTCCAGCAGCTGCCCGAGAGCCGGCGTCACCGACGTCGCCACGCGGGGGACTCGCGGGGAAGCAACCAGTCCTGCCAACGCGAACAGGTGGGCGCGCTCGTCGCCCTCGAGCTCGAGCCCGTCGGCGATGCCCTCGAGCACGGCGGCTCCGGGGCTCACCTCCCGCCCTTGCTCGAGGCGTGTGTAGTAGTCGACGCTGACGCCACCCAGCACCGCGAGTTCCTCGCGGCGGAGCCCGGGAACCCGGCGGACACCTCCGCCTGGCAGTCCGAGCGACTCCGGGGCGAGGCGGCCGCGGACGGCGCGCAGGTACGCGGCGAGGGTGAGGTCGTCGGCGGGCACGGGACCAGGGTAGGTGGCAGGAGTTCCGTCTCCCTGGTCCTGCCGCACCCCGGCAGGACAGGGCGATGGTCCGGGACTGCGCGGCGTCGAGGCTGGGAGCATGGACACCAGCAGCGCATCCCAGCCCGTTCACCCCTACCTCGGCCTCTGGGTCACCGCCGATGGTCGCATCCGCCACGAGCTGCGGCCCGACGGCCGCTACGTGGAGGCCCGAGGTGACCGTGAGGCGGCCTACGTGGGCACCTACGAGGTCGACGGAGACCACATCGACTACCGAGACGACACCGGCTTCACCGCGGACGGCGACTTCAGGGACGACGTCCTGCACCACGCCGGCATGGTGCTGCACCGACGGAAGGTCGTCCTCGTGACGGGCGCCTCGAGTGGCATCGGTCGCGCGACGGCGATCCGCCTCGCCGCGGCCGGCCACCCCGTCGTGCTCGGGGCCCGGCGCACCGACCGGCTCGACGAGCTCGTCACCGAGATCGAGGGGGCGGGCGGTACGGCGATGGCAGTGCCGCTCGACGTCACCGCCCTCGCCTCGGTGCAGGAGTTCGCGGTTGCTGCCCGGGCACGCTTCGGGCGGATCGACGTGCTCGTCGCGAACGCTGGCGCGATGCCGCTGTCACCCCTCGCCGCGGGCCTCGTCGACGAGTGGGACAGGATGATCGACGTCAACGTCCGCGGCCTCCTCCACAGCATCACGGCGACCCTACCCACCATGCTCGCGCAGGGCACCGGCCACGTCGTGACGATCGCATCCGTCGGCGCCTACGACGTCTCGCCCTCCGCTGCCGTCTACTGCGGCACGAAGTTCGCAGCACGGGCGATCACCGAGGGGCTGCGCCAGGAGTCACCGCGTGGAATCCGTGTCACCACTGTGTCGCCCGGAGTCACCGAGTCCGAGCTCGCCGCAACGATCACCGACGCCGCCGCCGCAGCGATGGTCGTCTACCGTGCCGAGTCGATCTCCGCCGACGCGATCGCCCGCGCCGTCTCCTACGCGGTGGCCGAGCGACCCGATGTCGACGTGAACGAGATCGTCGTGCGGCCTGCGGCCCAGCGTTGAGTTGCTCCGCAGTGTCGCAGCGAGCCGCCGGGCGAGGCTCGACGCGTGGCCGTCACCACGGGAGGGCCATGTCTCGATCGGCGATCCTCATCGAACGCGAGAGGCTCGGCGTGCCCGGTGGGTAAGGGTGACCGCGGCGAGAGCGAGGACGACCGCTGCGGCTGCGGCAAGCCTGCCCACCTGCCGCGCAGCGAGCGCCGACTCGTACTGCCGTTTCGTCAGGACCACGTCGGTGCCTTCCGGGGTGGGCCAGAAGAACACCGGCGCAACCTGGCCGGCCTCGACGGTCGCTCCGACGCAGATCACGAGTGCAACAGCGCTCAGCGCGATGAGGCCGATCGCCCACCGGCGTGAAGCTGTTCGACGCGTCATGGGATCACCGTAGCGGGACGCCATCGTGGCCCCAGCATCGTGCTGAACGCTCGGTCACGTGCCTGACGACGCCGGTGTGATCCGCGCTCAGGGACGCCAGTCGGTCAGCTGGAGCTCCGGGAAGGCAGCCAGCAGCGCGGTGGGATCGCCAGGAGTGACCGGGTTGGCGAGGAGGTCGTCGATCGCTGGCGGGAGATCATCCCGCCGGGTCGTGGGAGTCGGGCCGCCGTGGGCGATGTCGACCCACTCCTGCATCGTGTGCTGCTGGGGCCCGACGAGGTCGAACACGCCACTCGGTGCACCGGGCCGGGTCGCGAGCAGGATCGCCTTGACGACGTCGTCAATGTGGATCGGACGGAAAACCTGGGAGCCGTCCCCGGCGATCGGGACCGGATCGCCGTCCGTGCCGCCACGCACCATGAAGTCGAACGGCTGGGGGTTGTCTCGGCCGCCGACGATCGCGCTGATGCGGAACACGGTGGCGTTCATCGGGGCGAGGATCTCTTCCGCCATGCCCTTGGCGCGCTCGTACCAGTTCTCGGCGGAGGAGTCCGCGCCGAGTTGGGAGAGGTAGACGATGCGGGTGCCTTCGCTGACCGAATCCGCGACCAGGCGGGTGGTCTCGACCGTGCCGGCGAGGTAGTCCTCCCAGTGCGGCGCGCCGAAGTTGCCGGCGAGGTGCGCAACGGCGTCGACCTGGCCGAGGGCGGTCTCGGCGGCAGTCGACGTCGTCCAGTCCGTGATCACCGTGGCGGCATCGACCCGGCCACTCCGGCGAACGAGCGCGATGGCGTCTCCGTGCAGTTCGGCGAGCATCTGCTGACCAGTGCGACTGTTCGCGCCGGTGATGGCGAGGCGAGGGAGATTCATGTGCGATGTCATCATGTGCTACAGCATATGCCTGCTGTGGGAGGATCGGGGGATGGATGACCTCGAACGACTGGGATTGCTGACGAAGGCTGTCTCGCGGGAGTCGGACAGGCGCCTGACCGAGCTCCTCAAACCGCTCGGCGTGACGCCCAGCCAGGCGGAGGTCCTGCAACTCCTCGATCAGCACGGACCGATGTCGTTGGGAGAGCTCGGCGGGCTGGTGCTCTTCGAAGGCGGGCACCCGAGCAGGCTCGTCGACCGCATGGTCACGGCGGGGATGGTCGATCGTCAGGAAAGTGCGGATGATCGGCGCCGGATCCATCTCAGTTGCACGCCTGCGGGACGGCAGCTCGCCGCGGCGGCCACTGCGGCGAAGGAACAGTTCCGGGTCTGGCTCCGTGCGCAGCTGGAGGGTGTCGAACTCACACCAGCCATGGACGCCCTCGGAGCCGTCCTCGTCGGCACGTCGATGCAGGGGACCGTATCGTCGCGTGCAGCACGTTCGCTCGTCCGTTCCGACAGCACCCAGACCTGATCCAGGCACGAGCGGTCACTGTCTCGACGGGGTCGTGGCGATGCTGGTGGGGACGCTTGGGGAGCTGATGCCAGCGCGTGCCGCGCCGTTCCTGAGGCCGTGCAGCAGGAGTCGGCGCGCCGGCACCTCGACCGCGTCGTGCAGCACGGTCGCGACGGCCAGCGCGACCACCAACGCGAGCAGGGTCAGGAGGGCGCTGGTCAGGCCTCCGGCGGGACCCTGGGGTCGGAAGCGCAGCACGGCGTCGATCGTCAGGAGATGGACGAGGTAGAACGCGAACGACCTGGTCCCCAGGCGCACCAGCAGCGGAGACGACAGGCCGGTGGAGCGTCCTTCGGCGTCCGCCCTGGCGAGCGCGGGCAGGAGCAGAGAGAACCCCACCACCGTGCAGCCGGTCAGCGCGAAGCCCGAGGTGGGATGCAGGTCTGCGGCGAGGAGTCCTGCGACCGTCAGCAGGACGGGGACCGTGAGTCGTGGTCCACGCCAGGCCCCCGAGCGCACCAGGGCAGCGGTCAGGACGCCGAGCAGGAACTCGGGGAACCGTGCCGGGGGCCAGCTCGCCGGGACGGGAGAACCCGGGAGGTGCGGCACGAGCACCGGTGCGGCCAGGACGAGGACGGCTGCGAGCACGGCGAGGGCCGCGAGCACGGCAGGGTGAGCGCGTCGGAGCGGCCGGATGAGGAACGGGAACGTCAGGTAGAAGAACGCTTCGCAGGCCAGGGACCACGACACCGGGTTCCCGGCTTGCCACCACGGGGCGTGCCAGGCGTTGACGAGCAGGACGTTCGCCACGAGGGCTGCCGGCGACGTCGTCCGGATGCTCGGCATCAGTGTCGCTCCCACGACGATCGCGGCGAGGACGGCGACCAGGTGCAGCGGCCAGATCCGCGCGGCACGGCGGCACCAGAAGTGCAGTGCTGCTCGTAGCGGTCCTGCGCGGTCCCCGTCCGTGCGGTCCGACCAGGCCAGCACGAAGCCGGAGAGCATGAAGAACAGCGAGACGCCGGTGTCCCCGCTGCCGACCACAGCGCTCAGGGTCGTCTGCGTGTTCCCGTCGAAGTACCCGAGGTTCCGCACGTGGTAGGCGAAGACCCCGAACGCAGCGACCCAGCGCAGGCCGGTCAACGACGGCAGGACAGGGGTCTCGAGCGCGGGGTCGGTTCTGGACATGCCCTCATCGGAACAGTCGGCACGTCAGCCGAGCGTCTGGTCGAGCGCATACGCTCCGCATACATCCGATCTGCTGTGCTGACCGGGTCCGGATCGGCCGGGGCAGCGAGGAGCGACGTGCGGGTACTGGTGGTGGAGGACGAGCCGTTCCTGGCGGAGGCGATCCGCGCTGGCCTGCGGCTCGAAGCGATCGCCGCCGACACGGTGGGCGACGGCTTCACCGCGCTCGATCAGCTGGCCGTCCATGCGTACGACGTGGTCGTGCTCGACCGGGACATCCCCGGTCTGCACGGCGACGAGGTCTGTGCCCGGATCGTCGCTGACCCGGAAGCGCCGAGCGTCCTCATGTTGACGGCGTCGACGACACTCGCGGAGCGGGTCCACGGCCTCCAGCTCGGGGCCGACGACTACCTGGGCAAGCCCTTCGACTTCGAGGAGCTCGTGGCACGGCTCCGCGCGCTCAACCGGCGAGCACGTCGCGCGGTCGCGCCGGTCCTCGAGACGGCTGGCCTCCGGCTCGACCCCTTCCGACGTGAGGCCTACCGCGACGGACGCTACCTGCGCCTGGGGCGGAAGGAGTTCGCGGTCCTCGAGGTCCTGCTGCGTGCGGACGGCGGCGTCGTGAGTGCCGAGCAACTGCTCGAACAGGTCTGGGACGAGCATGCTGACCCGTTCACCAACGCGGTCCGGCTGACCATCTCGACCCTGCGGAAGAAGCTCGGCAGTCCCGACGCCATTCGCACGCTGCCCGGTGTCGGGTACGCGATCGCACAGGGTCCTGCACGCGAGGGTCACGAAGCATGAGGATCCCCGCGCTGCACCGTCTGTCGATCCGGGCGCGGCTCACCCTGACCTACACGGCCCTGATCCTGCTCACCGGCGCCGTCATGCTCGCGGTCGTCTTCGCGGTCCTCGCCATCGTGCCCGGCTACGCGTTCACGGCAGGCCCGTTCCCCTACGGGTCGACGCACGACGTGTACGAGATCACCGGCCGCGACGACGTCCTCCGCCTCTTCGTCATCGTCTCGGTCCCGGCGCTGCTCGTGGTCGGGGGCATCGGTGGTGTCGTCAGCTGGCTCGTCGCGGGCAGACTCCTCCGCCCGCTGCGCGACATCATCACGACCGCCGACCGGCTCGGTGCCGGGACGCTGGACGCCCGCGTGGACGTCTCCGGGCCACCGGACGAGATCCGCGACGTCGGTGCGACGCTGAACCGGATGCTCGACCGCCTGGAGACCGCCTTCGTCAGTCGGTCGCGGTTCGCGGCGAACGCCTCGCACGAGCTCCGGACCCCGCTCGCCACGATGAAGACGATGCTCCAGGTCGCCCTCCGCACACCCGACGGTCCGGACCGGACGCAGACCCTCGAACGACTGCTCGTCACCACGGACCAGATGATCCGGATGACGACGGCGCTGCTCGACCTGGCACGGGGGGACGAACCCATCGACGCGCGCCCGGTGTCGCTCCGCGACGAGGTCGCGGCCGCGCTGCTGGCAGTGGACGCGGAACGCCTCGCCCGGCGGATCGTCGTGTCGGTCCAGCTCGACGACGTCGTCGTGCTGGGCAACCGACCGCTGCTCGGGCAACTCGTCGGCAACCTGATCCGCAACGCCGTGGTCCACAACGTCTCCGGCGGGAGCCTGCGGGTGGTCCTCGACGATCGGTCGTCCGAGCTCCGGGTCGAGAACGACGGCGAGGTGATCCAGACCGTCGAGGCGCACGAGCTGACGGAGCCGTTCCGCCGCCGCCATCGCACGCGGACGAACGGGAGCGGGCACGGACTCGGCCTGCCGCTCGTGGCGATGATCGCGACCGTGCACGGTGCAGAGCTGACCCTGACGCCGCGAGCTGCCGGCGGGTTGACCGCTTCGACCCGCTTCCCGGAACGGCAGCCACCAGATCCGGAAGGATCCAACCGATCGTCGCCCCGGGTCCTCGGCGATCACCCTGGCGTCCGGTAGCGTCAGCGCCATGACCGAGATGCAGCGACGCAGTCTGCTCGAACGGCTGATCGGCAAGCCCTTGCCGTGGCTCGTGTGGGTGTGGGCGGTCATCGCGCTGGTCTGGCTCGTCCTGGCCGTCGTCGAACCGTCACGGTTCCACACGCAGATGGCGGTCCTCTGGATCATCCTCGCCGCCGTGCAGATCGGCTCGGTGTCCTACGCCCGTGCGCAGGCGCGGAAGCGTGCTCGGAACGCAGGCGACGACTCGTAGCCGGCCCGACGCAGGCGCCCAGAGCACGCCCGCGCCCGGCCAGTGCATGAGCGTGCGCAGAGCTCGGCGAGAGGCCTGTGTGCTGCGTGAGAGCATGCGGTCGTGACAGACGAACCCCTGCTCGAGATCCGGTCGGCGTCCGAGACGGACGCGGCGTCCGTTGCTGCGGTCGTCGTCCGTGCGTACGCCAACGAACAGGGTTGGGTGAGCGACGCCGAGCTGGTCACCGGGGAGCGGACGAGCCCGGACCAGGTGCGTGCGATGATCCGTGCCCCGCGGTCGGTGGTGCTCGTCGCGGTCCACGACGCCACCATCGTCGCGACCTGTCACCTGCGGGCCTCCGACCGGGCGACGGCGCACCTCGGCATGCTCGCTGTGGACCCGGCGTGGCAGTCCCGAGGTATCTCCCGGCGGCTCCGGACCGCGGCGATCGCGTACGCCGAGGAAGCCTTGGCGTGCGAGTCCGTCGAGCTCGAGGTGCTCAGCGTGCACGAGGGACTGCGACGCGTGTACGAACGAAGCGGGTTCATCGCGACGGGGGAGACCCGACCGTTCCCGGCACACGTCGCTCGCGTCGCGGGGCTGCACTTCGTCGTGCTCCGGAGATCGCTCGGCGCGTCTGGACAGAACCCGGACGTGTGACCCGAGCGGCGCTCCGCCGCCGGGACCCGTAGGCTCCAGTCGGACCCACCGGTGCACGGGGCGCACGGCGGGATCCGAGGGGGAACCACATGTCCATCACATCCAGGATCACCACCGCGGGGACGGCGACCGTGATCGCCGTGATCGCACTCTCCGGCTGCGCCGGGACCGGCACCACGGCACCGGGAGCGGAGCGGGCCACACCGCGGTCATCGGCACCGACACCGGCACCGACGGATACGCCGACCGCACCGACCGCACCGACCGCGCCGGCCACCGCCGACTCCGCCACGAAGGACCTCACGTTCGAGGACGGCGCCGCGCTCTCGGCGAGCACGCTGCCCGCGTTCGGGCTCCAGGTCTCGGCGCTCGACGGCTGGGAGCAGACCGGCGAGGACCCGACCACCGGGTCGCGGGAGTACACGAACGCCGACGGCTCCGTGGCGACGATCACGCAGCAGCGGCTGACCGACCTCGACCCGACGATCGGGGACCGCGCCGCCACCGAGCAGCTGTTCACGGCCGCGGGGCTGCCGGCCGACCGGCTCGAGGAGCAGCTCCTGCCGACGATCACCGGCGGCACCGCGCAGTTCCTGTCGATCGCCGGGCACAACACGGACGGGTCCTGGTCGGCGACGGTCGCGCGTGCCTTCGCGAAGCCCGGAGCGGCGCTCATCGTGAAGGTCCGGACGACCTCGCAGGATGCGCTCCGTCCCGACCTGCACGACATCCTGGTCAACGCGCAGGTGGTCGTCGCCTAGCGAGCCGTCGAGCCGTCGAGCCGGTGAGACGGAGCGTCGCGTCGGGCCGCCGCGTCGGGGCGCTGCGACGGGTCCCTAGGCTGAGTCCTCGTGCGCCGCTCCGTCCGTCTCCTGACCGTCATCGTGATCGTCGCCCTGTTCGCCGTCGGGGTCCTTGCGGCGGTGGTGTTCATCCAGCGTGTGCTGGCGGATCCGGCGAGCGACGTCGCGTGGGTCGGCACCGTCCGGGCGATGGGGCTCATCGTCATCGGGGTCATGCTGACACTGCTCGGACGGCGAGGGCTGCCCGCGGCCGTCGACGCGGTCAACCTGCTCGCCGACGCCGGTCCGGTGCGGCCGCTCACGGTCGTGGTGTGGGTCGTCCTCGGTGCCACCATCTACTCGATCCTGCGCGGCTGGACGGTGATCGTCCCCGTCGCGGCCGTCGTCGGTGCGATCGTGGTGGCGTTGCCGTTCGTCGAACGCTTCCTGGACGCGGCGCTGGCCCGGCAGGCTGCGCGAGCCGACGCCGACGCCGACGCCGCTCACGCCGCGACACCGGTCGCACCGGTGGCACCCGCCGGGACCGCCGCCGACGCGTGAGACGACGAGCGAGACGGCACGCGGGACGGACGTGAGACGGTCACGAGACGGGACGGGAGGCCCGGTGCCAGCTGGCACCGGGCCTCCCGTTCGTCGTGGACGCGGCCTGACCGCCCCTGCCGACCCACGCGGGTCGGCCCGGGTCAGCGCTCCGCGCGTCCGGCGAAGCGGTACCGGAACCCGGGCACACCGTCCGCGGTGACGACCACGTCGTAGTACCCCCACTCGTCGAGCGGCCAGTGCATCGTCTTGTGCCCGGAGCCGTGGACGTGTGCGGTCTCGCGGTGCTCGACGAAGTCGTTGGCCAGGAGCACGAAGCGGAGCTCGGCCCCGCCGGTGTTCTCGAGCAGGAGCTGCAGGGTGCGCCGGCCGCGGGTGTCCCGGACGACCGAGACGTGCGGGACGCCGCCGGTCGCCCGACCACCGACAGCGACGGTGCCGGCGAAGCGACGGAGGAACCGGTCGGGTCCGTAGACGCTGACGTCGTAGGCACCGGCGGTCGTCGTGGTGTCCCATGCCCAGTCGGCGGTGGCGCCGACGGGGACGGTCTTCGGGTGGGCGGCGAACAGCATCGCGGTGTTCGGGTAGACCAGGAAGTTGACCCCCTGACGGCCGTCGTTCGCGAGCGTCACGGTGACCCGGCCGGTGCGGTGGTCGACGGTCGCGTCGGCGTGCTGCCGGTAGGGCAGGCTCCGGCGGCGGACGGTGCCGGGCTCCTGGACGGGCAGGGTCTGCGCACCGATCGCCGGTTCCTCGATGGGCGGCTTCGCCTGGTCGGCGTCGGCGGCCGCCACCAGCGCACGGGTCTGCTCGATGCCGGGAACGATGTCTGGGCCGGGGATGCTCGGGTCCGGCGCACTGAAGTCGAAGCAGCTCGTCAGGTCCCCGGAGACGGTCCGTCGCCAGTCGGAGATGTTCGGCTCGCGGACTCCTGTGACGTGCTCGAGGAACTGGATCACGGACGTGTGGTCCGCCACCTGCGAGTTGACCCACCCGCCACGGCTCCACGGCGACACCACGGTCATCGGCACGCGGGCACCCATGCCGATGGGCAGCCCGTCGACGTACTCGTCGGGTGTGCCGGGTTCGGCGAACGGGGGGACGACGTGGTCGAAGTACCCGTCGTTCTCGTCGTAGTTGACGAGCAGGACGGTCGAGGCCCAGGTGTCCGGGTTGCTGAAGAGCGCCTGCACGACGGCGTTCGTGTAGTGGGCCCCGTAGTCCGGGCTGGCCGCCGGGTGCTCGCTCCAGCCGTAGGGGGCGACGACGTACGACACGGTGGGCAGGCTGTTGGTCGCGCAGTCCTGCCCGAACTGGCTGAGCAGGTGGGTGACGTCGAGGCCCTTGCCCGAGTTCGGCTTCCACCCGTCGTGCAGCCCGGCACGCGCGGCGAGCTCCTGCTGGGCGGGGTCGGAGGACGCGAGCGCACGGTGGTACTGCTCGAACAGCCAGAGCGGGTTGTCGCCGTAGTCGCCGACGTACGGGTCGGCTGCGCTGTCGCCGACCTCGTCGTTGGCGTAGGTCTTCCAGGTGACGCCGGCCGCCTGCAGTCGTTCGGCGTAGGTGGTCCAGGCGAACACCGGTTCGTAGTCCGCCGGGTTGTCGGTCGCCGGTCCGCCCTGGGTGCCGCGGGGGTCGATGGTGCCGGACCACTGGTACAGGCGGTTCGGCGTGGTCGGACCGTTGAGCGAGCAGTGGTAGTCGTCGCAGACCGTGAAGGCGCCGGCGAGTGCGCGCTGGTAGGGGATGTCCTCGCTCGTGAAGTAGCCCATCGTCTGGGCGCTCTTCGCGTCGACCCACCGGTTCCAGGCACCGCCGTTCCAGGCGGTGTGCCCACCGCCCCAGGAGTGGTCGAGGCCGTCGGCGTTCTGCGCGTTGAACCGGGTGGTGTCGAGCCGGAACGGCAGCATCGCGCCACCGTCGGTGCGGGCCGCCGACGGCTGGTGGAAGACGTCGTGTCCGGTCGGCAGCTCGAGCGCCTGCTTGTCCGAGAACCCGCGGACCCCGGGCATCGTGCCGTAGTAGTGGTCGAAGGACCGGTTCTCCTGCATGAGCACGACGACGTGCTTCACGTCGGCGATCGTGCCGGTGGGGACGGCACGGGCGGTCGCGGCGCTGGCACGGTCGGCCGCGCCCGGACCGAAGGCGGAGCCGGCGGCGACACCGGCCATGATCGCGGCCGCGCCGCCGATCAGGACGGTCCGGCGACTGACTCCGGGTCGGACCGCGGCGGTGTACGCGGCGTCCGGTGTCAGCGGTGGTGCGGCGTCCAGGTTGACGTCGGGTGCGCCGTGTTCGGGCTTCCTCGTGCTCATCGCAGGCCTTCCAGGTCGGTGGGAGTGCGGGCGCTGCGGGGGAGGAGCGCCCGTCAGCATGACAACGAGGTGCGCTGAACCGTGCCTTGCCCGGTCGTGGCAGCGGGGTGAACGCGTCCGGTGGAGTCGGGATCGACCTGTCCAGGTGCGCCGCGGCTCGGCCCGGTGCTTCCGGGGTCGCTGCCACGAGAACCACGACGCACCTGGACAGCTCGGCTTGCTGCGGGGGAGAATCACCGGGTGCGACCACTGTTCCGGGACCTCGCCGAGGACCTCGCCGACCGGGTGCTCCGCGGTGAGTTCGACGACACCGGTGTCCTGCCGGCGGAGCACGACCTGGCGGCCGACTACGCCGTCGCCCGTGGCACCGTGCGGAACGCGCTCGGGCTGCTCCGCGACCGCCGGGTCCTGACGGCACGGGCCGGGTCCCGCTGGCGCGTCCGCACCACGTCGCTCGGCCACGACGCCGGCGCGCTCGAGTCCTTCGGTCAGCTGGCCAGGGCACGTGGGCACGAGCCCGGCGGTCGGGTCGTGGCGGTCGACGAACGGCCGGCCACCGTGCGTGAGCGGCGCCTCTTCCGCGCTGCGCACGACGAGCCCGTCCTGCACGTCGTGCGGGTGCGCTCCCTCGACGGTGTCGACGTCATGCTCGAGCGCACCGCCTACGCGCCGTGGGTCGCCGCCGTCATCCGGACGATCCCGGGCGGGCAGACGTCGGTGTCGGCGACCCTGGAGGACCGGTTCGGCATCCGGGTGGGCTCCGCCGTCACCACCGTGGACGCGCTGCTCGCGGACGACGCCGACGCCGCGCTCCTCGGGGTCCGGCCCGGCGCGGCGCTCCTGCAGGTGCGCCGGTCCAGCACCGCCGAGGACGGCCGCCCGCTCGAGGCGGGCGACGACCGGTACGTCGCCGGGACGGTGCCGCTCCGGATCCGGACGGCGTCCGCAACAGCACCGACACCGCTGACCGGCACCGGGCACGACGACGCGGGATGAGCCGGACGGAAGGCCCGGTGTCAGCTGGCACCGTGCCTCCCGTCCGTCTCGTTTCGACCGCACAGCGTGGGCCGGCAGGCGGGATCAGCGTCGCTGTGAGCCGTCCGCGGCGGCGGCGACGGCCGCCGCCAGCCCGGCCTCGATGACGTCCACGGGGTCGGGCAGGGTCGCGATCGACGCCGCGACCTGACGGCTGCGGGCGCGGTGGGTCGGCGAGGCGAGGACCTCGCGGACCGCTCGACGGATCGCCGCCGGCCGCGGCGTCCCGGAGCGCAGGTTCCGCCCGCACCCGGCCCACGCGACCCGGGCGGCGACCTCCGGCTTGTCCTCGGTCGACCCGGCGACCACGAGTGGCACGCCGTGCGCGAGGGCACGCTGCACCCCGCCGAACCCGCCGTTCGTGACGACGACGCTGCACCGCGGCAGGAGCTGGTCGTAGGGCAGGAAGGTCGCCCCCCGGGCGTTCGCGGGCAGCCCCGTGCCGAGCGCGCGTTCGACCTGGTCGACCGGGCGGCCACCGGTGGTGGCGACGACGAGGACGTCCTCGTCCGCCAGCGCGCGGAGCGTCGGCGCGATGAGCCGGCCGAGGTCGACGGTGTCGATCGTGCCCTGGGTCACGAGCACCACCGGGGTGTCGGTGTCCAGGTCGTCCCACCACCCGGGCAGGTCGGCCTCGGGTGTCGGCGCCGCGCGGGCCACGACCGGCCCGACGAACCGGACCGAGTCGGGGAGCTCGCGGCGCGGGTACTCGAGCTCCGCGACGCTCAGCTGGAACAGGGTGTCGAAGCAGCGGTAGGCGAAGTCGAAGGTCCCGGTCTGCGACGGCGGCGCCCCCACCTCGGCGAGCACGACGTCGACGGCCTGCTGCAGCGGCCGGGTGAGGACGGGGTGGATCGCCGCCGTGAGCAGGCGGTTGCGCACGCGCGCCAGCGGCCCGCGACCCGGCGAGAGCGCGGTGCCGAAGGGTGCGGCGTCGACGCTGGTGAGCGTCACCGGGGTGGTCGCGATCCCGAGCACGGGCAGGCGGTCGCCCGGCGGCAGCGCGAGGTACGGGGCGAGCCCGGTGAACGTCGCCTCGCCGAGCACCGCGTCGAACCGACTCGCTGCCAGCAGGGCCGTCAACGCGCGGTACTGGGAGGGGATCGGCCGCACGAACATCGCGATGATGCCCTCGCGGACGACGGCCACCCCGCGGGCCGCCGTGGCGTCGGCGAGCCGGTCCTGCAGCTCGGCGTCGTCGAAGTCGGCGTCGGCCGGCAGGGCCACGAAGCGGAGCCCGGCGCCGACGACGAGGTCGCGGTACTTGGACCCCGTCAGCACGGTGATCTCGTGGCCGCGCTCGGCGAGGTCGCGCCCCACGTCGACGAGGGGTGCGAGGTGGCCGTAGACGGGCGGGGCGCAGAGCAGGTACGAGGACACGGAGGCCGCTTCCGTCGGGGATGGCCGGACGTTCGGAGCGTAGGCGCGGCGAGCAGGCGCGTGGCGCGGCACGGACTGGGAGTGGGTGAGAGTCCTCGAGCACACGACGGCACACACGTCGGCGCATGGCTGACGTACTGCGTCTGCAGTAGTCGGGGCGCTCCCGCTGCAGTACCGCTCGCGCTCCGGACCGGCGCACGCTGCCGGCCTCGCGAAGCGGTCAGCGGGTCGTCTCGACGGCCGGCCTGGTCCGTACCGGGGCGAGCCAACGGGTCAGCAGCACGGCGGTGATGCTGCCGGTCGCCATGATCGCGGCGAGCACCACGATCTGGAAGCGCCCGGCCTCGAGCGGGGACACGCCACCGAACACGGCCCCCACGAATGCGCCGGGCAGGGTGACGAGCCCGGTCGTCCTCGTCTGGTCGACCGTCGGCACCAGGGCGGCACTCACGGCGCGTCGGACCAGGTCCGCGGTGGCGCGGCCGGGTGTCGCTCCGAGCGCGAGCCACCCCTCGACCTCGTCCCACCGATCGTCGACGAGTTCGCGGAAGCGACGACCGGCGATGGTCGCGATCGACATCGCGTTGCCGATGACGATGCCGCCGAGCGCAAGTGCGTAGCGGGGCGAGAGCGCGATGGCTCCGCTCCCGAAGACGACGACCGCGCTGACCAGGATGCCGGACGCCATCGCTCCGGCGACCGGCAGCACCATCGTCCGGAGGTCCCCGAGCCGACGGGCCGACGTGCACGTCGCCACGATGAACATCACCCCGAGCGCAAGACCGATCAGGACGGGCGATCGGATGACACCGGTGAGCACGAGGCTGACGGCAGCGAGCTGCAGGACACCTCGCGCGATCGCCGCTGCCGGAGCCCAGGGTGCCGACGCGCGAGCAGCGAGCAGGACGACGGTCGCCGTCGCGACGAGCGCAAGGACGCCGAGCACCGTGCGCACCAGGACGTCTTCGGTCATGTCAGCTGCTCGCTCATCTGGTGCACTGTACGGCCGGAACGGTGTCAGCCGTCAGTTGCCGTGCGTGGACCAGAACGTCGGCGGTCGCTCGTGATCGCGATGACGACGAGGATCGCGAGCATCGCGATCACGCTGACCATGCCGGTGCCGTAGCCGAGTCCACCTCGGAGCGGGGAGACGGCCAGCCAGTCCGCGACCGATGCGCCGAGCGGTCTGGTCAGGACGTACGCGGTCCAGAACGCCGCGACTGGGCCGAGGGTCCTCGTCCGCCGCAGCGCGACGACCACCGCCATCCCGCCCAGGAAGACGCCGGCACCGAGCAGGTACCCGAGGTGCAGCGTCGAGGCGATGAGGTCACCCGCCGCAGTGCCCATGGCGAACGTCACGATCACGGTTGCCCAGTAGAACCCCTGACGTCGGGTGGTGGTGACGGTGTGCACGTCGAGGGTCCCCTCCGTTCGTCGCCACGCGGCGAACACGATGACGAGGACTGCGAGGAACACCGGTGTGGAGACGAGGTAGGGAATCCCTGCCACCACGTGCGCGACGTCGGCGATCATCGTGCCGAAGACTGCGACCATCGCCACCGCCGACCAGTACTTCCACGGCGAGAACCGGCGAGACCGGAACTGGACAGCGAGCACCACGACGAACACGACCCCGGTGATCAGGACCGTGGGGGCCGGGGCGAAGCGGGTCACGAGCCGATCCGACAGCGCCTCACCCATCCCCGTGGTGAGGATCTTGATCACCCAGAACGACCCGGACGGTTCGGCGACCCGGTTCGGGAGTGTCCGAGTGCCGGTCACGCTCGTCCGTCGCTCGCCACGGGCTGCTCGTCCGGGCGGCTCCGGTCGGTCCGGCTGCTCGCTCGCTTTCGGACCACCCCGATCAGGATGGGCAGGATCGAGACGATGACGACGACGATCATGAGGACGTCGATGTTGTGCGCCACGAACGGGATCCCGCCGAGCAGCACCCCGACCACCGTGAGTCCGCAGGCCCAGCCCACCGCACCGACGACGTTCCACAGGATGAACCTGCGGTAGTGCATGTCCGCTGTTCCCGCCGCGAGCGGGACGTAGGTCCGGACCACCGGAACGAACCGACCGAGGACCAGGGAGAGCCCGCCCCACCGGGTGAAGAACGCTTCGGCCTCGTCCAACCGAGCGGTCGTGAGTACCCGTGCACCCGCACGGAAGAGCCGGCGGCCGAAGCGTCGACCGATCCAGTAGCCGACCTGGTCCCCGGCGACGGCAGCGATCGACGCGACGACCGCGACCTGCCATGGCGCGATGCCCAGTGCAGCGCTCGTGATCGCTGCGGTGACCAGGAGCGAATCACCGGGCAGGAACGGGAACAGCACCCCGGACTCGATGAAGATGAGGACTGCGATCCCCGCAAGGACGGCGGGGCCGAACGCGTGCAGGACGGATCCGGCGTCGAACAGGTGGACGGCGAGCGGGACGGTGAGCATCGTGGCCTTTCCGGCTGGGTGCGGGCGAAGGGGACTCGGTCAGCGGGACCGGGCGATCACGACGACAGCTGCTCGTGGGCGCCGGTCCGCACGCGTTCGTGGCGGCCGACGGAGATCCATGCGATGAGCGCTGCGATGACGGCGAGGAAGACGATGCTCGTGGTGATGGTCCCGATGCCGAGCCCGCCGTCGTGTGTCGGCTGGGAGAGCAGGTCCCCGGTCGACGCACCGAGCGGACGGGTGAGGATGTACGCGATCCAGAAGCAGGTGACGGCACCGCGACGGCCGATGAACCAGACGGCAGTGACTGCGGCGATCGCTGCGGCGAACAACAGCAGGGACGGCAGGTAGCCGAGGCCGGTCTGCTCGGCGATGAGGTCACCGGCCGCGGTGCCGAGCGCGAAGGTGAACAGGATCGCCAGCCAGTAGAACGCTTCCCGCCTGATGGTGTCGATCTCGTGGATCGAGAGCGTGCGCTCGGTCCGGTACCAGGCGATGAACACCACGGCGAGAGCGACCGCGAACACGGTCGTGCTCACACCCAGCGGAACGCCGAGCCCGTCGGTGAGGTTGTCAGTGATGCAGGTCCCGACGATGCTGATCAGCACGACCGTGACCCAGTAGGTGACCGGCCGGTAGGCCCGCGTCCGGAACTGCAGCACCAGGAACACGACGAGCACTGTGGCCATCACGGCCGTCGTCAGCGGGAGACCGAACCCGAGGGTGTCGCTGAGCAGATCGGCTGCGGTTTCACCGACGGTCGTGGCGAGGACCTTGATGATCCAGAACGACGGGGTCGGGTCGGGGACCTTGTTGCGCAGCGGGCGGGGCCTGGCGGTCAGATGGGTCATGGCGTGCTCCTCGTCGTGCCGTGGGCCTGCTGCCCGGTTCGGTTTGACGACGGTACGAAGGGGCCTGCAAGACTTCACCAAGAAATCCCGGTGGACCGATCTGGTCGGCTTCGCGGGAAGGGACGGAGCGACCGCATGATCGGCACCACATGGCATCGACTCGTCGATGCCGTTGCACGTTGGTCGCTCCGTCGCGAGCCGGACCAGGACGCGGATCGCCTCGCCTCTCGACGCTCGGTCATCGGGATCGCCGTGCGCGTCGCGGCAGTGTCAGCCGCGTTGGTCGTCGGGATCATCGCCCTGGTCGTCGCGTACGTGGTCTGGCAGCTCACCCCCGGCCAGCAGCGGGAGCAGGCCGGCCCGTTCGACGTGCACATCACCCTGGACACCGTCGATCTCACGGTCGCGATCGCAGGGGTCGGCGGGCTCGCGATCGTCTTCGCGGGAGTCGCGTCCTGGTTGATCGCGCGCCGCGCGGTCCGCCCGCTGACCGAGGCGCTGCGTGTGCAGCGGACCTTCGTCGCGGACGCCAGTCACGAACTGCGCACACCGCTCGCCGTCCTCCATGCCCGCGTGCAACGACTCCGCATGCAGACACCCGCCGACGATCCGCGCCGCGGCATCGTGGACGAGGTCACCGGCGACACGCGGATCCTGATCGACATCGTCGACGACCTCCTCGGAGCCGCTGCCGGGACACCCACCGAACCGGGCGTCACACGTCTGGAGGACGGGTTGGCGGTGCTCCGCCGCGACATGAGCGTGCTGGCCGCCGAACGGCAGGTGCGCCTCCGCGTGGCCGACCACAGCGCCACCGTGGCCCTGACGCCGACACAGCTGCACCGGTGTCTCGTCGCCCTCACCGACAACGCCATCGGCCACACCCCACCGGGCGGCACCGTCACCGTGACCACCACATCGGAGCCCGACCGAGTGTGCGTCCGCGTGCAGGACGACGGCACGGGCATCACCGGGATCGCGCCGGCGCGGGTGTTCGAACGTTTCGCGCACGGCACCGGCCCCGGCCCGGAACGCGCCGCGACGCGCACGGGGTACGGCATCGGGCTCGCGCTGGTCCGGGAGATCGCGGTCCGCGCCGGAGGAGCCGTCACCGTCGAGTCCACCGGCGATCAGGGAACGGTCTTCGCCCTCCGGATCCCGACACACCGCACACCGACGGACATCCCGACCACGACACGGACGATCGCGGAAGGATGAACGCCATGGGACAGCGGCTGCTCCTCGTCGAGGACGACCCCAGGCTCGGGCCGCTCGTCGCCGAGGTGCTCCGCGACGACTGGGACGTGGTCCTCGCGCCGGACGGTGAGCAGGCGCTCGTCGCGGCGGTGGAGCAGTACTTCGACGTCATGGTCGTCGATCGCCGGCTCCCCGGCATGGACGGCACCGAGTTCGTCGGCGCGATCCGGAGCCGACGGATCAGTACCCCGGTCCTCATGCTCACCGCACTCGGCGAACTCCGCGACCGCGTTTCCGGTCTGGACGCCGGAGCGAACGACTACCTCGTGAAGCCGTTCGAGTTCGACGAACTCGCCGCCAGACTCCGAGCCCTCACCCGGGACTACACCGGCACCGGGACGGGGGTGGAGATCGGAGGCTGGACCTTCTACCCCGACGACCACAGCATCCACTCGCCGTACTCCGGGCGGATCCTGCTCACCGAGAAGGAGAGCGCCCTCCTCCGGTTCCTCGCGGCGGAGCCAGCGCGCGCGTTCTCGCGGAAGCACCTGCTCTCCGCCGTGTTCGAGAACGGCGAGCAGGAGAACACCGTCGACACGTACGTGCACTACATCCGGCGGAAGACCGACCGGGACCTCATCACGACGATCCGCGGCACCGGCTACCAGCTCGGCACTCCGACCTGATCCTCCCGCCTCCGCTCCCAGCGGGGGGCACGAGCGAGTCGACGAACGATCGGCTCGCTGCGGGTCTTCGAGCATCGGCACCCGGACGCTAGGGTCGCTGCATGACCACACCCGCGGGGGCGAGTTCGGGCAACGGCTACTGGCGCGGCCAGATCGGGGCGACGGCCCTGTTCGGCGTCGGCATGGTGGCGTGCAGCGTGGTGCTCTTCCGGGTGGACCCCGACGAGCCGGGGCGAGCGGTCCTGCTCGCGTTCGGGGGCCTGCTCTTCCTCACCACGCTCGGTTGGGCGGTCGACGCCGCGACCCGCTCGGACCCCCGGCAGCGCGCGCTCTTCGCGTGGGCCATCGCCCAGCACGAGGCTGCGGGGCACGGCAACGACGGCCTCGCGCTGGCCGATGCGGCCCGCGCCCGCGACGGTGGGCTCGACGCCGAACGGATCCGGGCGCTGCAGGCGCTCCGCCCCGACAACCCGTACCCGGGCGGCCCACTCGGCGACGACTCGGACGGCGGGACCGCCGAGACCGCCGGGGCGAACCGGCTCGGGATCGCCCTGCTCGCGCTGTTCCTCGCGTTGACCGGGCTGTACAGCAGCTGCTGGCCGTCGGTGTTCGTGATCGGGTGGCCGTTCCAGTTCGTCGCGTCGATCCTGGCGGTGGTCGCGATCGTGCGGCCTGGCCGCGGGCGTCGGCTCGGTGTCGTCGCGGCGATCGTCTCGGTGCTCGGCACCCTCGTGACGGTCGGCATGCTCGGGTGGCGCGTGGTCGAGGCGAACGGCAGCTAGCTGCCCGCGGTCGCGCGCGGCCCGCGACGTGCGCGGTGACGGACTGGAGGCCCGGTGCCAGCTGGCACCGGGCCTCCAGTCCGGTGCCAGCCGGCCCACGGCGTGGGCGCCCCACGTTGCTGCCACTGCTGTGGCCCAGCAGGATCCTCAGCAGGCGGTCTCTGTTCACCGGCAGCCGCGGGTGGCCGTACGCGAGGATCCAGGGGTGTCTCGTCGTGCGGCTGCTGTCTCGACCACCGTGGTGGTCGCGACCCTGCTGGTCGGTATCGCCTTCGTCGCCGCTCCCTGGCTCGGTGTCGGGCGGGCTCCGGTGCTCGCCGCCGTGCTGCCGGCCCGGTCCCTCGTGACCGCAGGACTGGTCGCTGCCGGTCTCGCCCTGGTGCTCGTCGCCATCGTCCTGCGACGCACGCGAGCCGTGCGGCTGGTCGCTGCGTCGCTCGGGGCGGTCCTGCTCGTCGTCGCCGTGGCGAACACAGCGGTGCTCGGCGTGCGGGGATGGGACGTGCGGCCGGTCGACGGTGCCCGGGGTGCACTCCGGGTGTTCGAGTGGAACACCAACGGAGGACTCGTCGGTGCGCAGGGCATCGCCCGCGCGGCACTGACCGCACGGGCGGACGTCGTCGTGCTCCCCGACACGGGGGACCGACGGGTCGCCACCGCGGTGGCTCGGTGGATGGGGCAGCACGGTCGGCCGGTGCGGCTCTTCATGGGTGGTGCCGGCACGGAGGTGGCGGTGCTCGTCGGGGCCGACCGCGCGTCCGGCGCCTCGATGTCGCCCGGCGTCGATCCGGTGAAGACGATGACGGTGTCCGGGCCGTCGATCCCGACGATCGTCGCCGTGCACGCGCCGCAACCGATCGGGCGGGGCCTGGCTGGCTGGCGGACCGACCTGCGGTGGGTCGGCGAACAGTGCGGGCGCGGCGCTGACGTGGTCGTGTCCGGGGACTTCAACGGGTCGGTCGACAGCTTCGACGGTGGGGGTCTCGGTTTGTGCCGGGACGCCGCGTCGACCCTGCACGGCGCGGGGCTCGGTACGTGGCCGACGTGGCTCGATCCGCGGCTGGCGATGCCGATCGACCACACCCTGGTCAGTCCGTCGGCCGGAGTCGTCCGGTCGTGGAGCGTGCTGACGAGCCAGGACGAGTCCGGTGCTCGGCACCGCCCGACCCTGACGGTCGTCGGCGGCAGCTGACCCGGACGGCGGCCCCTGTTCCGGTGGGCGAGCGGCCCTGTTTCGGTGGGCGTGCGGCCCTGTTTCGGTGGGCGTGCGGCCCTGTTTCGGTGGGCGTGCGGCCCTGTTTCGGTGGGCGTGCGGCGCGGCAGGTGGGAACAGACTCGCAACGTCGTCGAAACACGCGCGCGGTGGGGTGGATGCATGGACGTCACCACCACGGATCGTGCTCCCGCCCGCTGGTACCACTCGCTGTTCGTGCAGATCGCGATCGGGGTGGCCCTCGGCATCGCCGTCGGGGTCTGCTTCCCCGCGGCGGCGCCGGTGCTGAACGTGGTGGGGCAGGGGTTCATCCGGCTGATCGAGATGGTGATCGCGCCGCTCGTGTTCATCGTCGTGGTGACGGGCATCGTGCACGTCGGCGACCTGCGCTCCGTGGGACGGATCGCCGGCAAGGCGATGGTCTACTTCCTGCTCGCGTCGTCGTGCGCGCTCGTGTTCGGCCTGCTGGTCGGCAACCTCGTGCGCCCCGGGGCCGGGCTGCGGATCGACCCGTCGTCGCTCGACGCCTCCGCCGTGGCGGCGAAGACCGCCGGCGGCACGGCTCCGGACGCGGGGACCTTCATCCTCGACCTCATCCCGTCGAGCGTCGTGAACGCGTTCGCGACCAACGACATCCTGCAGGTGCTCGTGTTCGCGGTGTTCGTCGGCGCGGCGATCGCCGCGATCGGCAGAGACCGTGCGCGGCCGCTCGTGCGGGGCCTCGACCTGTGCCTCGAGGTCGTCTACCGCATCCTGGGCTGGGTGATGCGTCTGTCGCCGCTCGGTGCGTTCGGGGCGATGTCGTACGTGGTCGGGCAGTACGGCATCGACACCCTGGGGTCGTACGGGCTGCTGATCGCCGCCTGCTACGGCGCAGCGGCGGTGTTCATCGTGGCGCTGCTCGTCGGCGGACGGCTGCTGTCCGGGGTGCCGATCTGGCGGTTCGTCTGGCACACCCGCGCCGAGTTCGGGCTGGCCCTGGGCACCGCGTCGACCGAGGCCGTGCTGCCGCGGATGATCACCCGGCTCACCGAGGTCGGCGTCTCACGGAGCGTCGCCGGGCTCGTCGTGCCGACGGGCTACTCGTTCAACCTCGACGGGGCGGCGATCTACCTGTCGATCTCGCTGCTGTTCCTGACCCAGGCGTTCGGGGTGCCGCTGACGCTCGAGCAGCAGGTCGCCGCACTCGGGGTGCTGCTGCTGACGTCGAAGGGCATGGCCGGGGTGCCGGGCTCGTCGTTCCTGGCGCTGTCCGCGACGGCGACGAGCCTCGGGCTGTTCCCGGTCGCGGGCGTCGCGCTGCTGCTCGGTGCCGACCGGATCATGGACGCGATGCGGGTGAGCGTCAACCTGCTCGGCAACTGCGTCGCGACGCTCGTGGTGGCGCGGTGGCAGGGCGAGCTCGACCGTGAGCGGGTGGACGCGGTGCTGCGGCCCGGGCGCGTGGTGCGGCCGTCGTCGGAGGCGGAGCCTGCTGCGGGTGCTGCGGGTGCAGCCGCGGTGTCGGCGCCGGTTCGCTGAGGGGTCGGGGCGCGGTCAGCGTTCGAGAACGGCGCGCTGCTGGTCGTACTGCTGGCGGGTCCGGTGGCCGCCCATCTTGCGGACGACGGCGCCCGAGGGGTCACGCGTGATTCGCCACCAGATCGCGGTGCAGAGCGCGTCGACCGGCAGGGCCGTGCCGAGTCCGACCAGGAGCTGCCGACCGAGGTCCGTGCGCCACGGCAGCCCCGAGACCTCGAGCGCGGTCACGACGAGCAGGCACACCACGATGGTGATCGGGCTGAGCCAGAGCTTCCGCACGGTGCGTTGACGTGCCACGTCGATCTCCGCCAGCTGCGCCAACGGCAGCGTCGATCCGACGTGCTCGCGCGGCTCGCCACCGACGATGACGGCGGCAGGGCCGGGGGTGGTCGCTGTGTCGTCCGCGTCCGTGGCGGGTCGCCACACCACGTCGTCCAGGTGCACCAGGTCGTCGTCGATGCGGAACCAGCCGCCTTCGAAGCCGTCGGCAGCGGCGTCGGGATCGGCGCGAGGCGTGGTCGTGGTCACGTCGATCATCTTGGCAGGAACAGGCGCCGCTGGGGCACCACCGCTTCGGGGGTGGGGCGGAGGCGTCGCCCGCGGGCCCGGGGCGCGTTCTGCTGGGCGGATGGTCCCGACACCACGGGGGCGGGGGCCGGCATGGGCACGGAACAGCAGGACTGGCGTGACCAGGGGACGGGCCCGACGACGGGGCGAGGGAACGCGATCGCCATCGCACTCGTGCTGCCGGTGCTGCTCGTCGTGAGCTGGGCGGTCCAGATCGGGGCGTACATGGCGCGCGACTTCGGGTCGATGGACGACCGGCTCGGAGCAGGGGGCGTGCTGACGCGGCTGGTCATCGGCGCCGTGCTCGCCGTGGGGATCCCCGTGGTGGTGCTCGTCGTGCAGGTCCGGGCTCGCCGGCGTAAACCGCGCCACTCACTGGTCGCCGTCGTCGCGGCGATCGTCGTGCTGGTCATCGCCGTGCCGTGGAACGGCCTGGTCCTGACGTCACAGGTGCGGAGCATGGCCGCCGACGCCCAGCAGTGGGCGCAGCCGGCGACCGCCGCCGAGCGGCACTTCGCCGACGGTGACGCCCGGGCCACGCTCGAGCGGATCGGGGACCGCACGGTGCGGATCCTCGGCGGCGACCGGAAGTCCGCCTACCGCGATGGCGAGCGAGCCGGTGGTGCGTACAGCGAGGACTGCCAGCTGTCGAACGCCCACCAGGGCGTGCGGTGGATGTACTGGTACGACCCGGGGGAGTACACCGACGAGCAGGGCAACGAGCTCCTGCCCGAGGACCACACCGTGATCGAGGGTGCGAACCGCGACGTGGACGGAGTCCGGGAGTACTGGGCGTCCGAGGGCATCGACGCGCGGTCGGAAGAGGACATGGTCCCCGACCAGATCGCGCCGACCGCCGACTGGCTCGCGAGCGGCTCGTCGTACTCACGGCCCGGTCCGGACGTCGACTTCCGCACGATCTGCCTGGTGCGCTGAAGGTACGCGCCGTGGTGGGGTCGCCTGGCAGGTGGGCCGTTGGGTCCTTTGACCTCCGCCCGTCTGGGCACGCTCGACGCATGGCCCGCCAGATACTCGACGGTGGTGAGGACGGCGACCGGGGCCCTGTGGCGGTCCTGACCGCGATCTGACTCCGCACTTCGGGTCCGTTCAGCAACCTTGCTGGGCAAGCGACGGGGCGTAACCTACCAATTGTTGGACATTTGGAGGACTCATGTCGCCACTCAGCCGGCTCCCACGATCCGGAACGCTTGCGGAACAGGCCGCTGATCGACTCCGTGCATCCATCACCGATGGTGTGTGGCCGGTTGGGACACGCGTCCCTGCGGAGCACGACCTCGTCGAGCAGCTCGGTGTGAGCCGGAACACCGTACGCGAGGCGCTTCGTGGACTCGTCCACACCGGTCTCCTCGAGGCGAGGGTGGGGGATGGAACCTACGTGATCGCGACCAGCGAGCTGCGGTCGGCCATCTCCCGGCGTTCTGCGACGTCAACGCCGGACGAGGTGATGGAACTCCGCGCGGTCCTCGAGGAACACGCTGCGGCCCTCGCCGCCCGACGTGCTGTCCCGGAGGACATCGCCACGCTTCGCGCACTCCTGGCCGTAGCGACTGGTGAGCGGGTTGACATGGAACGCATCGCCGCTGCGGACAGACGATTCCACCGAGAGGTTGCCCGGATCAGCGGTAATGGACTTCTCGCAGATCTCCATGAACATCTCGGAGCAGCCGTCAGTGAGGTCGTCGGGGGGCTCGAGGCCGACGATCGAATCGCTGATGAGCATGCTGCGCTCCATGATCGGCTCGTCGACAGCATCGAAGCGCACGACGAAGCCGGAGCGCGCCTGGCGGCCGTCGAGATCGTCGCCGTGGTCCGCCGAGTCGGCGGACCCTCGAACATCGATTGATGACGCTGGTGCCTCACCGGGTCACGATCCGCCGATGAACCACCCCTGACTCGACGCTCTTGCGTCGACAATGACCGGTCACTGCTTCACGGACCGCCGTACCGGGCCACCGAGCCCGGTCCTCTCCGCGCCCAGAACGGGCGCAAGTGCACCACCGCACCACGAAGGAACCCGACCATGAAGTTCATCGGACTCGAAGAACACATGATGCCCGCTGAGATCTTCGACGCCGCCGGCGCCGACGGTCACGCAATGATGGATCAGCCGTACCTCGACGGCCTCAACGACCTGACCGACGGCGGCGTAGCCCGCATCCAGCGGATGGACACCGCCGGCATCGACGTCCAGGTGCTCTCCTCCGTCGCACAGTTCGTGCAGGTCCTGCCCCCGCACCAGTCCGCCGAGCTCTCCCGGCGCCTCAACAACACCATGGCGAAGGTGGTCGACAACCACCCTGACCGGTTCAAGTTCTTCGCCACCCTCCCGATCTCCGACCCGAAGGCTGCCGTCGCAGAGCTCCGTCGCGCCGTCGAGGAGCAGGGCGCCGTCGGCACGATGATCCACGGGCAGACCAACGGCGTCTTCCTCGACGACCCCTCCATGCGGCCGATCCTCGCCGAAGTCGAACGTCTCGGCGTCCCGATCTACCTCCACCCCGGCTTCCCGCCCATCGAGGTCTTCAAGGCCTACTATTCGGGCCTCGACCCGTATGTCGCGACCATGCTCTCCACGGGTGGATGGGGATGGCACGCGGAGAACGGTATGCACATCCTCCGGATGGTCTCGAACCTGGTCTTCGAGCGGTTCCCGGACCTGCAGATGGTCGTGGGCCACATGGGCGAGAACCTGCCGTTCTCCCTCGCGCGCGCGGACGAGTGGCTCACCCCGCGTATCAAGGGACTGACCGGGACCGTCGCGGAACAGGTACGCGATCACCTCCACATCACCATCTCCGCCTACACGACGGTTCCGCCGCTCCTGTGCGCGCTCGAGGTGTTCGGCATCGACCGGATCCTGTTCGCCGTCGACTACCCGTTCGGCGACTCCGCAACTCACACGAGCTTCATCGAGAACGCACCCCTCAGCCCGGCCGACAAGCGGAAGATCGCGCACGGCAACGCTGAAGCCCTGTTGACGCGACTCTGAACCGACCCGTCGGCAGCTGGACCGAGTGGCAGCCGCGAGGAGGTGGGGTCCCTCGCGGCTCGTCCTGCCCCTGACGGGCCGCTTGAGATCAGCTCGTCGGCGGACGTCGCCGTGCAGAATCGGGTGTGGCGGACGATGTTCGAGCATGCTCGTCACCGCGGGCCGGTGTCCAGCCGACCAGGCGCTCGACGGCGGCCAGGACGACGGCCGGGGGTTCGCCTGTCGCGATCTCGGTCTGGATCCGTCCGGCCGCGGAGCGGAACTCGGGCTCGGTCAGGAGTCGCGATGCGGTGGTGCGGATGTCCTCCGGGGTTGCCGTCGCGGCATCGAGGACGAGTCCGGCGCCCAGGGCCTCGACGCAGCCGCCGTTCGGCAGTTGGTCCGCGCCGAGCGGCAGGACCAGCAGGGGTACCCCGTGCGCGAGCGCGCCGGTCACCGATCCGGATCCGCCGTGGTTCACCACGAGGTCCACGAGCCCGAGCACCGTGTCCTGTGGGACGTACTGCTCGACCCGGATCGCTCCCGGGCCCGCCGGCACCGGGAAGGTCGTCGGATCGACCCAGGGTCCGGTGGTCACGAGAATCCGCGCAGGCAGGGCCGCGAGCGCGTCGATGAGCCGGGCGAACAGGTCGCCGGACTTCGTGTTGAACTCGGTGCCGAGCGTGACGTAGATGCGGGGACCATCGCCGGCGGCCAGCCACGCCGCGGCATCCGACGAGTGTGACGACCAGGTGTCCGGCCGCATCCGGATCACCGGGCCACGCAGCTCGTGCCCGGATCGCATCGACGCCGGGAACGGGACGACGGTGAGTGCGCCGCCGAGCATCTGCTGCTGCGGGTCGGGCCCGAGTCCCGCGCGTCGGCGGAGCGCCTCGAGCGGCTCCCGCACCGCGTCGCGCCAGGTCCCACCGGCCGAGGCGAAGGCCAGGACCACCACGCACGGCACCCCGGCACGTTCGGCGGCGGTCATGGCACCGAAGTCGAACTCCCCGCAGACCACGAGGTCAGCCGACCACCGAGTGACCAGCCGTCCGACGTCGACGACGGCCCCGGCGGCCGCGTCCCCCAGGAAGACCTGGGGGACGCGGGTGAGCACCGCACTCGGATCGATCGGGGTCAGGGTGCCGGTGCCCGGCCTGCTCGCCGGCAGCTCCACGTCCCGCGGCTGCCGGTGCGAGAACCCGGTCTGTTCGAGGACGGCCTCGCGTGCGCCGCTCAGTGCGGTCCGGTGTCCGGCTGCGCTGGGCGCGCGGGCGAGTGGCAGCATCGGCGCGAGGTGTCCCCGCCCCCGTGGGAACGAGAACACGATGCGCAGGGACTCCGGAGCCCCGTAGCCGGGCCGGCCGTTCGCAGCAGACACCACAGGGCTCCGATCGTCCGTGCGGGCTCCCTGCCCGCTTCGTCAGACAACCGTATGGCGAACGGCGGTCGCGCTCCATGAACCCTTGGTCAGCCTCGACGGGGCGTGCACCCGGAGTTGGTCACTTGCCAGCGGCCTCGTTGTAGGACTCGATCTGCTTGCCGGCCTGCTGTTCGGCGTCCTTCATGGTCGATTCGACGTCGGCACCCTCGACGATCCGGTTGAAGGCGCCGATGACGGTGGCGCGCACCGTCGGGAACGCGCCGGTGATGCAGCCGGCAGCGGCGACGCTCGTGGGGTCGTCGGCGAGCTGCTGGTACATCGTGGCGATGTTCGGGTCGGACAGGGAACGCTTGCCCACGGTGGTGTCCTGGGCGTCGGTGTTCATCGCGACGTAGCCGGTCGCCTTCGCCCACTCGGCCTGCACGTCCGGCGTCTGGAGCCACTTGGCGAACGTGTACGACGCCTGCTGCTCGGCGGACGAGTGGCCCTTGCCGGAGATCCACAGCGCGTTGCCGCCGATGACCTGCCCGGCGTCGTCGGAGGCCGACGTGGTGGGGAACCGGGCGACGACGGACTTCGAGCCGTCCGGGTCGACCGTCGTGTAGGCGCCGGAGGAGGTCAGCAGCATCCCGACCTTGTCGCTCGAGAACGCCGAGTTCTGCACGGTCGAGTCGGTGCCGGGGTTCAGGGCGGCGCCGTCCTGGTAGAGCTTCTGCAGCGTGGTCATGAACTGCACCTGGCTGTCCGAGGTGAGCGAGACGCCGGTGACCGGCTTGCCCTTCCGCCCGTTCTCCGGCGTGCAGAACGCCTGACCGCCCGAGGCGGTGAGCTCCTCGAGCATCCACGAGTCGCCCATGTTCATGCTCATGCCGTAGCCACCGGTCGCGGCGTGGATCTTCTCGGCCCAGGTCGCGACCTGCGCCAGCGTCTTCGGCGGTTTCGTGGCGTCGAGGCCGGCCTTCGCGACGAGCGCCTTGTTCAGGTAGAGCACGGGCATCGAGACCGAGAACGGCATCGCCGCGAGTTGCTTGCCGTCGCTGTAGTAGGTCGCGGCGGCCGGTGCGATCGTGTCGGTACCCGACTTCGATCCACTGAGCGTCGCGGGGGACACCGTCTGGCCGGAGTCGATCATGAAGCCGGTCGACACGTCGTTCATCATGAGCAGGTCCGGCGTCGAGCCGGACTGCACCGCCGCCGTGTACTTCGTCTGGACGGCCGCGTAGTCCCCCTGGAACGACGACTTGACGGTGATGTGCTTGTCGTTCTCCTTGTTGAAGCGGGCGACGAGCGCGTCGAGCTCGGTCGCGGGCGGCCCGGACATGGCGTGCCAGAAGTCGACGGTGACGGGGCCGGAGCTGTCCGATGCGGAGCTCGACGTGGAGCACCCGGTCAGGGCGAGGACCGCGACGGCGCCGGTGGCGAGTGCGGTGAGGGTGATGGAGCGACGTGCGGGCATGGTGCGTCCTTCGGGTGTGGGGCGGGCGGGGGTCGGGGAGGGGAGCGGACGTGTCGTCACTTGAGCGCGCCGGCGGTGAGGCCACCGGCGAGGAACCGCTGGGCGACGAGGACCAGGACCAGGACGGGGAGGGTCACCATGGCTGCACCGGCGAGGACCACGCCGATGTCGGCGGCCTCGGCGTCGGACAGCTGGGCGATGCCGACCTGCACGGTGCGGTGCTCCGGCGAGTTCGTGACGAGGAGCGGCCAGAAGAACCCGTTCCAGGCGGCCGTCGCACTCACCAGGGTGACCGAGACGAGCGTCGGGCGGGTGAGCGGCAGGAGCATGGACCGGATGAACCGGAAGTGTCCGGCGCCGTCGAGCACCGCGGCTTCGCGCAGCTCGTCGGGGAAGCTCAGGAACGCCTGGCGGAACAGGAAGATCGTCAGCGCCGAGGCCACGAACGGCAGGAAGACGACCAGGAGCGTGTCGATGAGGTGCCAGGACGCGACGGTCAGGTAGTTCGCGATCAGCGTTGTCTCGCCGGGGATCATCATGCTGGCGAGCAGGACGAGGAACAGGGCGCGGGTGCCCCGGAGTCGACAGAACACCAGGGCGTAGGCGGTGATGATGCCGATGACGACCTGCAGCACCGTCTGGGCGAGGGTGACGATGACGCTGTTCAGGAACTGCTGCCCGAGCGGGACGACCTGCGTGGCCCGGACGATGTTGTCGAGCGTCAGGTGGATCGGCACGAGACCGGCGAGTCCCTGGTCCAGGTACCGGGTCGGGGTGAGCGCGCCCTCGAACACGTAGTAGAGCGGGAAGCAGACGACGACGACCGCGATGACGAGCCAGGCGTAGACGAAGACGCTCCGGAGTCGGCGTGCGGTGACGGGGCGCATCAGTAGTTCACCCGCTTCTCGAGCACGCCGAACTGCACCAGCGACAACCCGAGGACGAGCAGGAACAGCACGACCCCGAGCGCGGAGGCGAGGCCGAAGTTCGCGCTGCCGGACCCGAACGCCTGCTGGTAGATCGCGTAGACGAGGGTCTTCGACGAGTCGGCCGGACCGCCGCCGGTGAGGATCTGGATCTGCCCGAAGGTCGTGAGTGCCTCGACCGTGCCGGTCACGACGACGAAGAAGAGCGTCGGCGTGACGAGCGGCAGGGAGATCGACCAGAGTGTCCGCACGGGCCCGGCACCGTCCAGGTGCGCCGCCTCGATGACGTCCTGGTCGATGGCGCCGAACGCTCCGAGCAGGAGCAGCACGGTGAACCCGAGCGACCCCCAGATCGTCACGACGATGACGCTCGCCAGGGCCCACTGCGTGCTCGTCAGGAACGGGACGGGCGCGCCGCCGAACTGGGTGATCACCGTGTTCAGCAGCCCGTTGCCGGGTGCGAGCATCGCCGCGAACGCGACGGACCCCGCTGACACGGACACGACCATGGGCGCCGTCAGGAGTGCGCGGAAGACCGGCAGGCCGCGGAGCTTCACGGTCAGGGGAATCACCACGAGCAGACCGAACACGATCCGGCCGACGACCACGCCGACGCAGAAGACCGCGGTGGTCAGCATCGTCCGTCCGAACGCGGGGTCGGTGAACGTGCGGACGTAGTTCTGCAGCCCCACCGAGCCTGCCGGCTGACCGAAGATGTCGGTGCCCTGGGTGCTGAGGACCAGGACGCGGCCGAGCGGGTAGAAGACGAAGACCGCGAACGCGAGCAGCGCCGGGGCGAGGAGCACCAGACCGAGTCGGCGGTCCGAGCGCAACGAGGACCGCGTCGTCCGGGTCGTCCGGGGTGGCCGCCGCGACTGCGGCGACCCTGCGGCACGCGGGGGACCGGCGACCAGGCCGGACCTGACGGGGACCGTCATGGGGCGGACTCCTCCGAGTAGGGAACGTTCCCTAACCGGGAACGACTCCACTGTGCGGCGGGGGTCGAAGACCGGTCAAGGCACGTCGACCACCCGCCGTCACCCGTTCACGCCGCGTTCAACCCCTCCGCCGATCGGCTGCCGACGTTCACCGCCGCACGCCGCGCGTTCACCTCGGGTTCGGTCCGTCGACCGGCGTGGTTCGCCGTCCAGGAGCCTCGACGTCGTAGAACCGGAGACCATGCGAACCGTTCCTGCTCCCCAGACACTCCGGGCGATCGCCGAGGAGGCCGCGCGCACCGTCGCGCCCGACCTGCTCGCCGTGTTCCGCGCCCCGATGACGATCAGCACGAAGCGCGACGCGCACGACGTGGTGACCCTGCACGACCGCGCGGCGGAAGAGGCGATCACGGCGGTGCTCACCGCAGCCGTGCCCGGCTCCGTCGTCCTCGGCGAGGAAACCGGCACCACCGGCAGTACCGGCACCACCGGGGACACCGACGGCACCGGGGACACCGGCAGCACCGATGACCCCGTGGTGCGGTGGATCGTGGACCCGATCGACGGCACCGCGAACTTCGCCCGCGGACTCGCGTACTGGTGCATCTCGATCGCGGCCGAGGTCGACGGCGAGGTCGTCGCCGGGGTGGTCTTCGACCCGGTCGCGGACCACGTGTTCGCGGCGGACGACGACGGCGCCTGGCTCGACGGCGCCCCGATGCACTCGTCGTCGGGGCCGGATGACGCAGCGACGGTCCTGACGAGCTTCCCGGTGCAGCAGGACCTCGACCTGCTCGGCGAGGCCGCGGCGTTCGACCTGCTCCGGGACCTGACGCTCCGGTACCGCCACCACCACAGCCTCGGCAGCGGTGCCCTCAACCTGGTGCACGTCGCCGCCGGGTGGTCGGACGCCACGATGGGCTTCGCCACGCACCCGTGGGACGTCGCCGCTGGAGCCCTGGTGCTCGAGCGCGCCGGCGGGTGGTTCCGGGGCTTCCGTCGGGGCGAAGTCGTCGACCGCGCACACCTGGCGGACGACTACGTCGCCGCCGGTGCCGGAGGATCGCACGCCGAGCTGGTGCGCCGGGTGCAGGAGCTGTCGGCCACGACCGCCGCCGACTGAGCCGCCGACCGGGCCGCCAGTCGGCCCGCTCGTCGGTCTGCCCCGCCGACTTACCCGGCGCGGGTGTCGCGAGCGGTCAGCCGAGCGGGTGCCCGGCGACCGCCCGCGCGGTGGACCCACGCGGCAGCAGGCGTGTCGGGAGCACCTCGTGCCGGTCGCCGCGGCGACCCCGGAGCCGCTCGACCACGAGCTCGACCGCCCGCGCGCCCATCCGGACGCGCGGCTGGTCGACACTCGTCAGGTCGAGCCGTTCGCCGAGACCGGTGCCGTCGAACCCGGTCACCGCCGCCATCCGGGGGAGCGCGAGCCCCGCGCCGTCGGCGATCGACACGAGCCGCGCCGCGGTCGCGTCGTTCGTCGCGACGAACGCCGTGACCCCGTCACCGAGGTGCCGCGCGATCCGTGCCGGGTCCGCCGCCAGGGCCTCGACGTCGTCGACGCGGTGCTCGCCCGGTGCGCCGAGCTGCCCGGTGACCGCGGCGTGCGCGACGGCACGACGGGTCGTCGACGGGTGGCCGGACTCCGCCACGAAGCACGTGCGTCGGTGCCCGAGGGCGGCGAGGTGGAGCACCAGTGCCCGCATGCCCGACTCCTCGTCGGCACACACGGTGTCGAGTCCGAGACCGGCGAGCGCCGACCCGCTCGATCCGAGGACCGCGACCGGCAGGTCGCGCGCGACCGCCGCGAGCCGTGCCGGGGCGAGCCGACTGCTCAGGACCGCGACCCCGAGCACACCGTCGGCCGATCCGCGGGAGGTGTGCAGGGCCTCCAGGCCGTCGGCCAACCGGGCAGGGTCACGGAACCCGTCCACGACCCGGAGCGCGAACCCGAGGGTCTGCGCGGTCGCGCGTGCGCTCCGGAGTGCTTCGTCGTGGAACGGGTTCGCGGCTTCGGTGACGACCACCCCGAGGACGAGCGGCGCGCCCTGCGCGCGTCGCCGGGCGAGCGAACCGACCGGGAGGCCCAGCTCGTCCGCCGTCCGCACTGCGAGTTCCCGACGTGGTCGGGACACACCGTCGTCGCCCCGCAGGGCGAGTGACACGAGCGATCGCGAGATGGCACACCGCTCGGCGACGTCGCGGAGGGTCGCGGCCACGGTCAGGCGAGCTTCCAGGTGTGGACGTGCTCCCAGGTCATCGTCTGCCACCAGCGACCGGACCAGTCCGGGCTCGCGGTGCGGTAGAGCACGACGGTGTCGCCGCGGAACCCGGTCGGCACGTCGACGTCGAGCTCGCGGATGAACGCGCCGACCTCGTCGTGCAGGTCCGGTCGGCCGTACAGGTCGTGCGAGGCGAGCGAGAGGTGCGCGCGGTACTGCTCCGGGTCGTAGTCGTTCGCCAGCGGGACCTGCATCGGCTGCCGGAACGGGGCGACCACGGCCTCGATGTCGGCGGCGAGCCGGACGAAGTCGTCGTTGTGCGAGCCGTCCGGTCGGGTCGCGACGTCGTAGACGAACCCGATGCCCTGTTCTCGGATGCCGGCGTTGTGCACGTCGAACCCCGGTCGGCCGTCGAGCAGCGCCGAGACGGCCGCGATGACCTGGTCCTCGTGGCTGCCGAACGGCTGGCTGCCGACGAGTGTGGCGTGCGGCGGGAAGGCGCCGGCCGACAGCAGGCCGTACTGCGCGCGGAGCTGATCGGTGACGACCGTGACGGCTCGGCAGGTGCGGGCGTCCGGGCGCAGGTAGATGCCGTGGCGGTACGGGTCGCTCGGGTCGCGCGGCAGCTTGGCGGTGACGTTCTGGGGCATGGGTCCGTCCGTGGTCGATGGATGGGGAACGTTCCCGATGATCGGGAACGTTCCCCATGATCGACCGGACGGGTCCGGATCTCACCCGTCGGTCCGTGACGGGACGGTGAACGATGGGTGTCGGCGGCGCCGAGCAGGTGCCGTCCCGGTCCGTGCGGTCAGCCCTTCCAGACGGACGCGGCGCCCGCGTGTCCGATGACGATGACCTCGATCATCGACACGACGCCGGCGGCGAGCAGCAGCACGGGCCCCACGACCGCGACCGCGCGCAGCGCCCCGCCACTCGTCACCCGGTCGGTCGCGAACCTGTGCCAGGCCCACCACAGCAGCAGGAGCGCGAAGACCGCGATCGACCACGGCAGGAGGCCGTCGGCGAGTTCGGTGTGCCGTTCGAGCAGTGCGCTCTCGCGCTCTCGGTGCTCGAGCCACTCGCCCGAGGACGTCGCCAGGGGGACCGAGACGAGGGCGACGAGGCCGATGATCGGTGCGCCGACTGCGAGCCACCGTCGTGCCGCGGGCCACACCGCGACCACGATCGCGGTCAACGACGCGACCGGGACGGCGACCGCGGTCAGGTGGACGAAGAGAGGGTGGAGCGGTATCCCGCCGAACTGCCAGTCCATGACGGCCTTTCACGTCGAGCGCCCGACGGTGCAGGCGCGGTTCGACCAGACAACAGGATCCGGCGGCTCGGATCGTTCGAAACCTCACACGAACAGGGCGTCCCGGACATGGTTCGCTGAGACCATGAGCACCGCGGAGCCGCACGCCGGAGAAGCGCACACCGGCGACCTCGCGGCACGTCTGAACTGGCTGCGCGCCGGAGTCCTCGGCGCGAACGACGGGATCGTGTCGACGGCCTCCATCATCGTCGGCGTCGCCGGTGCCTCGTCGTCCGTTCCGGCGATCGCGACGGCCGGCATCGCGGCCCTCGTCGGCGGCGCTGTGTCGATGGCGCTCGGCGAGTACGTGTCAGTGAGCAGCCAGAAGGACAGCCAGCAGTCCCTCATCGAGCAGGAACGCCGCGAGCTGGCCGACGACCCGGCCGCCGAGCTCGAGGAGCTCACGCAGCTTTGGCAGGCCCGCGGTCTCCGACGAGCAACGGCCGAACAGGTGGCTTCGGAACTGACCGAGCGCGACGCCCTCGCCGCACACCTCACCACCGAACTCGGGATCGACGAGGACGAGGTGGTCAGCCCGTGGCACGCCGCGTTCGCATCCGCCGCAGCGTTCTCGATCGGCGCGCTCCTTCCGCTCCTGGCGATCCTCCTCTTCCCGGAGGCGATCCGGGTGCCTGCGACGTTCGTCGTCGTCCTCCTCGCGCTGGCCCTGACCGGAGCCGCGGGAGCCCGCATCGGCGGAGGCTCACTGCGCCGCGCCACCGCCCGGGTGGTCGTCGGTGGAGCCCTGGCCCTCGCGGCGACCTTCGTCATCGGGTCCCTGCTCGGCACGAGCGGGGTCGTCTGAGATGGCGAACATCCTGGTGGTGGAGGACGACCCGGAGATGGGTGCCCTCGTCGAGCGCGGCCTGACCGGTGAAGGACACGTGGTCACGGTCGTGACCGACGGCATCGCCGCACTCGTCCAGGCCCGGACCCAGTCGTTCGAGGCGGCGGCGATCGACGTCATGCTGCCCGGGATGACGGGCTTCGAGGTCTGTCGGCGGCTCCGTGAGCTCGGCCAGGACTTCCCGGTGATCCTGGTGACCGCACGGGACGCCGTCGACGACCGGGTGTTCGGGCTGGACTCCGGGGCGGATGACTACCTCACGAAGCCGTTCGCGATCACCGAGCTCAACGCGCGGATCCGGGCGCACCTGCGGCGTCGCGCCGCGGGTGGGGTGACCATCGTGGAGGCCGGGTCGGTGCGGCTCGACACCCTGGCCGTGCGTGCGTCGGTGCGCGGGCGGGACCTGCCGCTGAGCGTCAAGGAGTTCTCGTTGCTGCGGTTCCTGATCCAGGGCGCCCCTGACACGCGAACCAGAACCGAGGTGCTCGAGGAGGTCTGGGGGAGCCCCGAGCACTTCGACCCGACCATCGTCGACCAGTACGTCAGCTACCTCCGCAAGAAACTGCAGGCCTCGGGCGCTGACGTCGCGATCCGGACGGTGCGCGGCGTGGGGTACGCCCTCGAGGTCGTGTCGGCGACGTGAGGTTCCTGCGCCGTCTGTCGATCCGTGCCCGGATCACCCTCGGGAGTCTGATGGTCGGTGCAGTCGTGCTCTCCGGCGTCGCGGTCGTCCTGCACGTGCAGATCGAACGCGCGACGCTCGCGACCGACCGGTTCCTCGCCTCCGGTGACGCCGCACCCTTCGTCTCCGATCTCCGGCGTAACCCGGACGAGGCGCCGGACCGTCCAGCAGAGGACGTCCTGGTCGGGATCCGGTCGGCGTCCGGCGGATGGGTCGTGGACTCCCTGCCGCGCGACGTCCGTGCGGCGCTGCCCTCGACGGTGCCGGACGACGGCGAAACGCTGCGGCTCCACACCGCACGCCGGGTTGTGACGGTCGTCGGTGTGCCGGTGGGGAACGCCGCCGGGTCGTTCGTCGTCTGGGCCGCGCACGACGGTCGGGCCGGAGAGGAGACGGTGGCGCGGGTGGACCGGTCACTGGTCGTCGGCACGGTCTTGGCGCTGCTCGCCTTCGGCGCGACGGCGTGGTTGCTGTCGACGCTCGCCCTCCGCCCGGTGGGGCGGATGCGCCGGATCGCCGAGCACCTCAGTGCCGGGAACGGTGGTGGACACCTGCCCGTCGGGGCGTCCGACGACGAACTCGCGGCACTTGCCCGGACCCTCAACACCTTCATCGACCGGCAGCGCGAGAACACCGAGCGTGAGCGGCGGATGGTCTCCGATGCGAGCCACGAACTCCGCACGCCGCTGGCGGCACTGACCGCGCGGCTCGAACTCGCGCACCGCTCGTCCGGCGATGCCGTGGCCCTCGAACGTGCGCTGCGCGCAGCCGAGAGCGATGCCGCCCGGTTGGTCGCGCTGGCGAACGCCCTGCTCGAACTCAGTCGACTGGGTGAAGGCGGCGCCGTTCCGTCGACGCCGGTCGCTGCGCTCGTCACGGAACTCATGGGATCGATCGACCGTGCTCGCGCCGTCTCGTCCGTCGGTCTGCGCGACATCGACTTCGCCGTCCGCCTGACTGCGCCGGACGAGCACTACGGGATCGAGCCCGCGGCGTTCGCCCGGGTCGTCGACAACCTCGTGGCGAACGCGATCGCAGCGGGGGAGGACGGCGGCGTGATCCGGGTCACGCTCGAGCAGTCCGCCGACGGGCGGCTCGAGCTGCGCGTCGTCGATGACGGACCCGGCGTCCGGGACGACTTCCTCCCACAGGCCTTCGACCGCTTCACCCGGGCGGACAGTGCACGGCGTGCCGTCCTCGGCGGGAGCGGACTCGGGCTCTCCCTGGTACGAGGCATCGCGGAACGTGCCAACGGGACGGCGGACCTCCGCAACGTCCCCTCCGGGGGTGCCGTCGCCAGCGTCACGCTCCCCGCGTGCTGACCGGGTTCGCCGACCACATCGTCACTCGGACTCCGGAACGACCGAACGTCGCGGCTGAGGAGCGGGCCGGGCAGGCCCGGGGTGCGTTCTGCCCGGCGGTCAGACCCGGGCGGCGGTCCGGCCCGGTACCAGGGTGCCGTCGACCGCGTTGTGGGTCACGCCCGTCGACCGGCCGTCGATCTGGTCGACCACGTCGTCGACGGACAGACGACCGATCAGGCCGAGCGGCTGTCGCCACGAGGTGATGCCGAGCAGCTCGGTGGCGAGTGGGGCGACCCCGTCGTAGCCCGTGACCGACAGGTCGTCCGGCGCACGGAGGCCGCGGCGGCGCATCGACTCGAGCACACCGACGGCCCAGCGGTCGCTCGGTGCCATGATCGCCGTCACGCCACCGGCCCGCAGGACCTGCTCGAGGAACGAGTCGAGGTCCTCGGGGTCTGCTCCGTGGTCCTCGGAGCGGATCCGGAGCACCTCGGCGCCGCGCGCACGGAGTCGGCGCACCATCGCGTCGGTCCGCGCCGACTGCGTCAGTGACCCGGCCGGTGCGACCGTCAGCACGGCGACGCGGCGGTGTCCGAGGTCGGCGACGTGGTCGGCGAGCCCGCGTCCGCCACCGCGCTCGTCGCAGTACGCGCTGCTCACCGCATCGTTCGTCTCGGGGCGCCCGGAGACCACGGTCGGGATGCGCCGGGCGAACGGCAGGACGTCGGCGATCGGCAGGGCGCCACTGCAGACGATGAGCCCCTCGACGCGCAGGGAGACCAGGGTCTCCAACGCTCGGCGTTCCTCGCTGACCGGGAACGACCCCGCACCGGTGGCGGTGACGACGCGGTACCCGCGCGCCGCGGCCTGCAGCTGGAACGCGGTCAGCAGGTGCCCGTAGAAGGGGGTGGAGGCATCGCGGACGAACACCCCGAGCGTGTGCGTGCGGTGTGCCGACATGCCGCGGGCGTTGGCGTTCGCCACGTAGCCGAGGTCGATGGCGGCGCGCTTGACCCGCTCGGTCGTCGACGGAGCGACGCCGTACGCGCCGGCGAGGGCTCGGGAGACGACCGACTTCGACACACCGGCCAGGGCGGCGACGTCGTGGATGGTCGGGACGGCGGGGTGTCCGGTCACCGCGGGCGCCGTTGTCTGGAGGACTGCACGAGTGTCACGGTAGCCGGAGGGACGCTCGGACCGGGCGACGGTGGTGGTGAACAATTGGTCACGCCGACCGCCCGGCGCGGGCCGCGGGCGGTCGGCGTCGGGCTAGCGGTGCCGCACCGTCAGGCGGTACCCCTTGGTCGTGGTGCCGTCCTGGGCCGTCACGGTGATGTGCGCGGTCCGCCCGGAGACGTGCACGCTCGTGACCGCGTTCGGGTTCGTGGTGTGCACGTGGACGTCCGCAGCGCGCAGCGTCCGGACCGGGGCCGTGACCGTCGCGCCGTGCGACGAGGCAGCGGCGGGCAGGTGGACGCGCACGCCCGCGACCGTGATGGAGGACGCAGTGGGGTCGTTCGACACGAGGAAGCGCTCGCGCAGGGCGGCGGCCTCGTGCTTCGTCACGCCGATCGTGTCGGTCAGGTACGAGTCCATGCCGCCGTACTCGGTCGCGATGTCCTGCTCGAAGGTGCCCTGCAGCAGCTGCGGTGTGGCCCAGGTCACCCCGAGCTGCGTGTTCGAGAGCAGGTAGTCGTGCAGGGTGTCCGCGCTGTCGACGCCGAGCACCCGGTCGAGCAGGTCCACGACGGTGCCGGTGCGGTCCATGCCGTGGGAGCAGTGGATCAGGACCGTGCCGCTGGTGTGCGTGGCGAGGATCCGGAGCACCCGGCGGTACGCGGTGATCATCGACCCGGGTGTCGCCTGGTCGACCCGGCCCTTGTCGACCAGGTCGTGGTACATCGCGGTGTCGTCGCTGTAGTCGCCGTCCGCGCCGAACATCGAGATGTCGACGTGTCGTGCACCCGGGATCGCGACGTCCGGCTTCGCGGCGATCTGGGACGGCGTGCGCAGGTCGACGACGAGGTCGACGTGGTACTCGTCGGCCAGGGTCGTGGCCCCGGCCCCGGTGATCTTGTCGAGTGACTCGGAGCGGATCAGCCGCGGGGCGTTCACGGTCTGACCGGACCGGCCGCGGACTGCGGCGAGCTCACGGCCGTTGACCAGCCCGGGGACGTCGGTGATCGGGTGGTCGGCGGCGGTGAACGCCGGCTGCAGGGTGTCGTCGGCGTGGGCGGCGGGGACGGAGAACGCGGCGGAGGCGACGACGGCCAGGCCGGCGAGGGCGGTCGCGGCGACGCGGGTGGTGCGCGGGGAGTGGAGGCGTGGGGAGCGGGTGAGTGGGGAGTGGCGGCGCGGGGACACGGGGCAACCTCGATCTGATCAGGACCCTGGGGTCGTGGGGAGCCAGACGTGGTGACGTCCGGCTCCCCGCAGGATCGCGGCGAGGGTCGTCGGCGGCGTGGCGGCGAGGTGGCCGGGGCGTGTCCGGTTCATGAGGCAGCGCTCAGTCGCCCACCCGGCGGCCCGCGCCTCAGGACGCCGGGGCCAGCCGGTACCGGAACAGCTCGGTCAGCACCTGCTGGACGGGCGTGTAGAGCAGCACCGTCGAGCCCGTCGGGCTCGTCGTCGTGCTGCCCGAGATGATCCCGTACAGCCGGTTCGTGGTGCTGATCACCGGCCCGCCGGCGTCGCCCGGCTCGATGCCGGCGCCGGCGTCGGCGCGCGCGGCGGCGAGGTGCTGCGCGCCGGGACGGCTTGCTGCCGGCACACGTGTGGAGGTCCAGGAACACAGCAGCCCGCTCGACGCCCCGCTGGTGCAGAAGGGAGCGGCATCCGGTTGGCCGATGCCGGTCACGGCGGGACGTGCCAGGACCCCGCCGACCCGGTTGAACACGCGACCCGATGCCCGGGGCGTCCAGGTCGCGACGGACGGGTCGCACGACCCGGTCGCCGCCCGAGCCCGGGTGCACGCCAGGGGCGGGATGACCGCGAGTTCGAGGTCCGACTCCGCGGACTGCCAGACCACGCTGCCGACGGTCGCACCGTCGAGCTGCACGGGTGCCTGCAGCGGCGCGCAGTGCTTCGCGAGCACGACCCAC
This sequence comes from Curtobacterium sp. MCLR17_039, assembly GCF_003234745.1. Lineage (NCBI taxonomy): Bacteria > Bacillati > Actinomycetota > Actinomycetes > Micrococcales > Microbacteriaceae > Curtobacterium > Curtobacterium sp. MCLR17_039. The sequence goes on from NZ_QKTF01000011.1 coordinate 79,379, forward strand.
CGGGTCGCCCGCTGGTACTGCGTGAACTGGCTGCGGAACCCCTTCGCGGCCAGCACGGCACCGACCGTGCAGGTGCCGCCGGGGACCCCGACCTCGGTGCCGGCGATGATCGGCGCTGCGACCCGGTCGGGGTCGCTCGTGGTGGCCGAGGCCGAAGGAGCCCAGGTGAGGGTGGCCCCGACGACGGCCGCCAGGGACACGGCGACGGCCAGGGTGTGGACGAGCGCCGGGTGCGCGTGACGGGTCACGGGTCAGCCGAGCGTGCGGGTGCCGTTGACGCGTCCGATCACCGACAGGGTGTCCGGGTCGGCGAGCCGGGCGTGCCAGTGCAGCGTCGTCGTCCCGCGCGGCAGGTCCGGGAACGCCGCGGTGAAGCGGTAGTGGCCGCTGGCGCTGACGAAGTCGTCCCCCGAGGTGACCTCGGCGATGTGCTTGTCGAACAGGCCGCGGGGCTTGCCCGGAGCGTCGTAGTAGACGATGACCAGGGTGTCGGGCTTGCCGGTCCCGGCGAAGGTGATGCCGGTGAAGCTCTTCCGGTCGGGTCCGCCGTAGGTCTTGGCGGTGAACGCCACGGCCGCAGGCTGGGCCGAGGTGTGCGTGGTGTGCGTCGTGTGGGAGATCGTGGCGGCTCCGGCCTGCGCGGGGACCAGGACGCCTGCGGCGAGCGCACCGCCGAGGGTGACGCAGGTCGCGAGCACGGTCAGTCGGCGGACCGACGGGGTGCGGTGGGTGGACGGGGTGGAACGCATGGGACTCCTCGGTTCGTGGCGGTGCGGCCGGGCGGCTCGGTGTGCGTGAACGCTAACAACGCGTCAGACGATCGTCTAGCGAAATAGTGAACCTGAGGAGATCAGAGGCATCGCCCCCGGTGTGACCGCTGCCCATGCCTGGTCAGACGTTCGTATGATGAACCAAGGCCCGACCGAGGAGTGCGATGAACCAGCGGCAGCAGGCGAAGACCAGGACCCGCGAGCAGATCATCGAGGCCGCGGCGTCCGAGTTCGCGAGCCACGGCTACGCGGGGACCTCGTTCGCGCGGGTGGCCGCCGCGATGGACCGGCCGAAGTCGGCGATCGGCTACCACGTGTTCTCGTCCAAGCACGAGCTCGCCTTCGCGGTCATCGAGCGGCAGCAGGTGCGTTGGGCGGCGATCGACTCGCGGATCAGGCAGCCCGCGGGGCTCGAGCACCTGCTCGTCATGCTGACGTCCGCCTGTTCGGACGCGATGCGGTGTTCGGTGGCGGCCGGGGCCATCCGGCTGAGTCACGAACTCCGTGGTGCGGGGGAGGTGATCCCGCGGGTCTTCACCTGGGATGACTACGTCCGTCGGCACCTGTCGGCTTCGAGCGGAGGTGTCGGCCCGGACTCCGATCCCGAGTGGGCACGTGCGGCGGACCTGGTGCTGACGTCCACCTTCGGGGTGATGTGGGCCCGGACGAGCGTGCGGCTGACGCGGGACACCGAGGGGCAGCTCCGTGACCTGTGGGCGGCGCTGTTCACCGGGCTCGGACTGCCCGGCGTGCATGCGCTGCTCGAGCGGGTGGAGCCCGTGCGGGTGGGCGGGGACCCGGGCCTGGCCGAGAACTGAGCCCGGCGGTCCCGGCATCCCTGCCGTCCCGCCGGGGCCTCCGGTCTACTTCTTCTGCTCGGTCCCGTCCGGGTTCACGACGTACCAGACGCCCTTGTCGCCCTGACCCGTCACGTCGCCGGCCTTCTTGTCCCCGGCGAAGGTGTAGATCGGCCGACCGTCGATGGTGATCTGCCGTCCGCCGTTGACGCCCTTGATGGTGCCGACCGTGCCGGTGATGCCGGACACCTTCGGCGTCGTGGTGGTCGCCTCGATCGCGGGCCACGCGGTCGCGCATCCACCGGTGCAGGTGCTCGTGCCGGAGTCCTTGACGTCGGCGTCGAAGTAGTAGGCGGTCATGCCCTTGCCGTCGACGACGACCGTGCCGAGCGACGTCGCGGCGACGGTCACGTCGACCGAGGGTGACGAGCCGGTCGTCGCGGGTGCGTCGCCCTGCGCGGCGGGGGACGGTGAGGGTGACGGTGTCGCGGACCCGGCCGTGGAACAGCCGGCGAGGCCGAGGGCCAGGAGCAGCGCGGCCCCGAGTGCGATGGACACGGGTCGGGATGACGGGGTGCGGTGGGGTGTCGACACGGGGGCTCCTCGTGGTCAGGTCTCGCCGCTGACTGCTGGCCAGACGTTCGTCTAGCGAACGTAGCCGCAGGATGGTGCGGCGGCCAGCACCCTGCGCGCCCTCTCATCGAGCGGGGCCACGGAGCAGGTGTCAGTGGTCCGTCCGCTCGACGAGGTGGACGCCCTCGACGCGGCCGATGACGGCCAGTGACGCGGGGTCGATCAGCAGGGCGCTCCACGACGCTCGGTCGGCGTCGCGGGGCAGCTCGGGCAACGCCGCAGTGAAGGCGAACCGGCCGGTCGGGCCGACGGCGCTGCTGCCCGGCTCGACCTCCGCGACGTGGACGGTCGCGACCTGGCTCTCCGGGGCGGCGTAGTGGACGACCACGACGGCGCCGGGCCTCCCCGAGCCGGCGAACCGGACGCGCACCACCCGCTCCGTGCCGACCGTCCGTGGAGACCTGATCGCGAACCGGTGCGTGCTGTTCGCCGCGGGCGGCGCGCCGAGTGCGGTGCCGAGCGCGCCGGATGCCCCCACCCCGAGCGCCTCGGGTCCCGGCGCGGTCGGCGCGGGCAGCGCGAGGGCGACCGCGAGCGCCGCGACCCCGACGGCGAGGGCGATCGGTGCCACCCGGGCCCGATCGGTGCTCCGCGACATGGTCGACCCTCTCGTGGACGGTGTGCGGCGGGTGCCGCCACCGCACACGCTACCGGTTCGCCAGACGATCGTCTGCGCTGGCCGACGTGCCGACGCGGACACCGGCTCGTGGTGAGCGGTACTGTTCCCCTTCGTGAGTGTTCGTCGCCGTGCTTCCCGTGTCGTCTCCATCGGGGTGGTCGCAGCCCTGGCAGCGTCGTTGACCGGGTGCGGCGAGGGAGCCGGCGTCGACAGCGATTACGCGAAGATCTGCCGCGACAACGCGACCGAGAAGCGTCTGCCGGACGACGACTGCAACAACCACGGCGGGCACGCCGGCTGGTACTTCCTGCCGCTCTTCGCCAACCGTGCCACGAGGGTCCCCGGCGTGGGGGACGCGGTCTCCGGCGGCACGAGCGCCCTGCCCGCCGGGAAGACCGCGAAGGCCGGCGTCTCGTCCCGTGGGAGCTCCGTCACCAAGGGCGGCTTCGGCGGAGCCGGCGGACACGGTGGGTTCGGCGGCTGATGGAGCGCATCGAGTTCCCCGAGCGTCCGGACTGGCGGCGCCGGATCCAGCAGACCGGGTTGATCTACTCGCGGTCGGTCCGCGACGACGGCACGCCCGTCGAGTACTGGAACGACACCGCCGCGTACGTCTTCACGCTGCCGGAGGTCGAGGCGCTCGAGCGGCAGACCGAGGAACTGCACCGGATGTGCCTCGAAGCCGCGCGGTACCTCGCCACCGGTGCCCTCGGCACGCTGGGCCTGACGCGAGCAGGGTTCGACCTCGCCGCCTGGTCGCTCGAGCACGATGAGCCCGACCTGTACGCGCGGTTCGACCTGGCCTACGCCGGAGACGGTTCACCCGCCAAGATGCTCGAGTACAACGGGGACACCCCGACCGGGTTGATCGAGGCATCGGTCACGCAGTGGCACTGGATGCAGGACCGGCTCGCCACCGGCGAACTCTCCGCCGAGACCGACCAGTGGAACGGCATCCACGAGGCGATGGTGGCGCGCTGGCGGACACTGCTGCACGAGTCCCTGCGCGCCGAGGACGGTGGGCGACTGTTCGTGGCGCACTCCGACCTCGACACGGCGGGCGAGGACTGGGACACCGTGGCCTACATGCGCGACCTGGCGGGGGAGGCCGGGTGGGAGCACACCGGCATCGAGATGAAGGACATCGGCTGGCACGCGACGGCCCGCCAGTTCGTCGGCGACCAGGAGCCGGCCGGTTCGTCGCGGAGCGTGTTCACGCTGCCCGGGGACGAGCCGGGGACCCAGTACCCGGTGATCCGCAACCTCTTCAAGCTGTACCCGTGGGAGGACCTCGTCTCCGGGGACGACCGGGCGCAGGGCGACGAGGAGTTCGGCGCCTTCCTGGTCAGCGACCGCGGGCGGCTCGGCCGCTGGTACGAGCCGGCGTGGAAGATGTTCCTCTCGAACAAGCTGCTGCTCGTCGCGCTCTGGCGCTTGTTCCCGGGCCACCCGAACCTGCTGCCGGCCTTCGCGGACGGTCCGAACGGCATGCGCGACTTCGTCGTGAAGCCCGTGTTCGGGCGCGAGGGCGACGGCATCGCGGTGCACCGGGCCGACGGTTCGGTCGAGACGAACGGTCGCGAGTACCGGCGCCCCGGTACCGGGGCCGAACGGGTGTGGCAGCAGTACCACGAGCTCCCGGACTTCCCGGGGTCGAACGGGCACAACCACCCGGTGCTCGGGTCGTGGGTCGTCGGCGGCGAGTCCTTCGGGGTCGGCATCCGCGAGTCCGACGGGCCGATCACGGACTACTGGTGCCGGTTCGCCCCGAACCTCATCGCGGCCTGACGTCGGTCAGTTGACGATCTCGCCGCGTTCCTCGGGCGGGAGCGCGACGAGCCGTTCCCGCCACCGGCGCAACGCCTCCGGGGTGAGCCGTGTCCACCCGGTCTCCTCGCCGACCACGCGGAGCGGGAGGGCACTGCGGTACGACCGGGTCGGGTTGCCGGGGAACTTCTTGTCGGTCACGTTCGGGTCGTCCTCGAAGGGACCGGTCGGCTCGACACGGTACACGCGCGGCTCACGGTCGCCGGGCACGAGCTCGGCCGCGAGTTCGGCCGCGAGCCCGGCTCCGTCGCGGATCGCCGTGAAGTACACGTGGTTCATCACGACGTCGGGGCGGTAGTTCGAGCGGAAACCGGGGGAGAGGAACTCCCCGGGTCGCAGGGCCGCCACGGTGCCGTGCCAGAACGGACCGGTCTCGTCTGCTGCTGCCATGGCGTCAGCCTACGAACGACTCAGCGCCCGTGTCCGACCAGCGCGCGCCACCGCGGCTGTTCCGAGACGACGACGGCGACGCACAGGACGGTGACGACGATCGCGACCGCCGTCGGCCACAGGATCCAGGCCGCAGCGACCGCCCCCACGAGGTGCGCGAGGACCGACGCGATCGTGACCGCTCCCGGCGCCGCGACCGGCGGGTCACCGCCGGGTCGGTCACCAGGGGTCCCGAACACCGCCGGCGGCACGACGAGGACCAGGACGGCGGCGATCGCGAGCACCGGCGATTGGGACCACAGTGCCCAGGGAACGGCCACCCACGCGACGAACTCCGCCAGGAACCGCAGGCCGCCACGGAGCGGGTCGTGCCCGACGGGCCTCGACGGGCGCGCCGCCGTGGATGCGGTCACCGTGTCGTCGCGGCACGGAAGCCACGATCCAGGAAGTCGACCATCCACGCGGCACTCGCATCGACGTCCGTGTCCATCTGGAACCCACCGGACGCCTCGATCGTGGCGAACCCGTGCAGGACGCTGCGGAGCACCCGGAGCGCGTGGATCTCGTCGGCCGGGTTGAGCGGGTAGTCGCGGAGCGCCGCGGCGAAGGACGCCAGGGTGCGGCCGAGAGCGACCGCCAGGGGGTCCTCGGCGCCGGTCGGACGGATGCTGACGGCCGCCTGGTACCGCGCCGGGTGCTCCTGAACGCTCCGGCGCACGGTCTGCACCGCCACCTCGAGCGCACTCCGACCGCTGCGCCCCTGCATGGCGTCGCGGAGCGCGTCACCGAGCTCGTTCGCGCCGAGGATCGCGATCCTGCGGGTGAGGTCGCCGAGTCCGTCGACGTGCTTGTACAGCGACGGTGCCTTCACCCCGAGGCGATCGGCGACGACGCTCATGCTCAGCTGGGCGAGGCCGATCTCGTCGGCCAGCGTCGCCGCGGCCTCGGTGACGGTCGCCGGGTCGAGCCCCGCCCTAGGCAACGGGACCTGCGACGGGCAGCGTGCGGGCGAGGAACGGCAGCAGCAGGGCGAGGAGCGCCGCCGGCGTCTCGGCGTGGGGGTAGTGACCGGCACCGTCGATCACGGCGAGTTCGCCGAGGCCGTCCGGCAGGTCGGCGAGGATCCGCTCGCCCTCGGCGCGGGGCTCGGCCCAGTCCGGATCGGCACTCCCCTCGACGACCAGCACGGGGCACCGGACGGCAGCCAGCTGCTCGCCGGCGTCGGCGGGTGACGTGCGGGTCATGGCGCGGAGGACCGCCATCCGCTCCGGTTGCCGCAGGGTCGTCTCGATGCGGCTGCGTTCCGTCGCCCAGTCGGCGGGCTTGGTGGGCACCGCGATGTCGAGGTACGCGAGCCAGCCGGGCAGGCTGCCGCTCGTCATGACCCGCGCGAGCTGGACGGTGCCGGCGCGGTGTCGGCGGTTGCGCAGCAGTCCGCCCAGGTCGACGTACTGCTTGCGCGTGAACGGCGCCAGTTCGACGATGCCCGCGACCAGGTCCGGGGCGGTCGCCGCGGCGATCGTTGCCGCACCGCCGCTGATGGACTGCCCGACGACCACGGCCGGGCCACCGAGGTGGCGGGCCACGGCGACGAGGTCGCGTGCGATGTCGGCGCGCTCGTAGCCGGCCCACCCGGTGCTCGAGTCGCCGCAGCCGCGGAGGTCGACGTTCGCCACCCGGTAGCCGGCCGCGACGAGCTCCGGCGCGACGAAACGGTAGGCGTGCCGGCTGTCGCCCATGCCGTGGGCGAGGACCACGAGCGGGCCTGATCCGGAGAGGTCGTAGGCGATCGTGCCGCCCTCGGTGTCCAGGTGTTCGAGCATGTCGTGGCTCCTTCGGCTACGGGTAGTAACTGAAAGGCTAATACCCGTAGCCGAGTTTGGCAAGGGGAGATGTCACGCCTCCAGGTCGAGCGTCGTCGACAGCTCGGGGAACGCCTGCGCCTGCTCGACGAGCTGCTGTCCCTTCTGCACGATCCCCGCCACGCTGTCCGCGCCGGCGGCGAACCGCAGCGGCGGCTCGGGCATCGCGATCAGCGTCAGCAGCACCTGCGCGAGCTTCGCGGGGTCGCCGGACTGGTTGCCCCGCATGCCGCGGAAGAACTCCTTCGACCCGGCCGAGAGCGGGGCGTAGTCGTCGATCGCGACGTCGCCCCAGAAGGTCGAGTCGCCCTCGGCCAGCAGGTCGGTGCGGAAGAAGCCGGGCTCGACCACGGTGGTGTGGATGCCGAAGGGTGCCACCTCGTCGTGCAGGGCCTCCATCCAGCCCTCGAGCGCGAACTTCGACGCCGAGTAGGCGCTCCCACCGGCGCCGGCGACGATGCCCGCGGTGGAGCTGATGCTGATGACGTGCCCGGAGCGCTGCCGTCGCATGACCGGGAGCACGGCGCGCGTCACGGCGAGCGCTCCGAAGAAGTTCGTCTCCAGCTGCGCGCGGAACTGCTCGGCCGAGATCTCCTCGAAGTACCCGGCCTGGAAGCTCCCGGCGTTGTTCACCAGGACGTCGACGCCGCCGAACCGGTCGGTCGCGGTGTCGACGGCGGCCCGGACCGATCCCGGGTCGGTCACGTCGAGCGCGAGGGCGAGCAGGTGCTCGTGGTCGCCGAGGACGGCGCGGACCCGCTCGGGGTCGCGTCCGGTCGCCACGACCCGGTGCCCGGCGTCGAGGGCGGCCCGGGCGAAGTCGGTGCCCATCCCGCGGCTCGTGCCGGTGATGAGGAAGGTGCTGGTTCCGGTCATGGTGTTCCCTTCGTTCGTGGACACCACCATCGAAGCCCCCCCACCACCCGCCCGGTGAGGCTCCGGCGAAACGGGGTCCTGCAGAACCTCCCTTCCCGCCGGACGATGCCCCTACCGTCGGTCCGTGACCACGACGACCTCCGACCTCCCCACGACCGACCGGGCGACCGACGGCCGACTGCCCTGGTTCCCGCTCGCCCTGCTCGCCGCGATCGGGTTCCTCCTCGTCGCCATGGAGACGATGCCGGCCGGGCTGTTGCCCGCGATCGCCGACGGGATGGGCACGAGCGAGGGCACGGTCGGCCTGTTCGTCAGCGCGTACGCGATGGGCACGGTCATCGCCACGGTCCCGGCGATCGCCCTGACCCGCGGGTTCCGTCGCAAGCCGCTCATCGTGGCCGCCATCGCCGTGCTGCTCGTCGCGAACACCCTGACCGCGTTCGCGCCGAACGTCGCGGTCGCGCTGGTCACCCGGTTCGTCGCCGGCGCGATGTCGGGGACGATCTGGGGCATGTTCGCCACCTACGCCCGGCGGATCAGCCCGGCCCGCTCCGCCGGGGTGTCGCTCGCGATCGTCTCGACGGGCGCGCCGGTGGGGTTCGCGCTGGGCACGCCGCTCGGGTCCTTCATCGGCGACGCCCTGGGCTGGCGGTCGTCGTTCATCGGGCTGAGCCTGGTCGGCGTGGTGGTCCTCGCGCTGATCGCGCTGTTCGTGCCGGATGCCCCGGGGCAGACGAGCGCCGCGAAGCTGTCCGTCGTGAAGGTGTTCCGGATCCGCGGCATCGCGGTCATCCTCGCCGTGATCGCGACGTGGATGGTGGCGCACAACACGATCTACACGTACATCTCGCCGTACCTGCGGGCGACCGGCACCGACCTGAGTGCCGGGCTGGTGCTGCTCGTCTACGGGATCGCCGCGATCCTCGGCGTCGTCGTGACCGGCGCCCTGCTCGACCGGCACCCCCGACCCCTGCTGCACGGCAGCGTCGGCCTGTTCGTCCTGGCCGGCGTGGTGCTCCTCGTCGGCCACACGTCACCGGTCGCGGTTCTGGTGGCCGCGGGCCTGTGGGGCATCGGCTTCGGCGGTTCGTCGACGCAGCTGCAGGCCGCCCTGACGACCGCAGGCGGCGAGGACGCCGACGTCGCGAGCGCGTTCCTGCCGGTCGCGTTCAACATCGCGATCTTCGCGGCCGGCCTGTTCGGCGCCGCCCTGCTGTCGGCCTTCGACGGGCTGGTGCTCGCCGTGGTGATGATCGTGTTCGGGGCGGTCGCGGCGCTCCTGACCGTCATCGGTCGCGGATCGGCGTTCCCCGCGAAGCTCTGACGCGACCGCGACCGCGACCGCGACCGCGAAAGCCACCGCGACCGCGACCGCCGGCTGCGATCATGTCCGGGTGCAGCACCACGACGAGGACCACACCCGCCCGGACGTCACGACCGTCGAGATCATCGGCGGCCCGGAACCGGTCACCGTGACCCTGCACCCCGCCGACAGCGGGTGGGCTGCGGTCTTCGCGGACCACCGGCGACGCATCCTGGAGGCCCTCCCCGGCTCCGGCACGGACGCTCCGGTCGTCGAGCACATCGGCTCCACGGCCGTCCCCGGCCTGGCCGCGAAACCGATCGTCGACATCGTGGTCGCCGTCCCGGACGTCACCGCCGAGGCCACCTACCTCGACCAGCTCCTGGCCGCCGGGTACGAGCTCCGTGTCCGCGAGCCGGGCCACCGCCTGGTCCGGACGCCGGCCCGTGACGTCCACGTGCACGTCTACGAGCGGGGCGCGGCGGCGGTCGACGAGTACCTGCTCCTCCGTGACCACCTGCGCGCCGACGCCGGTGACCGGGCGCTGTACGAACGGACGAAGCGGGAGCTGCTCGACCGGAGCTGGGACGACATGAACGCCTACGCCGACGCGAAGACGGCCGTCATCACCGCGATCAAGGAGCGGGCGCGACGGAGCCGCGCGTCCTGAGACGCGCGGCTCCGTCGGCCGAGTCTCAGCTCGTCGGGACGACGTCCCAGTGCTCGCGGATCAGGTTGCCGTCGACCCGGAACAGGTCGGCCGCGCCGAACGGTGCGTCGGCCTTCGCCCCGACCGGCTTCGAGAACGTCCACACCAGGTCGCCGTCGGCGAGCGAGATGACGGACTCCTGCTTCGGCAGGCTCTGCGCGGCGCTGCCGGCGAAGAACTGCTTGAGCGCGGCCGTGCCGTTCGCCGCGACCGAGTTGTGCTGCAGGTACGCCGGGTCGAACTCCTCGTCGAGGACGGACACGTCGTGGTCGCGGAACAGTCGGTCGTACGCGGTCACGGCGAGCACCCGGTTGTGCTCCTCCTGCTGTTCGGTCAGGTGACGGTCACGCTTCGCGGCCGGGTACAGGTCGCTGAACATGCTGTTCGTGTTGCCGCTGGCCGGGGTCCCCGTCGGCACCGTCTGACGGAGTGCCCACCACTCGCTGATGCGCCCGTCGCGCATGCGGAACAGGTCGACGGCGGCGTCACCGGTGCGTTCGTCCGTCGGCTTCGCGGTGATCTGCCAGTGCACGGCCACCAGGTCCGCGTCCCCGGCGACGTGCTTGATCACGGCGTGGGCGCCGGGCACCCGGGAGCGGTCCGCGGTGAACTCGGCGAGCAACGCGGTCGGACCCGAGGCGCTCGTCGCACCGTGGGCGACGGCACCGGTCGCGACGGCGGTCCGGGCAGCCGCACGGGCCTGCGCGGACCCGGGGGACCGGAACGCGCACCGGAACAGGTGCCGGACCGTGGCCTCGTTGCGCTGCTCGGCGCGACGGTCGAGCCGTGAGACGGCCGTGCCGCCCGAGGTGGTCCGCGCCGCACGGGTCACCGCGTGGTGCGCGGCGGTTGCGGTGGTGTCGGAGGTGGAGGTGTGAAGGGGTGCCGCCACGGCCGGACCGGCCACGAGCGACACGGCGATGGCGACCGGAGCTGCCACCGCACACGCCTTGGCGATGATGGGGAGAAGTGATGTCGTCTGCACGGCAGAACGATGGAACCGGACCCTGGGGGCCGGCGCGCGCCGTGGAGCCGCCACGCGCTGCGACCGTGACCGGCTTCTCAGTCGCGGTGCGCGCCTCCAGGGTGGCCTGTGCACGTGCTGCCAGGGTGACCCGCTCCCGCTGGTGATCGACGGCCCGGACCTGTGGGACGGCTCACCCGGCCGCTCAGGCGATCGCAAGCCCGGCGAGCAGGTCCTGCACCCGTGCGCGCACGTCGTCGCGGATCGGCCGGACGGCGTCGAGGTCGAGCCCCGCGGGGTCGGGGAGCTCCCAGTCCTCGTAGCGCTTGCCCGGGAACACCGGGCAGGCGTCCCCGCACCCCATCGTGACGACGACGTCGGCGGCACGGACGGCATCGGTGCTGAGCAGGGCCGGCTGCTCGCTCCGGATGTCGATGCCCTCCTCGAGCATCGCCGCGACGACCACGGGGTTGAGCTGGTCGGCCGGTTCGGAGCCGGCGCTCCGGACATCGACGCGGCCACCGGCCAGGTGCTGCAGGAAGCCGGCGGCCATCTGGGAACGACCGGCGTTGTGGACGCAGACGAACAGGACGGTGGGCATGCGGGGTGCTCCGATCAGAGGACGACGGCGCCGAGCAGGCCGGCTCCGATGACGACGGCCCACGGGGGAGCGGACCAGCGGGTGAGGGCGATGAAGGCGGCCACGGCGAGCGCCAGTGCGGGTGCCGAGCGGACCCCCTCGGTGATGACCGGGTCCCAGAGCGCCGCGGCGAGCAGCCCGACGACCCCCGCGTTCACGCCGGCCAGCACGCGCCGGGCCCACGGCAGGGCGCGGACCACGTGCCAGAACGGCAGTGCGCCGACCACCAGGAGTGCCGCTGGCAGGAAGATCGCGACGAGTGCCACCGTGGCGCCGACGAGCCCGCTCGGACTGCCGTCGGCGACGGCGCCGAGGTAGGCGGCGAAGGTGAACAGCGGCCCGGGCACGGCCTGTGCGGCGCCGTACCCGGCCAGGAAGTCCGCGTGGTCGACCAGGTGGGTGGCCACGGTCTGCGACTCGAGCAACGGCAGGACGACGTGGCCGCCGCCGAAGACGAGCGAGCCCGCCTGCGCGAAGACCCCGAACAGGCGCACGGCCCCGGTGCCGCTCGCAGCGACGGGTGCCGCGACGAGCAGGGCGGCGAACGCGACGAGCGCCGACACGGCGACCCAGCGGGGGAGCCGCACGGCGACCTCGGTGCCTGCGACCTCCTCGACCGGTCCGACCACCCGACCCAGCCACAGCACGCCGACCACGCCGCAGGCCGCCATGACCGCGACCTGCGGCCCCGGGCCGGGGACGAGCAGCACCACGATCGCGGCGGCGGCCGCGATGGTCGCCCGACGGCGGTCCGGTGTGAGCGAGCGCGCCATGCCGAGCACCGCCTGCGCCACCACCGCGGCAGCGGCCGCCTGCAGCCCGAGCAGCCACCCGGCGCCGGCCAGGTCGGGCGTGCCGGAGACCAGCAGGGCGAACGCGACGAGCAGCACCGCGGACGGCAGGGTGAAGCCGCACCACGCGGCGAGGAGTCCGAGCAGTCCGGCGCGCTGCAGCCCGAGTGCCATCCCGACCTGGCTCGACGCCGGTCCGGGCAGGAACTGGCACAGTGCGACGAGGTCGGCGTAGGCGTCGTCCCGCAGCCAGCGGCGACGCACCACGAAGGCCTCGCGGAAGTACCCGAGGTGTGCGACCGGCCCGCCGAACGAGGTCAGCCCGAGCCGCAGGAACACCAGGAACACCGATCCCGCGGGCGACCGCAGGGGCTCGGGGCTCGTCGTCACCCGCTCATCTTGACGACGGCAGATGGTTCAGTCAACATTGAACCGATGAACACCCGGCGGCAGGACCTCGAGCAGCGTGCGGCGCAGCACGCGGCCCTCGGAGACGTCGCCCGCCTGGCGATCGTCGACCTGCTCGCCGCGTCCGACGCCAGCCCGAGCGAGGTGCGGGCCGCCCTCGGGATCTCCGGGCCGCTCCTGGCGCACCACCTGCGCATCCTCGAGCACGCCGGTCTGGTCACGCGACGCCGCTCCGACGGCGACGGGCGCCGCAGCTACCTGCACCTCGAACCGAGCGGTGTCCCGCACGGTTCGGCAGCGGTGCCCGGCCCGGTGTCCCGCGTGCTGTTCGTCTGCACCGGCAACTCCGCGCGCTCCCCGCTGGCCGCGGGCGTCTGGGCGCAGGTCAGCGAGATCGGCTCGCTGTCGGGCGGGACGCGTCCCGCAGCCGCCATCGCCCCCGGGGCGGTCGCCGTCGGGGAACGCCACGGCCTGGACCTCGGCCGCCACGTCCCGCGTGCCTTCCGCGACCTCGTCGCCGACGGCGACCTGGTCGTCACGGTCTGCGACCGCGCGCACGAGTCGATCGACGACGGCGACAGCCTGCACTGGTCGCTGCCGAACCCCTCGCGCGTCGGCACGCCGGACGCGTACGAGGCCACCTTTGCGGACCTCCGGGCCCGCGCCACCGCGCTCGCTGCGCGCCTCGCCGCCTGACGCGGCCCCACGAACGGAACGTCCCGATGAGATCCCCCCTCCTCATCGGGGCGTTCTCCTTGCTCGACCGCCTGCGGACTGGAGGCACGGGGCGGGCCCGCACCGTGCCTCCCGTCCGTCGCGTGGCGGGTCCAGGGCGCCGCGCGCGTTCCTGGGAACGCCGGATGTGAGGTCCGTTTACGTTTTCGGCCAACGGGGCAGGCAGGGGCCCCGAGGGCGAGGGCGGCCGTATGACCTGGGTCAGGGACACCATCATCGAGCACCCCGAGATCGCCGTGTTCCTGGCGCTCGGGGTCGGGTTCTTCGTGGGGCGCTTCAGCTACCGCGGCATCGGTCTCGGGGCCGTGACGGGCACCCTGCTCGCCGGCGTCGTCATCGGCGCCGTGCTCGGGGACGACCTGCAGGTCGACCCGATCGTCAAGCAGGTCTTCTTCCTGATCTTCCTGTTCTCGCTCGGCTACAAGCTCGGCCCGCAGTTCGTCGCGGGGCTGAAGGGCTCCGGGCTGCCGCAGGCGGTGTTCGCCGTCGTGCTGGCCGTGGTCGGGTTCGGCACGACGATCGTCATCAGCAGCATCCTCGGCTACAACCCGGGTCTGGCCGCCGGTCTGGCGGGCGGCGGGCTGACGCAGTCGTCGATCATCGGCGTCGCGCAGGACTCCATCGCCGGACTCCCGGTGAGCGGCGCGACGGCGAAGGCGTGGAGCGACCTGGTGCCGGTGGCGTACGCCGTGACCTACATCTTCGGCACCGTCGGTGCGGCGCTCTACATCTCCCTGCTCGCCCCGCGGTTCCTCGGCATCCGCGACCTGCCCGCCGCGGCGCACGACCTGGAGCAGCGCCTCGGGGTGCACGACGACAACCCCGACGTGACGTCCGCGTACCAGCAGGTTGTCCGGCGCGCCTACCGGCTGACGTCGGCCTTCACGCCGCAGACCGTCGGCGAGTTCGAGCAGGCCTCGGACGCCCGCATCGGTTCCCGGGTCTTCATCGCCCGGGTGCGGCACGGGGACACCATCGTGGAGCCGCACCTGGACCAGACGCTCGCCCCCGGCGACGTCGTGGTCGTCGCCGGCCGCCACGCGGCGGTCATCGAGGACGACCTGGCCGAGTTCGCGGTCGAGATCGACGACCCGGCGCTGCTCGACGTGCCGATCGAGGAACTGTCCGTCGTCGTGACCAACAAGGCGGTCGTCGGTCGGACCGTCGGGGAACTCCGGCACACCGAACGGGCCCGGCAGATCTTCCTGAAGGGCATCAGCCGGGGTGGGCACGCGATCCCGTTCGGCCCCGACACCGCGCTGCACGCCGGTGACGAGCTGCGGGTCCAGGGGCCGCTGACGTTGCTGGAGCAGGGGATCCGGTACGTCGGGTTCCCGGAGCGGACCGACCCGAAGACCGACATGGTCACGGTCGCCCTGGGCATCACCGTCGGCGCCGTCATCGGTGTGCCCTCGATCACGGTGGGCGCCGTGCCGCTGTCCCTCACCACCAGCGTCGGTGCGCTCATCGTCGGACTGGTCCTGGGCTGGCGACGCTCGAAGAGCCCCACCTTCGGGCACGTCCCGCCCGGCGCGCAGTGGTTCTTCGAGACCGTCGGGCTCACGCTCTTCGTGGCCGTCGTCGGCATCAACGCCGGGCCGGGCTTCATCGACGGACTCGCGCAGTACGGCGTCCAGCTGCTCGTCGCCGGGGTGGTCGTCACCCTGGTGCCCCTGGTCGTCATGACCTTCGTCGGCCGGTTCTTCTTCCGGAAGACCGACCCCGTCCTGGTCCTCGGCATGCTCACGGGTGCCCAGACCACCACGGCGGCGGTCGGGTCCCTGCAGGAGACGGCGAAGAGCAGTGTGCCGCTGCTCGGCTTCACCGTCCCCTACGCCATCGGCAACATCGTCCTCAGCATCGGCGGCGCCGTCGTCGTCGCGATCACCGCACACTGACCCCGCACAAGGAGCACCACATGCCCGTCGCCAGCGTCTCCCGCGAGCAGATCGCGCGCCTGCAGCACCTGTCCCCGTTCGAACTCAAGGCCGAGCTCCAGCGCATCGCCGGTGAGCACGAAGCACGCACCGCGTTCCAGATGCTCAACGCCGGCCGCGGCAACCCGAACTTCATCGCGCCCACCCCACGCGAGGCGTTCTTCGCACTCGGCCAGTTCGCGCTCACGGTCTCGCGCGAGAACCGGGAGTGGGACCCCGAACTCGTCGGCGTGCCGCAGAAGGACGGCATCGCCGAACGCTTCGGCTCGTGGCTGACCGAGCACGACGGCGACCCCGGGGTCGACCTGCTGCGCCGGGTGCTCCGGCACGGGGTGGACGACCTCGGCTTCGCACCCGACTCCTTCGTCTGGGAACTCGCGGACTCCGTGATCGGCGACCACTACCCGGAGCCGGACCGGATGCTGCACCACGCCGAGCAGATCGTGCACGAGTACCTCGTCCAGGAGATGTGCGCCGGGGAACCGCCGGCGCAGCCGTACGACCTGTTCGCCGTCGAGGGCGGCACCGCGGCGATGTGCTACGTGTTCGACTCGCTGCTCGAAAACCGGCTGATGCACCGCGGCGACCGGATCGCCCTGATGACGCCCATCTTCACCCCGTACCTGGAGATCCCCGCGCTGGCCGACTACGACCTCGAGCAGGTGCACCTGCACGCCAGCACCGTGGACCAGGACGGCGTCCACACCTGGCAGTACCCGCCGGAGGAGATCGACCGGCTGCGCGACCCGTCCATCAAGGCCCTGTTCGTCGTCAACCCGACGAACCCGCCCTCGGTCCGCATCGCCCAGGAGACGCTCGACGCGATCGCCGACGTCGTCGCCACCGACAACCCCGAGCTGACGATCATCACCGACGACGTCTACGGCACCTTCATCGACGGCTTCCGCTCCCTGATGGCCGAGGTCCCGCGGAACACGATCGGCGTCTACTCGTTCTCGAAGTACTTCGGCGCCACCGGCTGGCGGCTCGGCGTCGTGGCCGTCAACCGGGACAACGTGTTCGACGAGCGGCTCGCCGCACTGCCCGAAGCGGACCAGTCCGCCCTCGACGCCCGGTACGGCACCCTCTCCCTGCACCCGCGCGACATCCGGTTCGTCGACCGGCTCGTCGCCGACAGCCGCTCGGTGGCGCTCAACCACACCGCCGGACTGTCACTCCCGCAGCAGTGCCAGATGCTGCTCTTCGCGGCCTACGCCGTGCTCGACGACACCGACCACTACAAGCACCAGGCGCAGGGGCTGATCCGCCACCGCCTGGAGCTGCTGCTCGACGGCATGCAGGTCACCCTGCCCGAGGACGTCAACCGGGTCGGCTACTACGTGGAGCTCGACGTGCTGGCCTACGCCGAACGGCTGCGAGGGCCGGGGATCGGCGCGTTCCTCCGCGAGCACTACGAACCGACCGACATCCTGTTCCGGCTCGCCGACCAGACCGGCATCATCCTGCTGAACGGGGGCGGGTTCGACGGCCCCGAGTGGTCGGTCCGGGTGTCGCTGGCGAACCTGCGCGACGAGGACTACACGCAGATCGGCCGGAGCCTGCGGGCGATCGGCAAGCAGTACTTCGACGAGTGGCGCGACGAGCAGGGCGCGGACGCCGACGCCGACGCCGAGGCCGACCGGGCGGCCCGGCCGTGACGGCCCGGGCCCGCAGCCGGGCGGCACTGCTCGGCGTCACCGCGCTGCTCGTGCCGGCAGCCCTGGTCACGCCGGTGGCCCTGTTCGCGACGGTGCCGGCAGCGGCAGCCGACGTCCCGCCCGTCAACCCCGTCACCGTGCCGGTGGACGGACACCCGGCGAACCAGGGGTTCCTGGTCTTCGTCGAGGGCGACGTCGAGCTCGCCGCCGACGAGGCCGAGGGCACACTCGCCGCCGGCGGTGACCTGGCCTTCGAGACCAGCTACAACATCGGTGCGGGCAACCCGCCCGCGAACGCCCTGACGCTGCCGGGGGAGAGCCGTCCCACGTTCCTGTACGTCGACGGCGGCATCCGGTTCCCGTCGGAGCAGTCGGCCGTGCTCCGCGTGCTGAACGGCGGGTACGCCCACGTCGGCGACACGGCGACCTACGACGCCTTCGACACCGACCAGAACGGCGCGACGATCGACTACCGGCTCGCTCCGGAGGGCACCACCGCCGAGACGTTCCCCCGCATCGAGGGGACCACCCGGCAGCCGGCGAGCTCCGTCCCGACGACGGCCGACCCGTCGGTGCTGGACTTCGCCTCGTCCTTCGCCCGCTACCGGTCCCTGTCCGCCGACCTCGGGACGTGCCCGGTGACGACCGTGCTGCACGATGCCGCTGGCGCGCCCCTGCCGACGCCGATCGCGCCGGGGACGGCCGCGTACGCCGACGTCCAGCCCGGCGTCACGAACGTGCTGACGGTGGACGCCGAGGACCTCGACGCCCTCGACCTGTTGACCTTCGACGGCCTGCCCGGCCCCGGATCGCCCCTCGTCGTGAACGTCACCGGGACGACCTTCGACGGTTCCGTCCCGAACCTCGCGAACCTGACGAACGCGCACGCGCCGTTCGTGCTCTGGAACTTCCCGGACGCGACGACCGTGCACGTCACCGGCGCCGACGTCCTCGAGGGCACGATCTACGCTCCCCGGGCCGACCTGCGGTGGGACGTGACGCAGAACGTCGAGGGCAACGTCGTCGCGGCGTCGTTCACGCACGGGGTCGCGATCGCCGCCGGGCCGGTGCCACGTGAGATCCACGGGTTCCCGTTCTCGACGACGGTGTCGTGCCTGTCGACCGACGCGGTCGAGGGGGACCTCACCCTGGTCAAGCAGGTCGTCGGTGGCGACGCGGACCCGGGTGACTGGACCCTGACCGCGAGCGGACCGACCACGGTCTCCGGCACGTCGGGCAGCGACGCGGTGACGGGTCGACCGGTGCCGCCGGGGGACTACACGCTGACCGAGTCGGGCGGCCCCGACGGCTACGAGGCGGGGGACTGGACCTGCACCGGCGCGCCGGTGACGGACGGGGCGGTCACCGTCGCGGACGACGACGACGTGGTCTGCACCATCGTGAACACGGCGCTGCCGGACGACAGCAACGGCGGGGGCGACGGCGGCGGCAACGGTGGCGGCGGCGGCAACGGTGGCGGCGGGTCCGACGTCCCGACCCCCGACCCGGGCGGGACCGGTACGGGCAACCAGGGCGGCGACGGCGGACCCGGCACGGGCGGTGGCGTCGACACGGCGCCGGTCGCCGGCGTGGAGCCCGGCGGCGGGACCGGGAGCCTGGCCGCCACCGGAGCCGATCCGCTGCCCCTCGCGCTGCTCGCGCTCGGGCTGCTCGTCACCGGCGGCACGACGGCCCTCGTGCGTCACCGCGTCCGGTCCGTCACTCAGCAGGAACGGGATCCGGCGACCAGCCGGAGAACCTGATCGGTGTGCCGTTCCGGCGTCGCCAGCCGTGCGTGCTCGATCGCGGCGGCGGTGTGCGGCCGCAGCAGCGTCCGGTCCGAGGCCAGCTCGATGATCGTCGTGGCGAGCCCGAACGCAGTCTCGTCGTCGGTCAGGACGGCGGCGGAGCCGAACTCGCTCGCCAGGCGGATGTCGGACACGATGACCGGACGGTGGTCCCGGAACGCCTCGAGCGCGGTCATCGGCTGGCCGTCGTGCTCGAGCGAGCAGACCACCGCCGCGTGCCCGCAGAGCAGCAGGTCGTGGACGGCCTGCGACGACAGGCGGCCGTGGACACGGACCGACACCGGCGTGCGGGTCGGGGGGACGGTCCCGCCGGCGACGTCGACCCGCACCGCGTGGGCCCCGAGCCGGATCTCCACCAGCCGGATCGCGTTGAGGAGGACGTCGAGGCGCTTGTCCGGGGTGAACCGCGACGCCCAGACGAGCCGGAGCGGGCCGAGTTCCGGCGCCGGCGGCGGTTCGACCGGCCGGCGGCCGAGGGCGTTGGGCACGACGTGGACCGGGCCGACGCCGGCCTCGCGCAGCGCACGTGCCTGTCGTGTCGTCGGGGTGACGACGACGTCGGCCGCCCCGCAGACGGCCACGGCCATGTTGCGGCGCGCGTCGTCCATGGGGTGCCCGGTGAAGCGGTGCCGCGTGGGCCGGATGCCGGTCACCACACGGTGCGCGTGCCGTGCGAGGGGCGCCATCGCCGCCGCGGTCCGGCCCCGGACCGGCGCCGAACCGTGCACGGTGTGGATCGTCGGCAGCTCGAGGGAGCGCGCCGTGGTCAGCGCCGCCGCGGCGAGGCCGAAGTCCGAGTGGGTGACGACGAGGTCGATCCGTTCCTCGAGCATCAGCGTGCCGAGGCACCGGCGGACGCGGACCGAGTTGCGGATCACCGGCAGGTCGCTCTCCGGGGCGCTGATCGACGGTTCGACCTCGAACAGGCGGACGCCGTGCTTCCGCAGCTCCGCGGTCTCGCTCGCCCGCGGCGTCGCCACCCAGACGACGTGACCGGACTCGGCGAAGGCCTTCGCCTGCTCGACCAGCGCGGCGCGTTCACCCCGCATCGCCGACAGGGGGAAGTCGCTCACGAGCAGGACGGTCGCCTTCGCCGCTGCCACGTCAGCGGCCGGTCTCGAGCACGGTGGTCTGGCGGGGGCTGCGCATGCGGTCTCTCACGGTTCGGGAGCGGGACGGGGTGCTGGGAACCGTAGGCGTTCAGAAGACGATCGTCTAGTGAACCGCCGTGCTGCTGAGCGGGCCTTCACGACTCCCCGGGTGGACGCTCAGCCGGGCGGGGTTCCCGCTCGCCTACCGTGGAAACGCCAGACGATCGTCTGGCGAAACCAACGGCACACGCCGAGGAACGAGAAGACATGTCCATCTCCATGCCCTCTCGGGCGCACAGCGTCCCGCCGCTGCTGTCCTGCGTCGCGCTCGTCCTGGGCGTCGTCCTGGTGGCGGCTCCGGCACCGGCCTCCGCAGACACGGCGCCGGCGGCCGCCGCGGTGTCCACGGCGACGACCCCGTCCGCTTCGGCCACCCCGTCGCAGCACTGGAACTACTGGTTCACCTACCCCCTGGGGCACGCGAGCCCCACGGACATCTGGAACCGACTCCACACCTGCTTCTCCTGCGGGATCCCGATCACCGGCGTCCCGACCGAGTTCCCGCAGGTGGGTGACGTGGTGCCGTTCACCCTGAACCGGTTCGGGGACGACAGCTCCCGGGTCACCACCGTGTACAACTACACGGATCCCACGGTGCGACCGGGCGTGAACTCCGGCCTGATCCTGACGGCGACCGACCAGAACATCGGCGGGGCCGGATCGGTCATGAACATCGACTTCACGGTCCGAGCCACCGACGGGCAGACGATCATGACCGTCAGTGCGAACGTCGAGAACGACTTCGGGTCGTCCGGTCGGCGACAGGCCTACGCCCAGTGGGAGCACGACCAGTGGGCCCGCGTCGCGGACCGGCTGCAGCACGGCTGAGCGACTGCGGGGCTGATCCGGGACCCGCCGGTTCCTGT
The DNA here is from genome assembly GCF_003234745.1 of Curtobacterium sp. MCLR17_039. Lineage (NCBI taxonomy): Bacteria > Bacillati > Actinomycetota > Actinomycetes > Micrococcales > Microbacteriaceae > Curtobacterium > Curtobacterium sp. MCLR17_039. Next base: position 100,123 of record NZ_QKTF01000011.1, read on the forward strand.
CCGGTTCCGGCGGATCCTGTACACGTCTGAGCCGTGGTCGTCGTACAGTCTCGGGAAGCTACCCCGCCGGACCCTACCGGCGGGTGCCCGACCCCCCCGTTCCCGGGCTGGCCTCGTCATGACCACCGCGTCGAACCCGACGGCGTCGTAGCGCGAGGACGTCTGCTCCTGACCCGAACTCGTGGCAGACGTCCTCGCACCTTCCCGCTATCGTCGAGGAACAGCCGGTCCCCGGTCTCGGGGCGAGCAGCGGCCAAGGGGCCACGGGGGACACCATGCAGCACCAGCGCGCCATCACCGCACTCGCGACGCTCATCGCGACGATCGCCCTGGCGGTGACGCTCAGCGGGTGCACGGCATCGTCGTCGGCGTCACGGACCGTCACACCGGACGCCTTCGAACGCGTCGTCGTCGACGCGTTGGCCGACGTCTCGGATGCGACGCCCGAGGTCGACTGTGGTGCGGACGACATCGCGATCGAGGACGGCGCCGAGGTGCACTGCGACGTGAACACGGCGGGCTACGACGTGGTCTACGACTCGGTGTCGACCATCAGCACCGACGGCGGCGACGACTACCACGTGGACGTGGAAGTGGCCGACCAGCCCAAGGACTGATCGGCCACGACACGGTGTCCGACGACTAGCGGTCGGACGCCTCGACGACACAGCTCTCGACCTGCTGGGCGGCCTTCGAGTCGTCGGCGAACGGCGTCGGCGCGTCCGAGGTGGTGGTGGTCTCGTCGGCGACGGCCTGCTTGGCGACGTCGTTCACGGCGTACAGCGGGCCGTCGAAGTCGTCGGTCGTCGGGTCGGCGGTGGTCGCCCAGATGGTGACCTCGTCGTCGTTCGAGTCGTTGCTGTCCGCGGGGACGATCGCGGCACCGAGGTACCAGCCGCCGTCACCCTTCTGGATGTTCGCGAACTCGGTGGTGTCGTGCGACCCGACCGCCTTGTCGATCATGTCGACGGCGGCGCTGGCGGCCACGTCGCACTGGGCCGACTGGGACTTCTCCTCGGAGCCGGGGACCTTGCCGACGGGGTTGATGTTCTGGGCTCCGCCGGGGTCGCAGGCGGTGAGCAGGAGGGCTACGGTGGCGGCGCCGAACAGCGCCGTGACGGTCTTCGCTCGCGTGGACATGGCCCTGAACGTAGGCCGGCCCCGGTGGGCGGCGATTCAGCCAGGAGCGTCCCCCGACGACGGACGGGAGGCCCGGCGCACGTCGTGCCCCGGGCCTCCCGTCCGTCACCTGGTCCCGTTGCCGGACCGGGGTCCCGTCACAGGATCGGGGTGCCGCCGGTGACGGCGACCCGCGCGCCGGAGACGTAGCTGCCGTCGTCGCTGGCGAGCAGCACGTAGACGGGTGCGAGCTCGGCCGGCTGGCCGGGACGGCCGAGCGGCGACTGCTTGCCGAACTGCTCGACCTGCTCCGGCGGCATCGTCGACGGGATCAGCGGGGTCCAGATCGGACCGGGTGCGACGCTGTTCACGCGGATGCCGCGGTCGCCGAGCAGCTGCGCGAGCGCGGCGGACAGGTTCGCGACGCCGGCCTTGGTGACGTCGTAGGGCGCCAGGTTCGGCTTCGGGTTGTCGGAGTTCACCGAGCTCGAGCCGATGATCGACGACCCCGGGCCGAGGTGCGGCAGCGCGGCCTTGACGAGGTGGAAGTAGGCGCTGAGGTTCGTCGCGAGGGTGTGGTCCCACTCCTCGTCGCTGATCTCCTCGATCGTCTCGTGGGTCATCTGGTAGGCGGCGTTGTTCACGAGGACGTCGAGCCCGCCGAGTTCCGAGACCGCCTGGTCGATGACCGATCGGCAGTAGGCGGGGTCGCTCACGTCGCCGGGGAACAGCACGGCCTTCCGACCGGCTTCCTCGATCCAGCGCTTCGTGTCCTGGGCGTCGTCCTCTTCTTCCGGCAGGTAGCTGATCAGGACGTCAGCACCCTCGCGCGCGAACGCGATCGCGACGGCCTTCCCGATGCCGCTGTCCCCGCCGGTGATGACGGCACGCTTGCCGGTGAGCTTGCCGGAGCCGCGGTACGACTCCTCGCCGTGGTCGGCCTTCGGCGTGAGCTCCTGGTCGCTCCCCGGGGGCTGCTGCTGCTCGGTCATGTCTCTCCCTGTGGTCGGTTTGCCTGGACGTCCCCGATCGTCTGCGACCCCCACTGAGCACCGGTTCAGGCTCCGGGCGTACCCCATCCGGAACGCGAAGATGTGTGCGGCGCGCGACGGCGGCCTACCGTGGCACCGGATCAGGGAACCGTCACCGCGACGGAAGCTCCTCTTCACCAGGGAGCAAGTGTGAAGTACGTGAACTACGCGGGCACGGTCCGTGTCCTGACGAGCGACACGATCGCCGACGCGGTGATCCGGTACGCCGCCGCCCTGCACCAGAGTCGGCTGAGCGACGTCGTGTCGATCCCGACGGCCGACGACTTCGGGGTGGCGAGCACGATCGAGGTGCTCCTGGCCCCGGCGATCCCGGTCGCCCTCGAGCCGGCTCCGGACGACGACCTCGAACCCGAGGGCGAGGCGTTCCTGCTCGAGCTCGGTCGGCGCACCGAGGCCGTGCTCGCCGTCGACACCAACGCGTCGCCGCCGGACTTCGGGCGCTGAGCGGACGCCCCGCTGGCGCTCCGCAGGGGCGCCCCTACGTCACCGGCCCCTCGGTCAGGTCCGACCGGGTGTCCGCGTGGATCACCTCGTCGTGGTCGAACGTCAGCGCGGCGGCGCGCAGCCGTGCCACGAACACGGTGTCCTCGCGCTCGAGCTCGTCCTCCTCGGCGTCCTCGACGACGAGCTGGCTCGACGGACCGATGAGCACCTTGGTGGTCGTCATGGTGCCGTCGGCGGCCACGGCGGGGATCGCCACGGTGTCCGCACGGCTGCCCCCGGCCAGGGCGGCGGCGTACTCGATCACGGCATCGGCCACGTCGTCGCTCGTCAGGATCGTCGAGCGGTCGTACTGGATGTACTTCATGTTCGACCTCCTGGAGCACAGCCAACAGCGCGTTGGCTGGTCGCCGTACAGGAACGCGGCGCGTCGCTCGTTGCGCGGACGCCGACTTGTCGTCAGGATCATCACGTGCCCGAGAAGATGCACCGCATGCTGCGGGAGATCCAGACCGCCGAGCCGTCGGTCGCGGCCGAGGCGATGGCTCGGACGCACATCACCCACGGGCTGACGGTCGAACCGACGGACGCCGAGTTCGTGTTCGAGGAGCGCGTGCGCGGCACGGCACTGCTGTCGCTCGAGTCGACCCGCTGCACCGGGGTCCTGAGCGGCACGATCGAGCCGGGCGACGCGATGATGATCTTCTGGATGAAGTCCGGGGTCGCCCAGCTCGACGAGAACACCGTGAAGATCGGCCGCCCGACGCTCTTCCGTCAGGGCCCCCAGCGCTTCCGCTGGATCGCCTGCAACAAGGACGTCCTGCGCATCGACCGTTCGATCGTCGAGCAGGTCGCCGCCGAGCGCGGGGACTGGGCCCCCGGTCCCATCGAGTTCCGTCCGCGGCACGTCCCCGAGGGCGCGCCGCTCGCTGCCTGGTGGCTCATGGTGCGGTCCGTCGCGCAAGAGGTGCTGGCCGGACCGGACGCCGTCCCGATCGAACGCGAGCGGGAGCTCGCCCGGTTCGCCGCCGGTGGTCTGCTCACCGCGATCCCACACTGGCCCGTCGGGCAGCACGAGCCGGCGATGGCCGCCACCGCCCGGTTCGCCCGCGCCGAGACCTTCCTGCTCGAGCACGCCACCGAACCGATCACGGTCGACGACGTCGCAGAGGCCGCCGGCCTGAGCGTGCGCGGCGTGCAGGCGGCGTTCCAGCGGCACCACGGCATCACCCCGACCATGTACCTGCGCCGCATCCGGCTGCTGCTCGCCCGCGAACAGCTCGAGTCGGGCGACGGGCGGAGCATCGCCGAGATCGCCCGGGCCACCGGGTTCGCCCACCTCGGCCGGTTCGCGGGGAGCTACCGCGAGGAGTTCGGTGAGCTGCCCCGGCAGACGGCGTCCACCGCGCGCGACGGCGCCCGCGCGTAGACGAGCTGCCGCGCGGGCCCGCAAGAATCCCGCAACCGCCCGCCGTCCGGCCGATCGCCGACGATCGTCGCCCTACGTTTGCGCTGCACGGACACGCAGCCACGACGACTGGAGACCCCATGGCCGGCTCAGCAGCACCACCCGTCCCGACTGCGGTCGTCCCGCCGACGACCGATCCGTCGACGTTCGGCCGCCGGCTCGTCGAGGACGCCTCCTACGCCGGTGAGCACTTCGTCTTCACCGCACTGCTCGGATCCCCGCTGCTGCCCCGGATCGTCCGTCGGCTGCTGCTCCGTGCCGCCGGTGCACACGCCGAGTCCGGTGTGGGCACCGGGTTCTCGCTGACGGGCGACCCGAAGCACCTCACGATCGGCCGGGGCGTCTTCTGCAACAGGAACGTGACGGTCGAGGCCGTGGCCCCCGTGACGATCGGCGCGAACACCGCGATCGGGATGCAGGTGCTCATCATGACGAGCCACCACGAGATCGACGCCGAGGGCCGCTGGAGCGACGTCGCGACCGGCCGTCCGGTGGTCGTCGAGGAGCACGTCTGGATCGGTGGCCGCGCCACGATCCTGCCCGGCGCCCACATCGAGCACGACGTCGTGGTCGCCGCCGGCGCCGTGGTCGTCGGCCGCCTGGCGGCGCACGGCGTCTACGCCGGCGTCCCCGCCAAGCGGATCCGCGAGCTCGCCCCGTCCGCCCGGCCGCCGGTGGTAGACCCCACCGCCTGACGGCCTGGAGGCGCGTGGCGGCGCCGCCACGCGCCTCCCGTCCGGCGTTGGTGCTGCTTCGAAGACGCCGGCGTGCTGCTGCGACGCCGCCCCGCCGTCGAGACGCCGCCGAATGTGGAGGCGTCTCGACGACCTGGCGGCGCCGGACGAAGACGACGGCGTCTCCTTCCGCGGGGACGCGCACTCTGCCAGCATGATCACGACGCGGGCGACGGCGCCCGCGCAGGACGAGGGAGACCGTCATGACCGTTCGTCTCAACCCCTACCTCGGGTTCCGGAGCGGCGCCCGCGAAGCGCTCGAGTTCTACCACTCGGTCTTCGGCGGCACGCTCACCATCGGCACGTTCGGTGAAGCCGGCATGAGCCAGGACCCCGCCGACGCCGACAAGGTGATGCACGGGCAGCTCGACGGCGACCAGGGCCTGCTCCTGATGGCCTCGGACGCGCCGTCCGGCATGCCGACACCGGCGGAGAGCAGCATCTCGCTCTCGCTCAGCGGCGACGACCACGAACTGCTGACGCGGTGGTGGAACGGCCTCGCCCAGGGCGCGAGGATCGTCGAACCACTCACCACCGCGCCCTGGGGCGACACCTTCGGCATGCTGACCGATCGCCACGGGGTGTCGTGGCTGGTCAACATCAGCGGCGCGACGAGCTGAGCGGCACCGAACCCACGCGTGCCGGCACCGGCCACCGCGGCACCCAGCACCGGACCTGCTCGGCGTAGCGACGGAAGTCGTCGCCGAACCGTTCCGCCAGGTCCGATTCCTCGAGCGGGCGGACGATGCAGTTCCAGACCACGGAACCGGCGATCGCGTAGACGACGACCAGCCACGACGACAGCAGCAGTCCGACGGCGACGCCCTGGGTGATGCCGGCCAGTGCCATCGGGTTGCGCACCGACCGGTACGGCCCGGCGACCACCAGGCGGTTCGCGGTGGCCGAGGGCAGCGGTGTGCCCTCGCCCTTCGTCGACATCGCCGCTGCCGACGCGATGCCGAGCGCGCTGGCCAGCAGGAGCACGACCACACCGACGACGGTGAGCGCGGTGACGAAGGGTGTCGGCAGCTGCGGGTGCAGGCCCCAGCGGTGCTCGGCGAACGCGATGACCAGGGGGAACACCCCGAGGAACAGGCCCCAGAAGACGACGATCTGCAGCACGGTCGCGGTGACGTGCCGGGAGCGCGGGGCCGCGGCGTCAGCGGTCCGGATCCGCAGCGGACCGCTCGTCACCCACTCCGTCGGGACCCGTCCGAGCAGGACGAGGGCGAGGGCGACCGTCGAGCCGACCGTGGCGGCCAGCATGACGAGCACGCCCCAGCCCGCCTCGCCGATGACGGTGGCCCAGACGCTCAGGGCGACGAGCACCAGGGCGGTCCACACCGTCGTGACCACCGCGGCGGCCCGGACCCCGGCGGCGGCGAGCGCCGAGCCGACGACGAACAGCGGGACGTCGAACACCGCGACGAGCACCGGGTCGAGCGAGCCGAGCGTCGCCGTGCGGATCCACGGCAGCGTCGCGACGGCGATCCACCAGGCCGCTCCGCCGACGGCTTGCAGCGCGTAGTACCGCCGGCCCCAGGACATGGGTGCACGGTAGCAGTGCGCGGCGAGGGCCCGGGTCGTGGGCGCCCTCGCTCCCGCTGGTGGGTCAGTCGGTGTGGTTGATCTGTCCGAGCCAGCGGCCGAAGGACGGGGTGCGCTCGTCGTGCAGGCTGGGCAGGACGGGCTTCGGCAGGCAGGTGCGCTCGTCGGTGACGGTTCCGGCGCCGGTGCTCTTGTGGAGGTCGAGGCTCATGGTGGGCTCCTTCGTGGTCGGTGGAGAGTTCGACACCGGGCGGGGCCGTTCCATTCCCATCAGACGCGATCCGCCCTGCGCAGTCGTCCAGCACCGTCGGGTTGTCTCGACGGCATGAGCGAGCACGACGACGAGCAGACCCGAGCCGACTTCGGCGACGCGGTGAACATGACCGCCACCGAGCTGCGGAAGTGGCTCGACACCGACGAGTCGAAGTCCGTCGGGCAGAAGCCGTCCGGCGGCGGCGAGTCGACCGGCCACGAGAGCGGTCGGCACATCATCCGCATCCTCGAGAAGCACAAGGCCGACCGCACCGACGACGACCTGGCGCACATGCGGAAGGTCGTCGGCTACGTCGCCCGGCACTCGGAACAGCGTCCCGACGGCGACGTGCACGACACCCCCTGGCGGTACTCGCTCATGAACTGGGGCCACGACCCGGAGAAGCACTGACGGCATCGGGCAGAATGGGTGGCGTGAACGAGACGGGCATGCCGCGCTTCCGACGGATCTGGTCGACCGTGCAGGTCGGTGTCCTCGCGATCGCCGTCGCGTTCTGCGTCGTGATGCTCGTGATCGGGCAGGGCAAGCTCGACCGGGTGTACGCGGTCGCCGCGGTGTTCTTCGGACTCGCCCTGGTCGGGCACAGCACCTACCTGTGGCTCGTCGCCCGGGCGAACCGCCGTCCCTGAGCGGGCAGCGCAGGACCGACCGGGTCGGCTGCGCGGGCCCGGCTAGGCGTTCTGGTGGACCCGCAACCAGTCGATCGTCATCTGCTGCGGGAACCGCGTCGAGGCGTCGGGCGAGCCCGGCCAGTTCCCGCCGACCGCGACGTTGAGGATCACGAAGAACGGCTTGTCGAACACCCACGTCGCCGAGCCGACGTCGGCCCGGGTGACCGTCCGGTACGCGACACCGTCGACCGTCCAGGTGATCGAGCCGGGGCGCCAGTCGACCCCGTACACGTGGAAGTCGTCGGCGAAGGCTGCTCCGGACGGGGCCGTGTACGCCGCCGAGATGCCCTGCGCGCCGGAGTACCCGGGCCCGTGCACCGTGCCGTGCACGGTCCCCGGCTCGTACCCGACGTTCTCCATGACGTCGATCTCCCCGCACGCCGGCCACCCGACCTGCCCGATGTCCGCGCCGAGCATCCAGAACGCCGGCCAGATGCCCTGGCCGCGGGGGATCCGGATCCGCGCCTCGATGCGGCCGTACTGCGCCGTGTAGGTGCTCTCGGACTTCAGCCGGGCCGACGAGTACGAGCCGTCGGCCTCGCGGTGTGCGGTGATCACGAGGTTGCCGGCCCCGTCGAGCGCCGCGTTCCGCCGCGAGTCCGTGTAGGTCTGCAGCTCGGCGTTGCCCCACCCGCCGGCACCCAGGTCGTACCGCCAGATCCCCGGGTTCGGCGCGCTGCCGGCCGGGCCGTCGAACTCGTCGGCAGCGAGCAGCACAGGGGCGGCAGCCGACGTGGTCGCTGCCTGCGCCGACCCGTCCGCGCCGATCGCCGTCGCGCTGAGGGCCGTCGTCGCGGCTCCGGCGAGTCCGAGCGTCATGAAGCGCCGTCGATCGATGTGCTGGTCCATGTCGTGCTCCCTGCAGCGCGATGGTGGTGTGGTCGTCGGATCATGCACCATCCGGACGAGTCAGGCCAGGGCCGCACCGTGGTTGATCCGCCCCGCGCAGACCGCAGCCGGCGCCGACGGACCCGTCAGCCGAAGCGCATCGCCAGCGGCACGAGCAGGCCCGCGACCCAGACGAGCACCATCACGAGGGCGCCGACCGCGATGAGCCGTCGGCGACGCCGCAGCTTCGGGCTCCGCTCCTCGCCCCACATCTGTGCACGGACCAGCACCCGGTTCGCCTGCTCGACGACCTTCCGCACCTCGGGGTCGTCGACGTCGAGGACACCGGAGCGGGCGTGCTCGGCGATGACCGCGGCTTCGTCGACGGTCAGGTCGTCCTTGCGCATGCTCCATCTTCGCACCGCGTGCAGGGGTACGACCCGGCTGTGCGGGAACGGACCACGGCCGGGTACCAAGGACACATGGGACATCGGTACCGCGGGAAGATCGTCGTCATCACCGGAGCATCGAGCGGCATCGGGAGGGCCGCCGCACACGAGTTCGCCCGGCAGGGCGCCACGCTCGTGCTCGCCGCACGCGGGCACGACTCGCTCGAGGCCGCAGCCGCCGAGTGCCGGAAGCTCGGCGCCGAGGCGATCGCGATCCCCACGGACGTCGCCGACGAGCACCAGGTCAAGGACCTCATCGGCACGGTGACGACCCGCTTCGGTCGCATCGACGTCTTCGTCGGCAACGCGGCCCTGTTCGTCTACGGCCTGTTCGAGCAGACCCCCACCGAGGCGTTCAAGCGCGTCGTCGACACGAACCTGTACGGGCACCTCAACGCCGTCACGCACCTGCTGCCGCACTGGAAGCAGCGCGGGAAGGGCACCTACGTGCTCGTCGGCTCGATCCAGTCGCTGCTCTCGGCGCCGTACCAGTCGGCGTACGTCACGAGCAAGCACGCGGCCCTCGGCCTGGTCGACGTGCTCGGTGACGAGTTCGCGGGCACCGGCATCGAGTTCACCGCACTGCTGCCGTCCACGATCGACACCCCGATCTACCAGAACGGTGCCAACTACACCGGCAAGACCTCGCACCCGCTGCCGCCCACCGTCTCGGTCGAGCGGGCCGGGCGTGCTGTCGTGCAGGCCGCCACGCACCCCAAGCGCTACCGCTTCGTCGGACGCATCCAGGCATCGCTCGTGCCGCTGCAGTACGTGTTCCCGGGCCTGTTCCACAAGATCACGAAGCCGATGGTGGAGACGTTCGCGCTCCGTGGCAAGGGCGCCCCGACCGACGGGAACCTCTACGCCCCCGCCGACGCCGCGAACGCGACGAACGGCGGCTGGGTCGCGAAGCGACGGCGCGTCACGCGCCCCGTGCTGTGGGCGGGAGCGCTCGTCGCGGTCGCGGCCGTCGCCCTGCGCCGACGCCGCTGACGGCCTGGAGGCACGGTGCCAGCCCGCACCGCGCCTCCAGTCCGCCCGTGCGTTGCACAGCCGGGCGTACCTGGCGGAACCGGGCGTACCTGGCGGAACCGGGCGTACCTAGCGGAACCGGGCGTACCTGCCGGAACCGGGCGTACCTAGCGGAACCGGGCGTACCTGCCGTGTTCTTCGTGACAGGTACGCCCGATCTCGCCATGTATCGCAGCCGTTCTGGGAAGGAACGGACGGCTAGAAGAGCTTCGCGCTCGCGCGCCGGGCACCCTCGCCGAGGGACTCGAGCTTCGCCGCGGCGATCTGCGGGTGCACGCGGCCGCCGAGGCCGCAGTCCGTGCCGGCGATGACGCGCTCACGCCCGACCACCGACGCGAACCGCTCGATGCGCTGCGCGACGAGGTCGGGGTGCTCGACGACGTTCGTGGCGTGGCCGACGACACCGGGGACGATGACCTTCCCCTCGGGCAGGGTGACGTCCTGCCAGACGGTCCACTCGTGCTCGTGGCGGGCGTTGGCGGCCTCGAACGAGTACGCGCCGGCGTCGATGTCGAGCATCAGGTCGACGATGTGGCGGAGCTCGATGTCGGTGGTGTGCGGGCCGTGCCAGGAACCCCAGCACAGGTGGAAGCGCACGCGGCTGGTGTCGAGGCCCCGCAGCGCGTGGTTGAGCGCCTCGACACGGATGCGGGTGAAGGCGCGGTAGTCCTCGATGCTCGGCTCGGGGTTGATCTGGTCCCAGTTCTCGGCGATCGAGGGGTCGTCGATCTGCAGCACGAGGCCGGCGTCGAGGATCGTCGTGTACTCCTCGCGCAGGGCGTCGGCCCACGCCCAGATGTGTTCTTCCTCCGTCGCGTAGTACTCGTTCGCGATGCGGGCGGCGGAGCCGGGGGAGAGCGCCGTGATGAAACCGTTGTCCGCGCCGGCGGCCTCGACCGCGTGCTTGAGGTTCGCGGCGTCGGTGGCCGCGGCCTCGTGGCCGGTGTAGGTGATCGGGCCGGTGGTGGTCGGGAACGCGGTGGCGTTCTTGCCGGTGCCGATACCCGACTCGGGGTCGGTGTAGGCGTCGTGGAAGATCGTCCAGTCGCGGCGGTCCGGGAAGCTCGTGAGCCGGATGTTCCCCGGCGTGGACCGGACCGGCTGCTGCGAGAAGATGTTCTCGTCGGTCAGGCTCAGGCCGCTGACGCGCTGGAACGAGTAGCCCCACCAGGCGCCGTAGTCGACGCTGTTCGACATCGCCTTGCCGAACTCGCCGTCGCCGGGCTGCGTGATGCCGAGCGCGGTCTGCCGGGCGACGACGTCGTCGACGGCGGCGCTCGTCAGGGCCCGGACCTCGTCGGTGGTCTCGAGTGTGAAGCCGTCGGCGGCCACGGGCCGTGCGGCGTTCGCGGCGATGAGCTCCGGGGTGCGGGGGAGCGATCCGGCGGTGGTGGCCTGGACGCGGTCGGTGTTCTCGAAGGGCATGCGCTGCCTTCCTCTCGATGGGTGCGGACTGTCGGGAGTCGGGGGCCGCGCGCGAGGCTTCGCGGTGCGCTGCAGTGCCACTCTGCCACGAGGGGCCGGGCCCGTTACGTTCCGCGACCACGGCTTCGTGCGGACGCCGAACGACAGGGTCGATGTCGTACGACACCGACTCGGTCGCCTGTTGCGTGCGCGGACAGTTGCAGGCGCGTGCGAACGACAGGATCGATGTCGTACGACGTCGACGGTGTCGTTCCTCGTCGACCAGCCCACCGCCCGCCCCCACGCACACAACGGCCCGCGCGCGCCCGGCCACCGCCCGCACGCGCGCGACCCCCGCCGACGCACGGCGACACGATCGTCGCGCCGCCGGGCCACGCGTCGTACGGTCGACCCATGAGCACGACGACCCCGGCGAACGCCACGACCCCGACCACCACGACCGCACCGACCTTCGCCGAGTCGTGGACGACGTGGCACGACGACCACGAGCAGGCCCGGGCGAGCGAGCACGGGTTCCTCGCGATCACCAGCATCCGTTGGCTCACCGCCACGCCGGAACGCTTCGAGGACGCACCGGGCAGCTGGTCGACGGACGAGGACGGCCCGGTGGTCGCACTGGCCGAGGACGAGACGATCGAGGTCGACGGGCAGCAGGTCACCGGGACGCACCGGTTCGGCCCGCTGCCCGAGCGCTCGAGCACGAACGTGGTGTGGCGCGACGGCGACGAGACCGTGGTGATCGAGGTCGCCCGGCGAGGCGGCAGCGACCTGCTGCGCCCGCGACACCCGTCGAACCCGACCCGCGTCGGCTACCACGGCACCCCGGCGTACGCCCCCGCTGAGCACTTCGTCGTGGACGCGCACTTCGAGCCGTTCGACACCCCGCGCGAGGTCACCGTGGGCAGCGTCGTCGACGGCCTGCTGCACGTGTACGAGGCCCCCGGCGTCCTGACGTTCGACCTCGACGGGCCGCGGTCGCTCCTGGCGTTCAACGGGCACGCCGGCGGCCTGCACGTGCTGTTCACCGACCGCACGAGCGGAGTCACGACGTACGCGGCGAACCGGAGTCTCGACATCGCCGCACCGGATGCCGACGGTGCCACCCGCATCGACTTCAACCGGTCGACGAACCTGCCGTGCGCGTACACCCCGCACGCGACCTGCCCGCTGCCGCCCGCCGAGAACCGGCTCGACGTGGCGATCGAGGCGGGCGAGCAACTGCCCGCAGCCTGACCGCGGAGCACGCACGGCACCCGGACGCGCACCGACGCAGCCGACCCGTCCACGAGAATGGGGGAGCCATGCCACGACCCACCTCCCGCATCCCGCTCAACACCCTCGCCGTCCCGTTCGGCCTCGCCGGCTTCGCCGAGACGTGGTCGTACGCCGCCCCCGTGCTGCACCTGCCCACCGTGGTGCCGCAGGTGTTCTGGGCGATCGCGGCCGTCGCGTGGGTGTGGCTGCTCGGTGCGCACGCCGTCCGGGGTGCACGCGTCAGCGAACGGCTCGTCGACCAGCTCCGCCACCCGGCGCAGGGGCCGATCGCCGCGCTCGTGCCCGCGACCGCGATGCTGCTCGGCGTCGACCTCGCGCGGTTCGCCCCCGTCGCCGGGCAGGTCGTGGTGCTCGCCGCCGTGGCCACCGCGGCCGGGTTCGCCGCCTGGCTGCTGAGCACCTGGTTCGAAGGCCGGCTCGCCCTGGAGTCCGTGCACGGCGGCTACCTGCTGCCGACCGTCGCCGCGGCCCTGGTCGCCTCGGTGGCCACGCACGAGGTCGGCGTCGGCTGGCTGTCCTGGCCGGCCCTCGGCGTCGGCGTGTTCTTCTGGGGTGTCATGACCGGCCTGCTGCTCATCCGGCTGGCGTTCCGACCGGCGCTGCCGGGGCCGCTCGTGCCGACGATGGCGATCCTGGTCGCGCCGCCGGCGGTCGCCACCCTGTCGGTGTTCGCCCTCACCGACGGAGCGGTCACCCTGCCCGTGCAGGCCATCGCGGGGCTCGGCGTCCTGTTGGTCCTCGTGCAGCTGGCCCTGCTGCCGCGGTACGTTCGTCTGGCGTTCTCGCTCGGGTTCTGGTCGTTCGTGTTCCCGGCAGCCGCGGTCGCCACCGCCGCAGTGGAGTGGTTCCGGGCACTCGCGCTGCCGTCCGCCTGGATCCCCACCGCCGCGTTGCTGGCGCTGCTGAGCGTGCTCGTCGCGGTCGTCGGTGCCCGCTCGATCGGCCTCGCCGTGCACCACCTGCTCGGGCAGGCCGAACGGACCCTGCACGACGCCGACGATGAGGACGCCGCCCCCGGCCCCGTGACGGGCGCGACGCGCGTGGTCTGACGAGCGGGGCGGTCGGGCCGCGCAGGCGGCGGACGGGAGGCCCGTGGCGGCCCCGCCCCGCGCCTCCCGTCAGGTCGCGGGGACGCGTCTCCAGCCGCTGGTCGCCCGCCCGGCGGGCGCGTCGAAGCGGAAGACGCTGCCCATGCCGGGCTGGTCGAGGGCGCGCGTGATCGGGACGCCGCGCAGGTGCGCCAGGAGCAGCGCGCCGACCGCACCGTGCGACACGATCGTGAGGTCGCCGGTGGAGCAGTGCCGGCGGACGGCTGCGACGATGCGCTCCTGGGCGTCGATCGCCCGCTCCCAGCCGCGGACCGACTGCTCGGGTCGGGCGAAGAACGCGTCGACGACGGCCTCGAACTCGGACAGCGGCAGGTAGCCGGTCGCGCTCCGGTCGATCTCGCCCAGCAGCGGGTCGTGCTCGACCGACAGCCCGACGGCGCTGGCGAGCAGGTCGGCGGTCTCGACGGCCTTGCGCTCGGTGCTCGAGACGATCCGCCGGGAGCCCGGCGTCCGCGCGAGCCGGTGTGCGGCGGCGGCCCGGACGCGTCCCTCGGGCGACAGTCCCCACGACTCGATCGGGACCGCGGGGTCGATCACCACTTCAGCGTGGGTCAGGAACGACGAGACCATCCGGCGATCCTCGCACGGTGCGAGGTGCGCACCGGCCCCGTCTGGTGCGAGGTTGTTCACTCCGTGCCCGGTCTGTTCCGACGCACCGAGTGGACAACCTCGCACCGAGCGACGCCCCGCCGCCCGCGACGCCCCGCCGCCCGCGACGCCTCGCGACGCCC
>NZ_QKTF01000012.1:0-108708 GCF_003234745.1 Curtobacterium sp. MCLR17_039
GCCGGGCGACAGTTGTTGACCGCTCGGCGGACGTGAGCGGTGTGTTGTGACCGCGCGGCGAGCCGGGGCCGGGCATGTCTACCGGGGCCGGGGCGGGCCTCCCGGCGGTTTGCGCATGGTCGCGAACCGTCGTGTGTGCCTCGCCGAGTGGTCACGAACTGTCGGCTGCGACGCTGCCGGGCGACAGTTGTTGACCGCTCGGCGGACGTGAGCGGTGTGTTGTGACCGCGCGGCAAGCCGAGGCCGGGCGTGTCTGCCGGAGCCGGGATGGGCCTCCCGGCAGTCTGCGCGTGGTCCCGAACCGCCGTGTGCGTGTAGTCGAGTGGTCACGAACCGTCGGCTGCGACGCTGTCGGCCGACAGTTGGTGACCGCTCGGCGGACGTGAGCGGCATGTCACGCGACCGCGACCGCGCCGCGACCGCACGAGCACCGACCTACGCGGCGCCACCCTCGGCGTACGGACCGATCTTGCCGGTGCGCATGATGCGCTCGAGCAGCTGGTCGAAGTTCTTCGCCATCTCCTGCGCGGACTCGCCGGGCCAGACGTGCAGCGGCTTCGCGGCACCCTGCGCCTGCTGCAGCGACGTGCGCTCCGGCAGCTGCGGGGAGAGCACGAGCGGGCCGAACATGTCCCGGAGCTCCTTGATGCGGAACTGGTGCTCGAGCGACTGCACCCGGGCACGGTTCACGATGATGCCGAGGGGCTGCAGGCGCGGGGAGAGCCCGCGGCGGATCTCCTCGATGGCGCGCAGCGCACGATCGGCGGCGGCGACGGAGAACAGGCCGGGCTCGGTGACGACGGTGACGCGATCGGACGCGGCCCACGCGGTACGCGTCAGGGCGTTCAGCGACGGCGCGCAGTCGATGAGGACGAGTTCGTAGTCTTGCTCGACGTTGGCCAGGGCCTCTTCGAGCTTCCAGATGTCGCGGATCGACGGGTGCGGCCCGTCGAAGTTGATGGCCGAGGGCGAGCCGACCATGACGTCGATCTTGCCCTGCGACCCCTTCGTCCAGCCCGAGGGGGCGATCGCCTGACGGACGATCTTCTCCTTCGGGTTCTCGAGGACGTCGGCGACGTTGAGGTGGCCGGCGAGGTTGATGTCGAGGCCCGTGGAGACGTCGGACTGCGGGTCCAGATCCACCACCAGCGTGCGCAGTCCCTTGGCGAACGCGGCCGAGGTCAGGCCGAGCGTCACCGTCGTCTTGCCGACACCACCCTTGAGGGAGCTCACGCTGAGTACATGCACGTTGAGCAACGTTACCGCCACTAGGGTTGTCTCACCTCAACCCGGGCTGAAAGGGACGTCGTGTTCACGAAGATCCTCGTTGCGAACCGTGGCGAGATCGCCATCCGCGCGTTCCGTGCCGCCTACGAGTTGGGGGCCCGTACGGTGGCCGTCTACCCGTACGAAGACCGGAACTCCCTGCACCGCCTCAAGGCCGACGAGGCCTACCTGATCGGGGAGCGGGGCCACCCGGTCCGGGCGTACCTGGACGTCTCCGAGATCATCCGCGTCGCCCGCGAGTCGGGGGCCGACGCGATCTACCCGGGGTACGGGTTCCTGTCCGAGAACCCCGAGCTCGCCGCGGCAGCAGCCGCGAACGGCATCACCTTCATCGGTCCGGGCGAGCACGTGCTCGAGATGGCCGGCAACAAGGTCACCGCGAAGGAGCACGCGATCGCGGCCGGCGTCCCGGTCCTCGCGAGCACCCCGGCGAGCCGCGACATCGACGAACTGATCGCCGGCGCCGACGCGATCGGGTTCCCGGTCTTCGCCAAGGCCGTCGCTGGTGGTGGTGGCCGTGGCATGCGCCGGGTGGAGACGAAGCCCGAGTTGCGCGACGCCCTCGAAGCAGCCATGCGCGAGGCCGACAGTGCGTTCGGCGACCCGACGATGTTCCTCGAGCAGGCCGTCATCCGTCCGCGCCACATCGAGGTGCAGATCCTCGCCGACGCGACCGGCACCGACGCGGGCACGATCCACCTGTTCGAGCGGGACTGCTCGGTGCAGCGGCGCAACCAGAAGGTCGTCGAGATCGCGCCGGCGCCGAACCTCGACCCCGCGATCGCGCAGGCGCTGCACCGCGACGCCGTGGCCTTCGCCCGGTCGATCGGGTACGTCAACGCCGGCACCGTGGAGTTCCTGCTCGACACCGAGGGCGAGCGCGAGGGGCAGCACGTCTTCATCGAGATGAACCCGCGCATCCAGGTCGAGCACACGGTCACCGAAGAGGTCACCGACGTCGACCTGGTGCAGTCGCAGATGCGCATCGCGGCGGGGGAGACCCTCGCCGACCTCGGTCTGTCCCAGGACACCGTCGCCGTGCACGGCGCCGCGCTGCAGACCCGCATCACGACCGAGGACCCGACGCAGGGCTTCCGTCCGGACACCGGCCGGATCAGCACCTACCGCAGCCCCGGCGGTGCCGGCGTCCGGCTCGACGGCGGCACGGTCGCCACCGGCGCACAGATCAGCCCGCACTTCGACTCGATGCTCGCGAAGATGACGTGCCGCGGCCGGGACTTCCCGGCGGCGGTGTCCCGGGCCAAGCGCGCCCTCGCCGAGTTCCGCATCCGCGGCGTCAGCACGAACATCCCGTTCCTGCAGGCCGTACTCGAGGACCCGGACTTCGCCCGCGGCGACGTCTCGACGAAGTTCATCGAGGAACGCCCGCAGCTCTTCGGCGGCCACGTCTCGAAGGACCGCGGCACGAAGGTGCTCACCTGGCTCGCCGACGTCACGGTGAACAAGCCGAACGGTGAGCGATCGCCGCTCGTCACCGACCCGGCCGACAAGCTCCCGGCCACGGATCTGACGACCCCGGTGCCCGAGGGGCAGCGCGACCGCCTGCTGGCGATGGGTCCGGCCGAGTGGTCGAAGGCCCTGCGCGCCCAGACGGCCCTCGCGGTGACCGAGACGACGATGCGGGACGCCCACCAGTCGCTCCTCGCGACGCGGGTCCGCACGAAGGACCTCGTCGCCGTCGCACCGCACGTGGCGCGGCTCACCCCGCAGCTGCTCAGCGTCGAGGCCTGGGGTGGTGCCACGTACGACGTCGCACTCCGGTTCCTCGGTGAAGACCCCTGGGAGCGCCTGTCCTCGCTGCGCGAAGCGATGCCGAACATCCCGATCCAGATGCTGCTGCGCGGCCGCAACACCGTCGGGTACACGCCCTACCCGACCGAGGTGACCGACGCCTTCGTCGACGAGGCGGCTCGGTCCGGCGTCGACGTCTTCCGCGTGTTCGACGCGCTGAACGACGTCAGCCAGCTGCGTCCAGCCCTGGAGGCCGTGCTCGCGACCGGCACGGCCGTCGCCGAGGCGGCGCTCTGCTACACCGCCGACCTCCTCGACCCCGCCGAGGACCTCTACACGCTCGACTACTACCTCCGCCTTGCGGAGCAGATGGTCGAGGCCGGCGCGCACGTCATCGGCATCAAGGACATGGCGGGGCTCCTCCGTGCCGGTGCGGCCGAGAAGCTCGTCACCGCCCTGCGCGAGCGCTTCGACCAGCCCGTGCACGTGCACACCCACGACACCGCCGGCGGCCAGCTCGCGACCCTGCTCGCCGCCTCGCGCGCCGGGGCCGACGCCGTCGACGTGGCCGCGGCACCCATGGCCGGCACGACCAGCCAGCCGAGCATGTCCGCCCTGGTCGCCGCACTGGCCCACACCGAGCGCGACACCGGTCTGTCCCTCGACGCCGTCGGTGACCTCGAGCCGTACTGGGAGTCGGTCCGTCGCGTGTACGCCCCGTTCGAGTCCGGGCTCGCCGGTCCGACCGGGCGTGTCTACAAGCACGAGATCCCCGGCGGTCAGCTGTCGAACCTCCGGCAGCAGGCGATCGCCCTCGGGCTCGGCGACCGGTTCGAGCAGGTCGAGGACTGGTACGCCGAGGCGAACCGGATCCTCGGGCGCCCGACCAAGGTCACGCCGTCGTCGAAGGTCGTCGGTGACCTCGCGTTGCAGCTCGCCGCGGTCGGTGCCGACCCGGTCGACTTCGAGCAGAACCCCGACAAGTACGACATCCCGGACTCCGTGGTCGGGTTCATGGCTGGCGAGCTGGGCGACCTGCCCGGCGGCTGGCCCGAGCCGTTCCGCTCCAAGGTCCTGGCCGGTCGCGAGGTCCGACTCGAGATCACCCCCGTGCCCGCGGACGAACGCGCGCACCTCGAGACCCCCGGACCCGCGCGCCAGCAGGCCCTCAACCGCCTGCTCTTCCCGCAGCCGACGCAGCAGTTCCAGCGCGTGCGGGAGCAGTACGGCGACCTGTCCGTCGTGCCGACCGTCGACTACCTGTACGGGTTGCGCCCCGGACAGGAGCACAGCGTCCCGCTCGGCAAGGGCGTCGACCTGTTCGTCGGGCTCGAGGCGATCGGCGAGGTGGACGCCAAGGGCATCCGAACGGTCATGGCGACGATGAACGGGCAGCTCCGCCCGGTCGCCGTCCGCGACCGTTCGGTCGAGGTCGAGACGAAGGCGGCCGAGAAGGCCGACGCGTCCGACCCCAAGCACGTGGCCGCGCCGTTCTCCGGCGTGGTGACGCTCAAGGTCGCCGTCGGTGACGTCGTCGAGGCCGGTACGCCGGTGGCGAGCATCGAGGCGATGAAGATGGAAGCGGCCATCACGGCGCCCGTGTCGGGCACCGTCGGCCGACTCGCGATCCCGGTGACCCAGCAGGTGGACGCCGGCGACCTCCTGGTGGTGCTGCAGTAAATTGACCGTTCGTCCCATCCGCCTGTTCGGCGACCCCGTCCTCCGTTCGCCGGCCGACCCGATCCGCCCCGAACTGCTCGGGAGCGCCGGGGTCCGTGACCTCGTGCAGGACCTCATCGACACCGTCAAGGAACCCGGACGTGCCGGAGTGGCCGCGCCCCAGATCGGCGTCGGACTCCGTGCGTTCTCGTACAACGTGGACGGCGAGGTCGGCTACGTCCTCAACCCCGAGATCGTCGAGGTGTCCGGGGAGCCTGAGCTCATGGAAGAAGGGTGCCTCTCCGTCCCGGGGCTCGGCTACCCGACGCGTCGCTCCCCGTACGCGAAGGTGCGGGGTGTCGACGTCGACGGCGACGAGGTCGTCCTCGAGGGCACGGGCTTGATGGCCGAGGCGCTCCAGCACGAGTGCGACCACCTCGACGGCACCGTCTACGTGATGACGCTCGACCCCGAGATTCGCCGACAGGCGCTGCGCGACATCCGTGCGCAGGACTGGTTCCACTGAGTGCCTGCACAGGCCCGCGTTCGCCGGCTGTGAACAGTGGTGTGACACCCCCACGGGGGATTGTCGCTTTGTCCTGACGAGGGGGTACCGTGCTGCTGTCGGCCTCCCACCGACGACCATCCCATCCCCCCAGGACTCCCGCATGACCAGTCAGAACGACGAGCTCAGCTCGCACCGCACCCGCACCAACCGTCGACCAGCCGAGACCACCGTCACGACCGGTTCGACCGCCGTCCTCGACGCCCCCGCGACGGAGCAGTCGCAGGAGGCCTGAGCCCCGCAGGCGCCCCGGCGCCCGCTGTACGGCCTGGAGGCCCGGATCACGTCCGTCGGACGTGATCCGGGCCTCCAGGCTGTTGCGTCCACACCGCGCGTACCTGGCGGAATCGGGCGTGCCTGGTCGAAAGAATCGACCCGGTACGCCCGAATCGACACCGGTACGCCCGAATCGACCCGGTACGCCCGAGTCGGCCGGTACGCCCGTAGCCGGTCGGTTAAGGGTCGGCCCCGCGTGTACCTGGCGGAATCGGGCGTAGCTGGTCAGAAGAAACGACCCGCTACGCCCGAAACGACCCGGTACGCCCGAATCGACCCGGTACGCCCGAATCGACCCGGTACGCCCGAATCGACCCGGTACGCCCGCTGTTGGTCGGTCACGGGTCGGCTCCGCGCGTACCTGGCGGAATCGGGCGTAGCTGGTCAGAAGAACCGACCCGGTACGCCCGAAACGACCCGGTACGTCCGAAAGCTGCCAGCCGACCGCGCGGCTACCGCCTGGAGGCCCGGCGCCAGTCCGGCGGACCGGCACCGGGCCTCCAGGCGGTCGCGTCTCCGACCTGCGCCCACCTAGCGGAATCGGGCGTACCTGGTCAGAAGAACCGATCCGGCACGCCCGAATCGACCCGGTTCGCCCGACGGGCGCTACGCGCGGTTGCGCCGCCGACCCTCGATCACCGGGGTCGCCGTCGTCTGCACCTTCGACCCGGAGTAGATGTGGTCGATGTCGGCGGCGAAGTCCTTCAGGATGACCGACCGCTTGATCGTCAGCTTCGGCGTGAGGTGCCCGGAGGCCTCCGTCAGGTCGGTGTCGAGGATCGTGAACGACCGGACCGACTCGGCGCGGGAGACCCGGCCGTTGGCGGCGTCGATGGCCTCCTGGACGGCGGAGAGCACGCGCTCGTCGTACGCGGCCTCGTGCCCGCTCAGCGCCGGGGTGATCCCGCGGGACTCGCACCAGCCGGGCAGCATCTCGCGGTCGAGCGTCACGAGCGCGGCGACGAACGGCTTGCCCTCGCCGACGACCACGACCTGGCCGATGAGCGGGTGCTCGCGGATGCCGTCCTCGAGCGGTGCCGGGGCGACGTTCTTGCCGCTCGCGGTGACGATGAGCTCCTTGGCGCGTCCGGTGACGGTGAGGACCCCGTCGGCGTCGAGCCGGCCGAGGTCACCGGTCCGGAACCAGCCGTCGGCGAAGGCGTGCTCGGTCGCCTCGTCGTTCCGCCAGTACCGGTCGAAGACGTCGACGCCGCGGATCAGGATCTCGCCGTCGTCGGCGATCCGGACCTCGATGCCGGGCAGCGCGCGGCCGACGGTCCCGATGCGGAGTTCGCGGGCGCGGTTGACCGTGGCGGGTGCCGTGGTCTCGGTCAGGCCGTAGCCCTCGAGGATGAGCACCCCGATCGAGCGGAAGAAGTGCGAGAGCCGCGGGGAGAGGGGTGCCGAACCGCTGACGGCGTACCCGACCCGGCCGCCGAGGGCGTCGCGGAGCTTGGCGTACACAAGCCGGTCGAACAGCTTGAACTTCAGGCCGAGCAGGAACGGCACCCTGCCGGCTGCGAGGGCCTCGGAGTGGGCGACCGCGGTGTCTGCGGCCGCGCGGAAGATCCTGCCCTTGCCACCGAGGTCGGCCTTCTGCTCCGCTGAGTTGTAGATCTTCTCGAACACCCGGGGGACCGCGAGCAGGAACGTCGGCTTGAAGGTCGACACCGCGCGCATCAGGTCCTTGGTGTCCGGCTCGTGGCCGACGAGGACGCCGGCGGACACCGACATCGCGGCGATGAACCTGGCGAAGACGTGGGCGAGCGGGATGAACAGCAGGGTCGAGGCGCCGTCGGCGACGACCTCGGGCATCGCCTCGCTCGCGCCCTCCACCGTGGCGGTGAAGTTGTCGTGCCGCAGGACGCAGCCCTTCGGTCGGCCGGTGCTGCCCGAGGTGTAGATGATCGTGGCGTCGTCGTGGCCGTGCACGTTCGCGGTCCGGGCGTCGAGTTCGTCGTCGGTGACGTCCTCGCCGAGCCGGGTCAGGTCGTCGAGGCCGCCGCCGTCGATCGTCCAGTGCTGACCCAGGGAGGGCAGGTCGGGCGCGATGGAGGCGACGCGGCGCGCGTGCTCCTCCTGCTCGATGACGATCGCGACCGACTCGGAGTCGGACAGGATCCAGCGCACCTGGTCGGGGGAGCTCGTCTCGTACACGGGTACAGACACGAGGCCGGCTGTCCACACGGCGAAGTCGACCAGGGTCCACTCGAGCCGCGTCCGCGACAGGATCGCGACGTGCGCGCCCGGTTCGAGCCCGGCGGCGACGAAGCCCTTGGCGATGCCGCGCACCCGGGCGAGCGTCTCCGCCGCGGTGAAGGTCGTCCAGGTGTCACCGTGGCGCTGGGCCAGGATCGGACGGTCGGGCGTCAGGCGGACACGGTCGCCGAGCAGCCGTGCTGCCGAGCCGTGGTCCGGGGCGACGGGACCGCCGTGGGCCGCGGACACCGGGTGGTCCTGGGCCGGGGTGGTCGGTGCGGCCGGGGTGGCCGGTGAGGCCGGTGCGGCCGCGGTGGCCGGACCGGCGCCGGCGCCGGCGGGTGTGGCGTGCCTGCCGGCCGACGGTGTGGTCCCGGTGGCGGCGCTGCCAGCGGTGGACGTGTCGGTGGAGGCGCTGCTGCGTGCAGGACGCTGATCGTTCACGGTGACTCCCTTGTCTGCCGGTTCGACTCGAGTGCGCCTCAACACCGAGGCGACACCGCCAGCATAGGACGCGTCACCGGGCGTTCCGTGACTTCGCGGCGAACCGGTAGGCTCGTTGCTCGTGCACGCCATCGGAATCGACATCGGGGGCACCAAGATCGCGGGTGCGGTCGTGACGGAACTGGGCGAGATCGTCGCCGAGGACCGCGTGGCCACCAACGCTGCGGACCCGAACGCCATGCTCGACGACGTCGTCTCGATGGTCGAGCGACTCAGCTCGCTCCACCAGGTCGGCGCCGTGGGGGTCGCCGCCCCCGGGTTCATCGACGCCTCCCAGTCGATCGTCTACTACACGCCGAACATCCGGTGGCGGAACGAACCGCTCCGGCAGAAGCTGCAGCAGCGCCTCGGCGACCTGCACATCACGGTGGACAACGACGCGAACGCCGCGGGCTGGGCCGAGTTCCGGTTCGGCGCCGGTCGGCTCGTGTCCGACATGACGATGCTCACCATCGGCACGGGCGTCGGCGGCGCCATCGTGACCGAGGACCGTCTGTTCCGCGGGGGCTTCGGTACCGGCGGCGAGATCGGCCACCTGCGCATCGTCCCGAACGGGCTGCCCTGCGGCTGCGGTGCCCGCGGCTGCATCGAGCAGTACGGCTCGGGTCGTGCCCTGCAGCGCATGGCGAACGACGTCGCCGACGCCGGTGGCATCGGCTCGGCCCTGGCCGACGCCCGCGCCGACAACGGCGGCCAGCTCGACGGCAAGATCGTCGGCGACCTGATCCTGGCCGACGACCCGGGTGCCCTCGCGGCCCTCCGTCGGCTCGGTCGACACCTCGGCGAGGCGTGCGCGTCGCTGTCCGCGGTGCTCGACCCGCAGCTCTTCGTGTTCGGCGGCGGCGTCGCCAGCGCGGGGGACCGGCTGCTCGACCCGATCAAGCAGGCGTACCTCAACAACCTGCCGGCCCGCGGGTACCACCCGGAGCCGGACTTCGTGATCGCCGAGCTCGTCAACGACGCCGGCGTCGTCGGTGCCGCCGACCTCGCCCGCATCCACGCCCGCACGGCGTAGGGTCGGGCCACCCACCCGGGCCACCACCTTCTCACCACCTGGAGTCGTCGATGACCTACTGGCTGCTGAAGAACTTCGTGCTCGGCCCGCTCATCCTCACCCTGTTCCGGCCGTGGGTGGTCGGGCGTGAGCACGTGCCCGCCAAGGGGCCGGTCATCTTCGCGTCGAACCACATCTCGTTCATCGACTCGGTGATCCTGCCCGCGGTGCTCGACCGTCGACTCTCGTTCCTGGCGAAGAGCGACTACTTCACCGGTCGCGGGCTGAAGGGCTGGGCGACGAAGACGTTCTTCAACGCCATCGGCCAGCTGCCGATCGACCGCTCCGGCGGCAAGGCGTCCGAGGCATCGCTGCGCACCGGCCTGCAGGTCCTGGCACGCGGTGAGCAGCTCGGCATCTACCCCGAGGGCACCCGCAGCCCCGACGGCAAGCTCTACCGCGGCCGCACCGGCATCGCCCGGATGATCCTCGAGGGGCGCGTGCTCGTCGTGCCCGTCGCCATGGTCGGCACGCGCGAGGTGCAGCAGATCGGGCAGCGCTTCCCGAAGATCAAGCGCGTCGGGGTCGTGTTCGGCAAGCCGCTCGACTTCTCGCGGTTCCAGGGGTTCGAGACCGACCGCTTCATCCTGCGCAGCGTCACGGACGAGGTCATGCACGAGCTCGCCGGCCTGAGCCGACAGGAGTACGTGGACGTCTACGCCACCAGCGTGAAGGAGCGGGCGAGCTCCGCGCGCGAGGCCGTCATGCGGGAACGGAAGTCGACGCCTGCACGTTAGGCTCTGATGGTCCCGGCACCCCGCCAGGACGCCCATCGACGACGTGCGGCCCGGTGCCGGTAGCGCGTCGTCGGGCCGCCCGCACAGAACACCGAGGTAACGCCCTTGTTCGAGTCGACCGACTTCGTCGCCCTGCAGGATCCGGACGTCATCGAGGGGCTCGACTATTGGCGGACGCTCCCGATCAAGCAGCAGCCGACCTGGCCGGACGCCGCCGCTGCCGAGGCCGCTTCAGCCGAGATCGCCACGCTCCCGCCGCTCGTGTTCGCGGGCGAGGTCGACAAGCTGCGCGAGCGGCTCGCCGCCGCCGCTCAGGGCAAGGCCTTCCTGCTGCAGGGCGGTGACTGCGCCGAGACCTTCGCCGGTGCCACCGCCGACTCGATCCGCGACCGGGTCAAGACGATCCTGCAGATGGCCGTCGTGCTGACCTACGGCGCCTCGATGCCCGTCATCAAGATGGGGCGCATGGCCGGGCAGTTCGCCAAGCCCCGCTCGAGCGACTTCGAGACCCGTGGCGACGTCACGCTGCCCGCCTACCGCGGCGACATCGTGAACGGCTACGACTTCACCCCGGAGAGCCGGACGGCCGACCCGCGCCGCCTGGTGCAGGGGTACCACACCGCTGCCTCGACGCTGAACCTCGTCCGGGCCTTCACGCAGGGGGGCTTCGCCGACCTGCGCCAGGTGCACTCGTGGAACAAGGGCTTCGCCTCGAACCCCGCGAACGCCCGCTACGAGCACCTCGCCAAGGAGATCGACCGCGCGATTCGCTTCATGGACGCCTGCGGCGCCGACTTCGAGGCGCTCAAGCACGTCGAGTTCTACGCCTCGCACGAGGGGCTGCTGATGGACTACGAGCGCCCGATGACCCGCATCGACTCGCGCTCCGGCCTGGCGTACGACACGTCCGGTCACTTCATCTGGATCGGTGAGCGCACGCGCGACCTCGACGGCGCCCACGTGGACTTCCTGTCGCGGGTGCGCAACCCGATCGGCGTGAAGCTCGGCCCGACGACGAGCGTCGACGACATGAAGGCGCTCGTCGACAAGCTCGACCCGAACCGTGAGCCGGGTCGCCTGACCTTCATCACGCGGATGGGTGCGGGCAAGATCCGCGACGAGCTGCCCAAGCTGCTCGAGGCGATCAAGGGCATGGACGCCAACCCGCTGTGGGTCACCGACCCGATGCACGGCAACGGCCTGACCACGCCGACGGGCTACAAGACCCGCCGGTTCGACGACGTCGTGGACGAGGTCCTCGGCTTCTTCGAGGCGCACCGCCAGGTCGGCACCTACCCGGGTGGCATGCACGTCGAGCTCACCGGTGACGACGTCACCGAGTGCCTCGGCGGCTCGGAGCACATCGACGAGGCCACCCTCGCCACGCGCTACGAGTCGCTGTGCGACCCGCGCCTGAACCACATGCAGTCCCTCGAGCTCGCCTTCCTGGTGGCCGAGGAACTCGGCGCGCACCAGCCCGACCGCTCGTAACGCACGAACCGTGTCGCCAAAGCGACAGAACCCCGCAGCATGTTCGCGGGGTTCTGTCGCTTTCGTGTGTCGGACGGGAGGCCCGTGACGGCGCCGCCACGGGCCTCCCGTCCGTCCCGGGGTCGCGTCGACGGCCGAGGGTGCGGAGCGTCAGCATCTGCTGCTCTCGAAAGCGACCGTGTGCCACCGAACGGTGGCGGCACACTGTCGCTTTCGCGACGGTGTCGGCGCTGTCGGGCGAGACAGCGTCGCTCTGGCGGCACACCGCTCACGCAGCGCCCGCCCCGGCCCCTACTGGTCGTAGGACAGGGTGACGGTGTCGCCGCGGTGGACCGTGGCGCCGGCGCCCGGGTCGGTGCCGGTGACCGGCAGCTTCGACTTCCAGTCGTAGAAGCCGCAGAGGATGTTCGTGCAGTCGGGTACGGAGACCTTGAGGCCGAGGTCCTCGAGGGTCTTCGTCGCCTCGTTGATCGTCGCCCCGACGACGCCGTCCTCGGGCACGGTGATCGGCGTCGGACCCTTCGACACGACGACGTCCACGGCCGACCCGCGCACGGCGGGGGAACCCTGCACGGCGGCGGAGACGATCTGACCCGCGGGCACGGTCTCGCTGTACTGCTCGGTCCGGGCGCCGAGGATCAGTCCGACGTCGTCGAGTGCCGCGGCGGCCTCGTCGACCGTCTTGCCGACCACGTCGGGCACGGGGCCGAGCGAGACGGTCAGCGTGACCTGCCCGGTCTCGCCGTAGGCCTTCACCGTCGTGAGGTCGAGCGGCTTGCCGCCGGACGCCCGGCCGGTCGCCGCGACCACGGTGTCCTTCGGGGCGTCGGCGGAGAACTCGTACCGGTCGTCCTGCAGCTCGAAGTCGTCGTCGAGTGCGGCCGTCACGGTGGAGAGCGGCTGCCCGACGATCGCCGGCAGCGGGATCATCCGGGGGCCGTTCGACACGACGATCTGCACCGCCGTGCCCTTCTGCACCTCGCGCTTCGGGGCCGGCTTCGTCGTGGAGACCTGCCCCTTCGCGACGACGGCGTCGAACCGTGTCCCGGTCTTCGACGCCGCCTGCAGGCCCTGTGCTTCGAGCAGCTGCCGGGCCTGCGAGACCGACTTGCCCGTGACTTCCGGGATCCGCACGTTGCCACCCGGCCCCGGGCCGAAGTACCAGCCGAAGCCGGCTCCGATCAGCGCGAGCACGACGACCACGGACAGCAGGATCCAGCCGCGCTTCCGACGCTTCGCCGACTGGTCGGCGAGCCGCTGTCCGGCGGGGGACAGCACGCCCGGCTGTGCCCCGGTGCGACGGGGGCCCGGGGCGTTGCCGCGCGCACGGGCGGGTGCTCGACCGCGTTCGCCGGTGTCGCGGTCGCCGGACCGGTCGATGATGGCGGTCTCGTCCGCAGCTGCGGCTCCTGCGGCCGCTGCGGCGCCGAGCGTGCCGGCGCCACCCGAGGGCAGGATCGCGGTGCCGTTCTCGGGGCGGAGCACGGCGGTGCGGTACTGGCCGGTCGCACGCTGCTGGTTGCCCGCCATGTGGTCGAGCATCTCGCGGGCGTCGCGGGGGCGGTCCTCGGGGTCGCGTGCGGTCGACCAGGCGACCAGCTCGTCGAGCTCCGGCGGCACCCCCGACACGGCGGCGCTCGGTGCGGGCACGGAGTCGTTGGCGTGCTGGTAGGCGATCTGCATCGGCTGCTCGCCCTTGTAGGGCTGCTCGCCGGTGAGCATCTCGTAGAGCATGATGCCGAGCGCGTAGATGTCGCTGCGCGAGTCGGCGGCGCCGCGGGTCACGAGCTCGGGGGACAGGTAGGCGATCGTGCCGAGCAGGGCCGCGCCGGTCGCCGTGTTCGCGGTCGTGGCCCGGGCCAGGCCGAAGTCGCCGAGCTTGATGCGGCCGTCGTCGGCGAGCAGGACGTTCTCGGGCTTCAGGTCGCGGTGCACGATCCAGGCGCGGTGGGCCGAGGCGAGGCCGGCCAGCACGGCGCGCAGGATGTCGGTCGCCTGCTCGGGCGTCAGGGCGTGGTGCTCCTGCAGCAGGTCCCGCAGCGTGATGCCGGGGATGTACTCCATGACGATGTAGGCGATCTCGCCCTCGGCGCCCTGGTCGTACACGCCCACCAGGTTCGGGTGCGACAGCCGGGCCGCCGACCGGGCCTCCTGGATGAAGCGCTCACGGAAGGCCTGGTCGTCGGCCAGGTGCCCGTGCATGATCTTGATCGCGACGCGTCGCTCGAGGCGCACGTCGGTCGCGAGGTAGACGGTCGCCATGCCCCCGCGCGCGATGCGGGAGCGGACGCGGTACCGCTGATCGATCATGCGACCGATCATCGGATCCGTGGCGGCGTTGGTGGTCATCGGCGGCATTCTACGAATCGGAACCGCACTCGGACGCACCGGCGCACCGCCCGTGACCCAATCTCGATCTTCCGGATGAGGCTCAGAGTGTCGCCAGCCAGCCCTGGGCGGCGCTCGCCCAGGTGGCGTAGGCCTTCGGGTAGGCGGAGAGCTGCACGGCCTGGGCCGCGTCGGTGATGCTCATCGAGGACCAGCCGGGCACGTCGAGCAGGCCGCGGGTCTTGCCGGCGTTCGGGTTGTGTCGCCCGCCGAAGAACAGCGCGGTGGCGTGCGCCGGGTCCTGCAGCTTCAGCGCGCTGCCCCAACCCTGGGACGGACGCTGCTGGAACAGACCGACCGAGTCGCGGTCGCCGTGCGGCAGGTTCCGGAGGCTCGACTCCTGCATCGCGGCGGCGAGGGCCACGACGATGCCCCGGTCCGGGACTCCCAGCGATCGACCGACGGCCACGATGGTCGCGGCGTTCTGGCGCTGCTCGGCGCTCAGGCCGACGGCACCGCTGACCGCCGCACTCGCGGAGACCGCGGGCGCGGCGGTGGCGTTCGACGACGGGATCACGAGCGTCTTGCCGGCGTAGATCGTGCTCGTGTACGACAACCCGTTCGCCGACAGGAGCGACTTGACGGAGACGTGGTGCGCGGCGGCGATCGAGGCCACGGTGTCTCCGGCGCTGATCTTCACGCTCGTCTTCGTCGACGGAGCCGAGGCGGTGGACGTCGACGGCGTCGATGACGTTCCGTGCGGCACCCGGAGCGTCTGCCCGGGGTAGATGACGCTGCGCTGCGACAGCTTGTTCGCGTTGAGGAGCGCCGTGGTCGACACGCCGACGCGGGACGCGATGCCGGAGACGGTGTCGCCCTGCTTCACGTGGTAGCTCGAGGTGTCGGAGCCGGAGCCGCCGGTCGACCCGGAGGTCCGAACCGCCGCGGTGGTGACGGCGGGCGTCGACGCCAGGTGGAGCGTCTGCCCGGGGTGGATGATCGTGTTCCAGCCGAGGCCGTTGCGCACGAGGATCTCCTGCGCCGACAGGCCGAAACGGGCGGCGATGCCCGAGACCGTGTCGCCGTGGTGGACGGTGTAGGTGGTGGGGGCCTTCGTGGTGGCGGCGACCGTCCGCACGACGGTCTGCGTCGGCCGGGCGACGGCGGTGCCGAACACCGGGCGGTCGGTCACGGCGCGGTCCTGGTCGACGTGGCGCTTGTGGTTCGCGTCGGCGTCGTCGTGCCGCGGCTCGGCGTGCGCGATGGGGCCGGTCAGGCCGGCGGTCACGGCGATCGTGCCCGCGAGGACGATGGGCATGGTGGCGAACCGGGCGGATCGTGCGCGCCGGGCGACTTCGTCTGCAGCGTGGTCCACGGGTTTCTCCTGATCTCGACTGAGCCGTGCGCACGCGTGCGCGCACTCACAGGTGCCACAACGCTGGCATGGCCTGATTCCCAAGTCAACCAGAGAGTCAGATGGGGTGGATGTGACGAATGTGACGAACGAGGCGGATTCACTCCGGCGGTCACTCTGGCACCATGGGCGTGTGAGTGCCGCACCCGCCGACGACCTGTCCCTCTCCGAACGCTGGCTGACCGTCCCCGAGCTGGTGGACATGTTCAGCACGAGCCCCGGACGGATCCACCGACTCTTCGAGCAGAAGACCCTGCTGGCAGCCCGCGTCGGCGGTGTGCTGCGCGTGCCGGTCGAGTTCCTCGAGGACGGGGAGCCGATGCCCGAGCTCCGCGGCACGCTGATCGTGCTCGGCGACAACGGCTTCACCGACGACGAGGCGGTGCGCTGGATGCTCACCGTCGACGACGCGATGGGCACCACGCCGATCGCGGCGCTCCGCGCCGGCCGCAAGGCCGAGGTGCGTCGCGTCGCCCAGTCGCTGCTCTAGACGCCATCCGGACGGACAGGAGGCCCGTGGCGGTGTCGCCACGGGCCTCCTGTCTGTCCTGGCCTCGCGTCTAGGACGACCGGCGGCTGACCGTGTCGGCCAGCGACGCGAGCTGCTCGCGCGCCGACGGCGTCAGCGGCGAGGCGTCGAGCGCCGCCTTGGCGCGCTGGACGTGCCGCTCGATCGACCGCTCCACGGCGGCCACGGCGCCCGACTCGGTGAGGGTCGCGCGGAGCATCTGCACCTGCTCCTCGTCGAGGTCGGGGTCTCCGAGGAGCTCGTCCAGGAGCTGCCGTGGGCCGTTCGCCAGCGTCTTGCGCGCCGAGGCGATGAGGACGGTGCGCTTGCCCTCGCGCAGGTCGTCGCCGGCCGGCTTGCCGGTGACCTCGGGATCGCCGAAGACCCCGAGCATGTCGTCGCGGAGCTGGTACGCCACGCCGAGGGGGAGTCCGAAGGCGCGGAGGCCCTCGAGCTGGGAGTCGCTCGCGCCGGCGACGAGGGCACCGATGACCAGCGGGGCCTCGATCGAGTACTTCGCCGACTTGAAGACGATGACGCGCTGGGCGCGGAGCAGGTGCTCGGACTCGTCGATGACCGGCCAGGCGGTCTCCTCGTGCACGTCGAGGTACTGCCCCGCCGTGACGTCGAGGCGCATCGCGTGGAACTCCTGGCGGACGATGCGGGCCCGCACCGGGTCGAGGAGCGCGAGGCCCTCGTCGAAGACCGAGTCGCTCAGCGAGAGCAGCAGGTCGCCGAGGAGCAGCGCGGAGTTCGTGCCGTACTGCCCGCGGTCGCCGACGAAGCCGGACTCCTCGTGCAGGGACTCGAAGCGGCGGTGCGCGGCCGGACGCCCGCGGCGGGTGTCCGAGCGGTCCATGATGTCGTCGTGCACCAGGGCGGCGGCGTGGAAGACCTCGAGCGCGGCGGCGACCGTGACGACCGCCTCGGCCGTGGTCTGCCGGGACCCTTCGGCCAGCGGGTCGAACGAGCCCGAACGGCCGGCCACCGACTGCCATCCCCAGTAGCAGAACAGTGCCCGGAAGCGCTTGCCGCCGGACAACAGGTCTCGTGCGTACCGGTCGAACGGCGCGAGGTCGGGGCTGATCGCGAGGAGCCGTTCACGCTGCTCGTCGAGTGCCCGGTCGATACGCGCCGATACGAGGTCCACTAATCGCGTACTCTCAGCCACGATCCCTACCCTAGTGGAGTGGTCGAGGCATAGAATCGGTCCACTCAACCCGCGTTTTTCAACCCCGCGTCGATCCCAGGAACAGAGGGAACCAAGATGCCGCTCTCGGAACAGGAGCAGCGCCTTCTCGAAGAGATGGAGCGCAGCCTCTACCAGAACGATTCCGATTTCGTGGCTCGTGTCACACGTCGACAGGGTCGTCCGACGTACACAGCCATCACGCTCGGGGTCCTCGGCGCACTCGCCGGGGTCGCCATCGTCATCGTCGGCCTCGTCATCAAGGCGCCGCTGCTGGGCATCCTCGGCTTCGTCGTGATGCTCGCCGGTGTCTTGTTCGCGCTGCGCCCGGGCATGCGTGCTCCGAAGGCGAAGCCCGCTCGGCCGGGCAAGCCCGCGTCCGGTGGGTCCGCGCGTCCGTCCAGCGGTGGCGGTGGATCCTTCATGGACCGGATGAACGAGCGCTGGGACAAGCGCAACGACCAGAGCTAGTAAACGACCAGAGTCAGTAAACGACCAGAGTCAGTAGCTGACAGGAGTCAGCAGGACTCCCTCCACACTCCTCCACGGGGTCGGCCTTCGGGTCGGCCCCGTTTCGTGTTTCGGGAGGCGGGTGATTCGTGCGTGCGCGAGTGGTCACGACCTGCCGCGCGGTGGATGCCGAGGGGGCAGGAGCTGTCGGCTGAGGCCGGTGCGAGCGACGGTTCAAGACCACTCGGCGTCGCGGCGGCGGCACGTCGTGACCGCGCGCTGACCGGAAGCCGAGCGTGGCGGGGCCGACCATGCGCCCGCGTGGGCACCGCGGCGAGGGTGGGGCGGGCCTCCAGGCCGGGGTGGACCGTCGCCGCGTGCGTGCGCGCGCGAGTGGTCGCGACATGCCGCGTGCGGGTTGCCGATGGCGCGGGAACTGTCGGCCGGGGCCCGCGCGAGCGACGGTTCGTGACCACTCGGCGTCGCGGCGGCGGCACGTCGTGACCGCGCGCTGACCGGCAGTCGCGCGTGGTGGGGCCGAGCATGCGCCCGCGTGGGCAACACGGCGGACGTGGGGCGGGCCTCCAGGCCGGGGTGGACCGTCGCCGCGTGCGTGCGCGAGTGGTCACGACCTGCCGCGTGCGGGTTGCCGATGGTGCGGGAACTGTCGGCTGGGTCCCGCGCGAGCGACGGTTCGTGACCACTCGCCGTCGTGGCGGCGGCACGTCGTGACCGCGCGCTGACCGGAAGCCGGGCGTGGTGGGGCCGACCCTGAATCCGCGGCGCGCCCCGGAGTGCTCCACCGGCTGCGAAAGTCCTCCACTTTCCTCCACGCCATCCCCGGTGCTGTCGAACCGCATGATTCCGGGCCTTGGAGGTCGTCGCTGCCTGGTCCATTCCGGCCTGCGTGCCCCCAGTAGGGGTGTCGCGGGCCGAAAAGGGAGCGGAATCCTGGGCGTGGGGAGGGGAGTGGAGTAAAGTGGGGCTCGCAACGGTCCGGTGGAGCGGAGGGGAGGCCCGACGTGCTGCTCGGTACTCATGCCCCGAAGCTCGACGAGAAGGGTCGCGTGATCCTCCCCGCCAAGTTCCGGGACGAACTGTCCGGCGGGCTCGTGATGACCCGCGGCCAGGAACGTTGCGTCGTGGTCTTCAGTGCCCGGACGTTCGAGGAACTCCACGAGCGCATCCGGACCGCCCCGATGACGTCGAAGCGCACCAGGGACTACATGCGTCTGTTCCTCTCGGGGGCCAGCGCCGAACAGCCCGACAAGCAGAATCGCGTGACGATCCCGCAGAACCTCCGCGAGTACGCGGGGCTCGAGCGGGACCTCACGGTCATCGGCAGCGGTGACCGTGCCGAGATCTGGTCCACCCCCGCGTGGGAGGCCTACTACGCCGAAGCCGAAGAGGCATTCGCCGACAACGACGAGGAGGTGATCCCGGGGATCTTCTGATCCGCGGATCGGGACTCCCAGCCGTGAAGCCCTGACACCACTTCCCCGGTGTCAGGTCGCATGGATGGGGATCCGGACCCACGGCCCAGGAGACGAGGGGCTGCACATGGCTGACAACGACAACGACAACGAGACGCCACGCTTCCCGCACACGCCGGTGATGCTCCAGCGCATCGTCGACCTGTTCACGCCGACGCTCGAGGGCCCGGGCAAGGTCGTCGTCGACGCCACGCTCGGCATGGGCGGCCACTCCGAGGGTCTGCTCGAGCGGTTCCCGGAGCTCACGCTCATCGGGCTCGACCGGGACACCGACGCACTCGGCATCGCGGGGGAGCGCCTGGCCCGCTTCGGTGACCGCGTCCGGCTCGTGCACACCGTGTACGACGGCATCGTCGACGCGATCGAGGGCGAGGGCTTCACGAAGGTCGACGGTGTGCTCTTCGACCTCGGCGTGAGCTCGCTGCAGCTCGACCGGGCTGAGCGCGGGTTCGCGTACAGCCAGGACGCTCCGCTCGACATGCGGATGGACCGGACCGAGGGGCAGACCGCCGCCGACGTCCTGGCCACCTACGACGAGGGCGAACTCCGCCGCATCTTCCAGCGCTACGGCGA
The DNA here is from genome assembly GCF_003234745.1 of Curtobacterium sp. MCLR17_039. Classification (NCBI taxonomy): domain Bacteria; kingdom Bacillati; phylum Actinomycetota; class Actinomycetes; order Micrococcales; family Microbacteriaceae; genus Curtobacterium; species Curtobacterium sp. MCLR17_039. Next base: position 19,480 of record NZ_QKTF01000012.1, read on the forward strand.
GGAGAAGCTCGCCGGCCGATACGCCCGAGCGATCGTCGAGCGGCGGGCGACGAAGCCGTTCGAGATGTCCGGCGACCTGGTCCAGGTGCTGCACGACGCGACCCCGGTCGCCATCCAGCGCCAGGGGCACCCGGCCAAGCGCGTCTTCCAGGCGCTCCGCATCGAGGTCAACGCCGAACTCAGCGTGCTCGAGCGGGCGATCCCGGCGGCGCTCGACGCCATCGCGGTCGGCGGCCGGATCGTCGTCGAGTCGTACCAGTCCCTCGAGGACCGCATCGTCAAGCGGGCACTGGTGGAGCGCACGAAGTCGAGCGCCCCCGCAGGCCTGCCGGTGGAGCTGCCCGAGCACGCCCCCACCTTCTCCCTGATCGTCAAGGGCGCCGAGCTGGCCGACGAGGCCGAACGCGCCGCCAACCCCCGAGCAACCCCCGTGCGCCTGCGCGCGGCCGAGCGGATCCGGAACTGACATGAGCACGAACCTCGCACTCGTCGACCCTGCGGTCGTCCCGTCGCGGGCCCCGCGCCCCGACCGTCAGCGCCGCCCCGAGCTGGTCGAGGTCACCCCGACCGCAGCCCAGCGCCGGGCACGCCCCCGCATCGGGTACGCCGTGGTGGCCGTCGCCGCGCTCGGGATCCTGCTGCTGGCCCAGCTCGGCATCAGCATGGTGCTCAGCCAGGGCGCCTACACGCTCAACTCGCTGTCGGCCGAGCAGACGAACCTGTCCCGCACGCAGCAGTCGCTGTCCGAGCAGCTCCGGGTCCTCGACTCGCCGCAGAACCTGGCCCGCAACGCCCAGTCGCTCGGCATGATCGCCAACTCGACGCCGGTGTACCTCGACCCGAAGACCGGTCGGGTGTACGGCACGCCGACCCCGGCGAAGCCCGACGAGGCCACGGCGTCCACCGAGAACCAGGTGCCGAACTCACTGCTGAGCGACGTGCCGCTGGCCACGAAGCCGGGGGACACCTCCACCAGCAAGGAGACCGGCACGACGGACACGTCGAGCACGAAGGACACGTCCGGCGCCACGAGCTCCGCGGACGGCACCGCGACGTCTGAGAAGACGAGCGGCGCCAGCGCGTCGGACCAGGGGACGGCGAAGTCGTCCGTAGAGTCCGACGCGAACCCGCTCCAGGCGCCCTCCACCCGGTGACCGGCGGGTCCGCCGCACCCTCAGCACCGCCCGGGAAGGACCGCACCGCGTGACGAAGACGATCCGCAACCGACGCCTGCGCTACAGCATCGTGATGCTCGCCGTGATCGCCCTCGTCGGGGTGTTCGTGGTGCGGCTCGTCGACATCCAGGTCGTCCAGGCGTCGGAGCTGAACAAGGCGTCGGCCCAGAAGCGCAGCATCCCCGTGACGATCTACGGCACCCGCGGGTCGATCGTGGACCGCAACGGCACCGAACTCGCCGACAGCGTCACCCGGTACAACATCACGACCTCGCCGCGCCTGGTGAAGGGCTTCAAGGGCAAGCTCGGCGGCACCCGCATCAAGGACGTCAGTGTCGGCACCGCCCTGAGTGCGCTGGCGAAGGCGTCCGGCGGTGACGTCGCGACCATGCGGAAGAACATCGCCGCGAACCCGAAGTCCGACTTCGCGTACCTGGTCAAGGGCCTCGACGTGCAGCACTACGAGGCCGTGCGCGCGCTCGGCATCCCCTGGCTGTACCCGGAGCCACAGGCGGCGCGGGTGTACCCGACGGGTGCGACCACGGGCAACCTCACCGGGTTCATGGGCACCGACGGCGCTCAGGCCGGCCTGGAGTACTCCTACAACCAGTGCCTGGCGGGCACCAACGGCTCCGAGACCTACGAGCGTGGCGAGGACGGCGTGCAGCTCCCGGGCAGCACCGTGACCACGAAGAAGGCCAAGGACGGCGGCACACTCGAGACGACCATCGACAGCGACCTGCAGTACATGGCGCAGCAGACCATCGCGTCCGCCGCCAAGACCCTGCAGGCGGAGTCCGCGACGGCGACGGTCACGAGCGTCAAGACGGGTGAGCTGCTGGCGGTCGCCGACTACCCGACGGTGGACCCGAACGACGTCGACGCCACGACCGACAAGGGCGCCTTCGGTTCCCGTGCCCTGACCGCGTCGTACGAGCCGGGCTCCACGATCAAGGCCGCCATCGCCGCCGCGCTGCTCGACCAGGGCAAGTCGAGCCCCACCGACCAGGCCGTCGTGCCGTACTCGCGCACGTTCCCCTGGGGCGGCACGATCCACGACTCCGAGTTCCACGCCACCGAGAACCTCACGCTGACCGGCATCCTGCAGAACTCGTCGAACGTCGGCATCACCGAGCTCGGCGCGCGGCTGACATCCCAGCAGCGCTTCGACTACATGAAGAAGTTCGGGCTGTTCGAGCCGGAGACGGCCATCGACTACCCGGGCCAGCCCTCGATGGACTACGGCACCACCCCGAACTGGGACCAGCAGACGAACATCAACTCGATGTTCGGCCAGGGGATCTCGACCACGGCGGTGCAGGTCGCGAGCGTGTTCCAGACCATCGCGAACGACGGTGTCCGGATCCCGCTGCACTTCGTCAAGGGCTGCACCACGGCGGACGGCAAGACGATCGACGCGCCCGACGTGCAGAAGCAGCGGGTCGTCTCCGCAGCCGCCGCCACGCAGGTCACCGGCATGCTGCAGAGCGTCGTCACGGGTGGCACGCTGGTGGGGATGAAGCCGATCTCCGGCTACAACATCGCCGCGAAGACGGGGACCGCCGAGGTGGCCGAGGGGTCGCAGGGCTACGGCGGTCAGCGCATCACGTCGGTGGCCGGAATGGCACCCGCCGAAGACCCCCAGTATGTTGTCACGGTGACGTTCACGAAGCCGCAGACCAACAAGTGGTCCAGCGGAGCGGCTCCGGCGTTCCGCACACTCATGTCCCAGGTGCTCGAGAAGTACCGAGTAGCCCCCTCCGCGTCCGAGGCGAAGCTCTACCCGTCCACGTGGTGAGGAAGAAGGAACACTTGTCCGCACGGATCCCCCCGGTCCTCCGACCCGAACACCCGACCCCGAGGGCCGTCTCCGAACTCGCCAACGCGTTCGGTCTGCGAGTCGTCGGCTCGGTCGACAGCATCGAGACCACCGGTGTCACCCTGAGCGCCACCGAGGTGCAGCCGGGTGACCTGTTCGTCGGCGTGCACGGTGCCAACCGGCACGGCGCACAGTTCGCGACCGAGGCCGCCGAGCGCGGCGCCGTCGCCGTCCTGACCGACCAGGACGGCGTCGCACTGGTCGAGCCGTCCGGGCTGCCGGTGCTCGTCGTCGACGACCCCCGCGCCGCCCTCGGCGACGTCGCGGCGTGGGTCTACCGCACCCACCCCGACGAGGCCACCGACCTGCCGCAGCTGTTCGCCGTCACCGGCACGAACGGCAAGACGAGCACGTCGTACATCCTCGAAGGCATCCTCAAGCAGCTCGGCCTGGTCACCGGCCTGAGCTCGACCGCGGAGCGCCACATCGGTTCGCTCAGCGTGACGAGCCGCCTGACCACGCCCGAGGCCAGCGAGATGCACGCGCTCCTCGCCCGCATGCGCGAGAGCGAGGTCCGTGCGGTCGCAGTCGAGGTCAGCGCCCAGGCCCTCAGCCGGCACCGCGTCGACGGCATCGTCTTCGACGTCGCAGCCTTCACGAACCTGTCGCACGACCACCTCGATGACTACGCCGACATGGAGGAGTACTACCAGGCGAAGCTCCCGCTGTTCCAGCCCGAGCACGCCCGTCGCGGCGTCGTCTCGCTGGACACCGACTGGGGCCACCGCGTGGTGCAGGACTCCCGCATCCCCGTGACCACGATCACGGTGCACCCCGACGTCGAGGCCGAGTGGCACGTCGATATCGTCGAGGCGCACGCCGCCTACACCGAGTTCCGCTTGACCGGCCCCGAGGGTCGCGAGCTGACGACCCGTGTGCCGCTGATCGGCTGGCACATGGCGGCGAACGCTGCACTCGCGATCGTGATGCTCGTCGAGGGCGGGTTCGAGCTCGGTGCCATCGCGCACGCGCTCGAGTCGGGCCACCGCCGCTACCCGGACGAGGACGACGCGAGCGAGCGCGACGGCGAGCCGCACCGTGTCTCCGCCATCGAGTGCTACCTGCCCGGCCGCACCGAGCGCGTCTCCGGCGAGCACGGCCCGAGCGTCTACGTCGACTTCGGCCACAGCGCCGACGCGTTCGAGAACACCCTCGCCGCGGTCCGACAGTTCACCTCCGGCAAGGTCCTCATGCTGTTCGGCGCCGACGGCGACCGCGACACCACGAAGCGCGGCGACATGGCCCGCGTGGCCGCGGCCGGCAGCGACATCCTGGTCGTCACCGACCACCACCCGCGCTTCGAGGACGCCGCGTCGATCCGGAAGACCCTGGTCGACGCAGCACGTGCCGCCTACCCGGACCACGAGATCCACGAGGTCAGCCCGCCCGAGGCGGCGATCCGCACGGCCGTGAGCCTGGTCGGCGAGGGTGACTCGATCCTCTGGGCCGGCCCGGGTCACCAGGACTACCGCGACATCCAGGGCGTCCGCACGCCCTACTCCGCCCGTGACGAGGCCCGCGCGGCCCTGCGCGAGGCCGGCTGGGAGCCGAACTCCGGTCCGGCGGAGGACGTCCGATGATCGCCATGACCCTCGCCGAGATCGCCACCGCGGTCGGCGGCGAGCTGATCGGCGGCGCGCAGGCGACCGACGTCGCCGAGCCCGGCGACCTGGTCGTCGAGGGCTCGGTCGAGACCGACTCGCGCCTGGTCCGCCCCGGCAGTGTCTTCTTCGCCCTGCCCGGTGAGGTCACCGACGGCCGACGCTTCGTGGCCGCGGCCGTCGACGCCGGTGCCGCCCTGGTGATCACGCCCGAGCGCGTGGACACGACCGCGCCGCAGATCGTCGTCACCGACGGGTACGAGGCCCTCGCCGCGCTCGCGCACGAGGTCGTCACGCGCGTCCGGATGAGCACCGCGGACCGCGTCGACGCCGACGGTCGCCCGGCACCCCTGCGGGTCGTCGGCATCACCGGCTCGAACGGCAAGACGAGCACGAAGAACATGCTCCGCACGATCCTCGAGCAGCACGGCGCGACCGTCGCGCCCGAGGGCTCGTTCAACAACCACGTCGGCGCACCGATCTCGATGCTCCGCATCACGTACGACACCCGGTACCTGGTCGTGGAGATGGGCGCGAGCGGCGTCGGCCACATCGCCAAGCTCGTGTCGATCGCCGAGCCCGACCTCGGCGTCGTCCTCAAGGTGGGCCTCGCGCACGCCGGCGAGTTCGGCGGCATCGAGGCGACGCAGCGCGCGAAGTCCGAGATGGTCACCGACCTGCCCGAGACCGCGACGGCCCTGCTCAACGTCGACGACGACCGCGTCGCGTCGATGCGCGACCTGACGGCCGCGCGCGTGGTCGGCTTCGGCACGTCGGCGGAGGCCGACTACCGCATCACCGGCATCGAGACGGACCGCAGCGGCACCCGCTTCACCCTCACCGCGCCTCCAGGACAGCCTGGAGGCCCGGATCACGTCGACGTGCGCCTCGCGATCCTGGGTGAGCACCACGCGATGAACGCGTCCGCCGCGCTCACCGTCGCCCACCTGTGGGGCGTCCCGCTCGCCGACGGCGCCGCGGCGCTCGCGTCGATGACGCGCGCCGAGCGCTGGCGCATGGAGCTGCTCCAGGGCGGCCCCGAGGGCGTCACCGTCATCAACGATGCCTACAACGCGTCGCCCGACTCCACCGCGGCAGCGCTGCGGACCCTGGCGCAGATCGTGCGCCCGGGGGAGCGGACCGTCGCCGTGCTCGGTGAGATGGCCGAGCTCGGTGAGTTCTCCGTCGAGGAGCACGACCGCGTCGGTCGGCTCGTCGTCCGCCTCGGCATCGGACAGCTCGTGGTCGTCGGCCGCGGCGCGATGCCCATCCACCAGGCCGCCACCCTCGAGGGATCGTGGGACGGCGAGTCCGTGTACATCGAGGACGTCGACGACGCCGTCCGTGCCATGCAGGAGATGCTCCGCCCCGGCGACGTCGTCCTCGTCAAGTCCTCGAAGTCTGCCGAACTGCGATTCCTCGGCGACCGCCTCGGAGGTGTCACCGAATGATCGCGCTCCTCGTCGCCGGCGCCACGTCGCTGGTGTTCACGTTGCTGCTCACCCCGTTCTTCATCAAGCTCTTCCACCGTCTCGGGTGGGGGCAGTTCATCCGTGACGACGGTCCGCAGTCCCACCACACCAAGCGCGGGACCGCCACCATGGGTGGCATCGTCCTGATCATCGGTGCGGTGATCGGGTACTTCGTCGGCCACCTGGCCGGGCGTGACTCGATCACGCTGTCCGGCCTGCTCGTGCTGTTCCTGATGGTCGGGCTCGGGTTCGTCGGCTTCATCGACGACTTCCTCAAGGTGCGGCGTCAGCGGAGCCTCGGGCTCGGTGGCTGGGCCAAGATCCTCGGTCAGGTCATCGTCGGCGTCATCTTCGCCACGATCGCCCTGGTCGTGCCGACGTCGAACGGCAAGCCGCCGGCATCGACGATGATCTCGGCGATCCGCGACGTGCCGTGGCTCGACTTCATGGCGCTCGGCACCGTCATCGGCACCGTGTTGTTCCTCGCCTGGATCGTCCTGCTGACGGTGTCGACGTCGAACGGCGTGAACGTGGCCGACGGGCTCGACGGACTGGCCACCGGGTCGAGCATCCTGGCGATCGGCTCGTACGTCATCATCGGTTTCTGGCAGTCGAACCAGATCTGCGGCGGCGCCCGCCTCGACTCGAGCACCGCACACGCCTGCTACACCGTGTCGAACCCGCTCGACCTCGCCGTGGTCGCGGCCGCGGTCTGCGGTGGGCTCATCGGCTTCCTCTGGTACAACACCTCGCCGGCGCAGATCTTCCTCGGTGACACCGGTTCGCTCGGCCTCGGCGGCGCCCTCGCCGGCCTCGCGATCCTCAGCCGTACCGAGCTGCTGCTCATCCTCATCGGTGGCCTGTTCTTCATCGTCACCGGCTCCGTCATCCTGCAGCGGGCCTACTTCAAGATCACCCACGGCAAGCGCATCTTCCTGATGAGTCCGCTGCACCACCACTTCGAACTGAAGGGGTGGGCCGAGGTGACCGTCGTCGTCCGCTTCTGGATCATCGCCGGGCTCTTCGTCGCGGCGGGGGTCGGACTCTTCTACCTCGAATGGATCGCACGCGTTGGTTGACCCGGTGTCCTCGCCGTCCCGCCTCCAGTCCCTCGACAGCTGGTACTCCGAGGGGTGGAAGGGGCTGAACGTCGCCGTCCTCGGCCTCGGGGCCACCGGGTTCTCGGTCGCCGACACGCTCGTGGAGCTCGGCAGCGAGGTGACGGTCTACTCGTCCGACGCCCCCGCCGACAGCGTCGAGCTGCTCGACGTGATCGGTGCCCGGTTCCTGCAGACCCCGCTCGACGCCGTGCCGGACGCCCTCGTGCAGCAGGCACCCGACGTCGTCATCGTGTCGCCGGGGCTGCCCCCGCACAACGCAACCGTGCGGTGGTCGGTGACGAACAGCACCGTCTGGGGTGACATCGAGCTCGCCTGGCGCGTGCGGGACAAGGTCGTCCGCGGCCCGGTCGCCGCCCCCTGGATCACGATCACGGGCACGAACGGCAAGACCACGACGACACAGCTCACGACCGCGATGTACGAGGCCGGCGGCCTGCGTGCCGTCGCGTGCGGGAACATCGGCGTGCCGGTGCTCGACGTCGTCCGCGACCCGGTCGGCTACGACGTGCTCGTCGTCGAGCTCTCGAGCCACCAGCTGCACTACGCGGCGACGTCCGGCGACGGTGCCGTGGTGCCGCTCGCGAGCGCCTGCCTGAACATCGCCGACGACCACCTGGAGTGGCACGGCTCCGCCGAGGCGTACCGCGCGGCGAAGGCCAAGGTCTACGAGCGCACCGTGATGGCGTGCGTCTACAACACCTCGGACGACGCCACCCGGCAGATGGTGCAGGAGGCCGACGTGGTGGAGGGCTGCCGTGCGGTCGGCTTCACCCCCGGCGTCCCCGCTCCCGGCGACGTCGGCATCGTCGAGGACGTCCTGTGCGACCGGGCCTTCAACGAGGACCGTCGCAACAGCGCGCTCGAGCTGTCCACCATCGCCGACCTCGAGGCCGCCGGGCTCGCCAGCCCGCACATGACCATGAACGTCCTGGCCGCCGCTGCACTGGCCCGTGCCGGCACCGTCCAGCCGAGCGCCATCCAGTCGGCCGTCCGGGCGTTCCGCGCCGACCACCACCGCACCGAGCTCGTGGCCCAGGCGGACGGCATCACCTGGGTCGACGACTCCAAGGCCACGAACCCGCACGCCGCCACCGCGTCGCTCGCGTCGTTCGACACCGTCGTGTGGATCGTCGGTGGCCTGTTCAAGGGCGTCGACGTCGACGGTCTGGTCGAGCGCTTCGGCCCCGGCGTCCGCGCCGTCGTGGTGATCGGCACCGACCGGACCCCGGTCCTCGAGGCATTCGCGCGACACGCGTCCACGGTCCCGGTGCTCCAGGTGGAGACGACGGACACTGATCAGGTCATGCGCGAGGCGGTCCGGCATGCCGCATCGGTCGCGAGGCCGGGCGACACCGTCCTCCTCGCCCCGGCGGCGGCGTCGTTCGACCAGTTCGGCTCCTACGCCGACCGGGGGCAGCGTTTCGCGGCCGCGGTCAACGAGCACCTGGGAGGAGAAGTCGATGGCGACGACACCGACGGATCTTCCGAACAGCCGTAACGGCCGGACCGCGTCGACCCCACGACGGACCAACGGCGCGATCGTCGCCGTCAAGAACGTCTTCGTCGCGGAGTCCAGCACCTTCTACACGATCCTCGGCGTCACGCTGTTCCTCGTCGTCTTCGGCGTCGTGATGGTGCTGTCCTCGTCGAGCGTCGAGGAGTACGCGGCGACCCACGACTTCTTCGGGGCGGCGTCCCGTCAGGGCCTGTACGCCGTGCTCGGCGTGCCGCTCATGCTCATCGCCAGCCGGGTCCCGACCCGGATCTGGCGGAAGTGGGCGATGCGGCTGCTCGGTGCGGCGCTCGTGCTGCAGCTGCTCGTGTTCACCCCGCTCGGCATCGACATCCAGGGCAACCGGAACTGGATCGAGCTCGGGTCGTTCACCGCGCAGCCGTCCGAGGTCGTGAAGCTCGGCCTGGTGCTCGGCATCGGCGCCATCATCTACGTCAAGCGGGACAAGCTCGACGACTGGAAAGAGGTGTTCATCCCGATCGGGATCGCCTCGATGCTCTCGCTCGGGCTCGTCGTCCTCGGCGGTGACCAGGGCACCGCGATGGTCATGCTCATCCTGGTGTTCGGCGCGCTGTACATCGGCGGCGTCCGTGCCCGGCACCTGCTCGTCGGCCTCGGTGCGTTCGCCGTGATGCTGCCCTTCGTGACGATGGCCTCGGCCTCGCGCTCGACCCGCATCAGCGCCTGGCTGTCCGGGTGCACCGACACCAGCCAGTACCAGGACATCTGCTGGCAGCCCGTGCACGGCATGTGGGCGCTCGCGTCCGGCGGCGTGTTCGGCGTCGGCCTCGGCAACTCGAAGGCGAAGTGGTCGTGGTTGCCCGAGGCGGACAACGACTACATCTTCGCGATCATCGGCGAGGAGCTCGGCCTGATCGGCGCCGTCGTGGTGCTCAGCCTGTTCGTGGTGCTCGCCGTCGGCATGATCAAGATCATCCGGCAGTCCCGCGACCCCTTCGTGAAGACGGTCACCGGTGGCATCCTCGCGTGGATCATCGGCCAGGCGCTCATCAACATCGCCGTCGTGCTCGGCCTGCTGCCCGTGCTCGGTGTGCCCCTGCCACTCATCTCGGCCGGTGGTTCGGCCCTCATCATGACCCTGGTGGCGATCGGCGTCGTGCTCTCCTTCGCCCGTGACCTGCCCGGCAAGAACGACCCCGGCCTGACGAACGCCCCACTCGACCGGACCTCCACGAACGGATCACTGCGGTGAGCAAGTACCTCTTCGCCGGCGGCGGCACCGCCGGCCACGTCAACCCCCTGCTCGCGGTCGCCGACCGGCTGACCGAGCGGGAGCCCGGCGCCGAGGTGCTCGTGCTGGGTACCGCCGAGGGCCTGGAGTCCCGCCTCGTCCCGATGCGCGGCTACGAGCTGCTGACGATCCCGCGCCTGCCGTTCCCGCGGAAGCTGAACGGCGCGGCCCTGCGCTTCCCGCAGCGCTTCGCGGCGGCGGTCAAGCGAACCGAGCAGATCATCCGCGACCACGAGATCGAGGTGGTCCTCGGCGTCGGTGGCTACGCGGCCGCTCCGGCGTACATCGCCGCGCGCCGAACCGGCACCCCGATCGTCGTGCACGAGCAGAACGCCAAGCCCGGGCTGGCCAACCGCCTCGCCGCCTTCCTCACCGAGCACGTCGGCCTGACCTTCTCGAACACCCGCCTGCGCCACGGCCGCGTCGTCGGCATGCCGCTCCGTCGCGAGATCGAGTCGCTCGACCGCCGTGCCGTCCGGGCCGAGGGGCTCGCCGAGTTCGGGCTCGACCCGGAGCGGCCCGTGCTGCTCGTGACCGGTGGCTCCTCGGGTGCGCGGAGCATCAACCGGACGATCAACAAGTCCGCCGCCACGATCGTGGGCGCCGGCTGGCAGGTCCTGCACGTCGTGGGTGCCGCGTCGGACATCGGCCCGAGCGACCTCGAGGGCTACCACGTGCTGCCCTACTGCGACCGGATGGACCTGGCGTACGCGGCGAGCGACTTCGTCGTGTCGCGCTCGGGTGCCGGCATGGTGTGCGAGCTGACCGCCGTCGGGCTGCCGAGCGCGCTCGTGCCGTACCCGGTGGGCAACGGCGAGCAGCGCCACAACGCGAAGGACGTCGTCGACGCCGGGGGAGCCGTCCTGGTGGCCGACGGGGAATTCGACCAGGACTGGGTGACGTTCCAGCTGCTGAGCATCCTGCAGGACCGCTCCCGCATCGCGGACATGACCGTGCGGGCGGGCAGCGTCGGCCACCGCGACGGCGCCGACCGGATGACCGACCTGGTCCTCGACGCCGCGAAGCAGGCCCCCAGCACCACGGAGGAACGATGACCATCAAGCCGGACCTGACCCAGCCGATCCCGGACGACCTGGGCACGGTGCACTTCGTCGGCATCGGCGGCGCCGGCATGAGCGGGATCGCCCGGATGTTCCTCGCCGCCGGGCACCGCGTGACGGGCAGCGACTCCCGCGAGACGGAGACGACCGGCACGATGCGCGACCTCGGCGCGACCGTGCACATCGGTCACGACGCGGCGAACGTCGGCCAGGCCGACACCATCGTCGTCACGAGCGCCCTCTGGCCCGACAACCCCGAGCTCCTCGAGGCGCAGCGCCGCGGTCTGCCGGTGCTCCACCGCTCGCAGGCCCTCGCCGCCCTGATCGCCGAGCGCCGCCTCGTCGCGGTCGCCGGTGCGCACGGCAAGACCACCTCGACCGGCATGATCGTCACGGCGATGGTCGAGCTCGGCCTCGACCCGAGCTTCGTCAACGGCGGCGTCATCCAGTCCCTCGGCACGAGTTCGGCCCCGGGGTCCAGTGACCTGTTCGTGGTCGAGGCCGACGAGTCCGACGGCTCGTTCCTGCTCTACGACGTCGCCGTGGCCCTGGTCACCAACGTCGACGCCGACCACCTGGACCACTACGGCAGCGAGGAGGCCTTCACCGAGGCCTTCGTCGAGTTCGCCGCGAAGGCGAGCGAGCGCGTCGTCATCTCGAGCGACGACGCCGGTGCGAAGACGGTCACGGCCGGCATCCGCCAGCGCGCCGACGCCCCCGAGATCGTCACGTTCGGCGAGGCCGTCGACGCGGACGTCCGCATCGAGGGCATCACCGAGTCGGCCGGCGTCGAGGTCGACTTCCGCGCCGGTGGCGAGGCGTACCACCTGACCCTCCGCGTGCCCGGCCGGCACAACGCGATCAACGCCGTCGGCGCCTTCGCGGTCCTGACCGGTCTCGGCGTCGCCCCGGCCGACGCGATCCGCGGGCTCGAGGCGTTCGGCGGCACCCAGCGCCGCTTCGAGCTGCACGGCGTCGAGCGCGGGGTCTCGGTCTACGACGACTACGCCCACCACCCGACCGAGGTCGCCGCGGCGCTCAAGGCCGCCCGCAACGTCGTCGGCGACGGCCGCATCATCGCCATCCACCAGCCGCACCTGTACTCGCGCACCCGCCTGATGGCGGGTGACTTCGCCAAGGTGTACGAGGAGCTCGCCGACCACACGGTCGTGCTCGACGTCTACGGTGCCCGCGAGGACCCGGAGCCCGGCGTGACCGGCGCCCTGGTGCAGGAGCGTTTCGCCGACCAGTCGCGCGTCGAGTTCCTGCCCGACTGGGACGAGGCGGCGGCACGCGCGGCCGCGGTCGCCCGTGACGGCGACATCATCATGACGCTCAGCTGCGGCGACGTGTACCGGATCATCCCGCAGGTGCTCGGCGCCCTGGGTACCGACGGAGCGTCGTCCCGGTGAAGCGACCCGAGGGGTTCGACGAGGGGGACGCCCGCAGGGACGCCCCGGCCGAGGCCGCGGAAGCGCCCCGGCAGCGTCGTCGTCCCTCGAAGCCGCGGCTCCCGTTCCGCGGACGCGTCGCCGACGACCGGGAGGCCCGCCCCGCGTCCGCCCCGGAACCCCCGGTCGACGAGACGGTCGACCCCACCCCCGCGGTCCAGCCCGACGTCGACACCTCCGGTCCCCAGCGGGACCGCGTCGGCGCCTTCGCCGGTGCGGCCGGACGCCGCTTCGGCGCCGGACTCTCCACCGTGGCGGACCGCCTGCGTGAGTACACGCCGAACGAGGACCACCGGGACCCGGAGACCGACCGCCGCGACGCGGAACGCCGAGCCGCCACGAGCGGTGGAGCCGACCACGACGCGACCGTGACCGACGTGCTCGACGCGACCGGTGCCTCCCGGACCGACCAGCACGCCGAGGCGCCCATCGGGGCGCGGGTGCGCGCTGCCGAGACCGCGCGTGAGGCACGCATCGCGAAGCGCCGACGCCGGTTGCTCGAGCGTGCCGAGGTCCGCCGGTTCACCCGGCGCAGCCGGCACCGTCGCGCCGCGTGGATCACGGCGGCGAGCGTCGTCCTCGTGCTCGGGGTCTCGATCCTCGTCGCGGTGTTCTCACCGCTGATGGCGCTCCGCACGATCGAGATCAAGGGCACCAACCGCGTCGACGAGTCCGCGCTGCGCCAGGCGCTGTCCGACCAGATCGGCACGCCCCTGGCCCGGCTCGACTTCGACGCGATCAAGCGGGACGTCGCCGGCTTCCCGCTCATCGAGAGCTACGTGACCGAGGAGGCTCCGCCGCACACGCTCGTCGTCACGGTGACCGAGCGCACGCCGGTGGTCGCGGTGCAGTCCGGCAGCACGTTCGACCTCGTCGACCCCGCTGGCATCGTCGTGCAGTCGTCGCCGAAGCGTCCCGCCACGATGCCGCTCGCCGACATCGGTCGGGCGCGCCTCGGTTCCGCGAGCTTCCGCACCATGACCGAGGTCGTGCTGGCACTGCCGTCGACCGTCCGTTCCCAGGTGACGCGCGTCGCCGGGTCGACGGCCGACGACGTCACCCTGACCCTCAAGGACGGCTCGACGGTCGTGTGGGGGAGCCCGGACGACTCGGAGGCGAAGGCCCAACTGCTCGCCGCGCTGGTCAAGGACCACGCGGCGCGGAACCCCGGCGTCGTCGTCGAGTACGACGTCTCGGCACCGGACAACGGCGTGATCCGCGCGAAGGACTGAATTGCCGGACCTGATCGGCGACACGCGGCGTGGCGGGGCGACAGTGCGCCGAACGCACCCGTAGCGTCGAAGACAGCACCACATCTACCAGCATTGCCCCTGAACTTCAAGTAGAGGTTGAGGGTTCGACCGGAGGCCTGACTGACGTGACCACGAACCACAACTACCTCGCCGTCATCAAGGTCGTCGGTGTCGGCGGCGGCGGCGTCAACGCCGTCAACCGCATGATCGAGCTCGGTCTCCGTGGCGTCGAGTTCATCGCGATCAACACCGACGCCCAGGCCCTGCTGCTCAGCGACGCCGACGTCAAGCTCGACGTCGGCCGCGAGATCACCCGCGGCCTCGGTGCCGGCGCGGACCCCGAGGTCGGCCGTCGTGCCGCCGAGGACCACGCCGAGGAGATCGAAGAGGCCCTGGCCGGCGCCGACATGGTGTTCGTCACCGCGGGCGAGGGCGGCGGCACCGGCACCGGTGGCGCACCGGTCGTCGCACGCATCGCGAAGTCCATCGGTGCACTGACCATCGGTGTCGTGACGAAGCCCTTCAGCTTCGAGGGCAAGCGTCGCCAGTCGCAGGCCGAGAACGGCGTCGCGGGCCTCAAGGACGAGGTCGACACGCTCATCGTCGTCCCGAACGACCGCCTGCTCGAGATCAGCGACCGTGGCATCTCCATGGTCGAGGCCTTCGCCACGGCCGACCAGGTGCTCCTCGCCGGTGTGCAGGGCATCACCGACCTCATCACCACCCCGGGTCTGATCAACCTCGACTTCGCCGACGTCAAGAGCGTCATGCAGGGTGCGGGTTCCGCACTCATGGGCATCGGCTCGTCCCGCGGTGCCGACCGTGCGATCAAGGCGGCCGAGCTCGCCGTCGCGTCGCCGCTGCTCGAGGCCTCGATCGACGGTGCGCACGGCGTGCTGCTGTCGATCCAGGGTGGCTCGAACCTCGGCATCTTCGAGATCAACGACGCCGCGCGTCTGGTGCAGGAAGCCGTGCACCCCGAGGCGAACATCATCTTCGGTGCGGTCATCGACGACACCCTGGGTGACGAGGTCCGCGTGACCGTCATCGCCGCGGGCTTCGACGGCGGCGAGCCGGCGCAGCAGCAGAAGGAACGCCGCTCGAGCTACGTCGACCCGGAGTCGAGTGCCGCGGCGCCCGTCGCCGCCTCGACCGGCGCGATCGAGGACTCGACCACGTCGAGCCCGTCCTGGGCCTCGCAGGAGCACCAGCCGCCGGTGCAGCGCGCCGCCGACCCGGCGTTCGACGACGACGACGAGCTCGACGTCCCCGACTTCCTGAAGTAACCCACCCTTGGTAGCCGACACGCGCCTCCCGTCCGCCTCGTCACCCGACGACGGACCGGAGGCGCGTCTCGCGTCCGTCAGGAGCGGCATCGCCGACGCGGCGCGCGCCGCAGGGCGCTCGCCCGACGAGCTGACGCTCGTCGTCGTCACGAAGTACCACCCGGCGTCGCTCGTCCGCGAGCTCGCCGCGCTCGGCGTGACGGACGTGGGGGAGAACCGCCACCAGGAGGCGCAGGCGAAGGCCGCCGAGCTGGCGGACCTCGGCCTGACCTGGCACTTCGTCGGGCAGCTGCAGTCGAAGAAGGCCCGGCAGGCCCGGCGGTACGCCCACGTGGTGCAGTCGCTCGACCGTGGGTCCGTCGTCGACGCGTTCGCCCCGACCGAGGCCGAGCCAGAACCCCGGGTCATCGACGGGTTCGTGCAGGTGAACCTCACCGACGACCCCGGCCGTGGCGGGGTGCAGCCGGACGACGTCGAGGCCATGGTGTCGCGCGTGCTGGACACCGGGACGATCCGACTGCGGGGTGTCATGGCGGTCGCGCCACTGGACGAGGAGCCCCGAGCCGCCTTCGCCCGACTCCGCTCGATCTCCGAACGGGTCGTGGCGCTCGAGCCTGCTGCGACCGACATCTCGGCCGGCATGAGCGGGGACTACGCCGAGGCGATCCTCGAGGGCGCGACACACCTGCGGATCGGCACCGCAATCACGGGAAACCGGCCGCCCGCACCCTAGCCTCGTTGCAGGGCACCACGAGCACGAACCCCGGAGGAACCATGGCCAACCCGCTGAAGAAGACGATGGTCTACCTCGGCCTCGCCGATGAGGAACTCGACTACGAGGACGAGCAGCAGGCCGAGCCCGCGCGCCAGCAGGCAGCCCCTGCCCGCCAGGCCGCAGCGGCTGCTCCGGCGCCCGCCGAGCCGCAGGAGACCCCCGCGGCGGCAGCAGCCCCCGCGGCCGCTCCCGCAGCCGTCCCGGCTCCCACCAAGACGCACACCCACCAGCGCGGCGCCCAGGTCACTCCGCTCCGCCGCTCGCACACGACCGCACAGAAGGCGACCCCGGTCCAGGAAATGAACGAGATCCTCACCGTCCACCCGCGCGAGTACAAGGACGCCCAGTCCATCGCCGAGAGCTTCCGCGACGGCATCCCCGTCATCATCAACCTCTCGCAGATGACCGAGGGTGACGCCCGACGCATGATCGACTTCGCCTCCGGGCTGTCGCTCGGTCTTTTCGGCAAGATCGAGCGCGTCACGAACAAGGTCTTCCTCCTGTCGCCGGCACACGTCGCAGTGAGCGGTGAGCCCGCTGAGGTAGAGTCCGACATCGAGGCGAACTTCTTCGCCCAGTCCTGAGCCGTACCCGGCACACCCGCCCCTGAGCGTCGTCTGACGACGCTCGCCCGAGACGAGCGAGCCCCATCGTGTCCGTGATCCTAGGGATCATCTCCCTCGCGTTGCTCCTGTACTTCTTCGTGATGTGGGGGCGTTTCGCGCTCGACCTCGTGCAGAGCTTCAACCGTTCCTGGCGTCCGCGCGGGGGCATGCTCGTGGTGTCCGAGTTCGTCTACACGATCACGGATCCGCCCATCCGAGCGGTGCGACGGGTCCTCCCGCCGCTCCGCCTGGGGCCGGTGGCGCTCGACTTCGGCTGGACGATCGTGATGCTCGTCGTCATCATCGCCCGGTTCGTGGTCGCCGCCCTGGCACGCGGTATCTGAGCGGACTCCCGTCCGCGACACGCGCCACGCCAGGCGCGCGGCACGGTTCCTCCCCATCGTCGGTGTACGGTGGTCGGGATCGATGCCCGCTCCGGTGGCGCATCCGCACCGCACGGTACGACTGGTACATTCGGTCGCACCGCACGCGGTTCCACACGTTCAGCAGTTCTATTGAGGTGACGGCAATGGCTTTGACGCCGGAAGACGTAGTCAACAAGCGGTTCCAGCCGACGAAGTTCCGCGAGGGCTACGACCAGGACGAGGTCGACGACTTCCTCGACGAGGTCGTGGTCGAGCTCCGTCGCCTGACCGCGGAGAACGACGAGCTCCGCCAGCGCCTGCAGGCGGCCGAATCGGCCCCGCAGTCGGCGCAGGCCGAGCAGCCCGCTCCCGCAGCCGAGCCGGAGCCCACCCCGGCCCCGGTCGAGGCAGCACCGGAGCCCGCTCCGGTCGCCGCGGCGGCACCGACCACCACGGTCCCCGCCGACGAGGACACCGAGGGCACCACGAACCTCCTGACCCTGGCGCGTCGTCTCCACGAGGAGCACGTCCGCGAGGGCATCGAGAAGCGCGACGCGCTCATCGCCGAGGGCACGGCCCAGGCCGCTCGCCTGGTCTCCGAGGCCGAGGCGAAGCAGCGCCAGATCATCGCCGACACCGAGAACACGAACCGTCAGCGTGTTGCGGTGCTCGAGCAGGAGCAGCGCCAGCTCGAGGGCAAGATCGACGAGCTCCGGACCTTCGAGCGTGACTACCGTGCGCAGCTCAAGAGCTACATCCAGGGGCAGCTCTCCGAGCTCGACTCGGGCGAGCAGTCCGGTCTCACCCCGGCGCCGGCTTCGGCGCAGGGCTTCGGCAACTGACGTTGTCGCGACCAGCATCACGAGCGAAGGTCAGTGTCCGCGCAATCGCGGCACTGGCCTTCGCCGCTGTCGTGGTGGTGGCGTTCGACCAGGTCGCCAAGACGCTGGTCGTCGCGAACCTGCCGTACGGCACCCCCGTCCCGGTCCTCGGCGGGGCGTTGCAGTTCCTGTACGTCCGGAACCCGGGGGCCGCGTTCTCGTTCGCGGTGAACATGACCTGGGTGTTCTCGGTCATCTCGGCCGCGGTCGTCGTCGCGATCATCGTGTACTCGCGTCGCATCCGGTCGATGTGGTGGGCCATCGTGCTCGGCATGCTGCTCGGCGGCGCGCTGGGCAACCTGCTCGACCGGCTCTTCCGTGAGCCCGGCTTCGGTCGGGGCCACGTCGTCGACTTCATCTCGACGCCGTGGATGATGCCGGCGATCTACAACGTCGCCGACTCCTTCATCTGCATCAGCATGGTGGTCTTCGTGCTGCTGGTGATCCTCGGGGTGAACCTCGACGGTACCCGCACGCTCTCGGCCAAGCGCCAGGCGCAGCTCGACGCGTCGCAGCCGGTCGACGCGGCTCAGCCGCTCGACGGTGGGGCCGCGTTCTCGTCGGCTGATGCGGCGCTCGACGAGCCGACCCGCGCCTCCAGGCCGGAGGGCCGCGACCGTCGCGACACGCTGGGCCACGACGCCACGTGAGCGAATCGCGATCTCTTCCCGTGCCCGACGGGCTCGCCGGTGAGCGCGTCGACGCCGCCATCGCGAAGCTCCTCGGCTTCAGCCGGTCGTTCGCGGCCGACGTCGTCGCCGCCGGGGGCGTCCGCGTCGACGGGGTGCCCGTCGACAAGTCGGACCGGCTCCATGCGGACTCCTGGCTCGAGGTCGAGTGGACCCCGAAGGAGCCGCCGCGCATCGTTCCGGCGGCCGTGCCGGGCATGACGATCGTGCACGACGACGAGGACATCGTCGTCGTGGACAAGCCCGTCGGCGTCGCTGCGCACCCCTCGCCGGGGTGGGACGGGCCGACCGTGCCCGGAGGCCTCGCCGCCGCCGGCTTCACGATCGCGACGTCCGGTGCCGCCGAACGTGCCGGGATCGTGCACCGCCTCGACGTCGGGACCTCGGGCCTGATGGTGGTCGCGAAGACCGAGCTGGCGTACACGCACCTCAAGCGGGCGTTCAAGGAGCGCACGGTCGAGAAGGTCTACCACGCGCTCGCGCAGGGCCACCCCGACCCCACGTCGGGCACGATCGATGCTCCGATCGGCCGGCACCCGTCGAGTGACTGGAAGTTCGCGGTCACGTCCGAGGGCAAGCCGAGCGTCACCCACTACGAGACGCTCGAGGCCTTCCGCGCCGCCACCCTGCTCGAGGTGCACCTGGAGACCGGGCGCACCCACCAGATCCGGGTGCACATGGCGGCGATACGCCACCCGCTCGTCGGGGACACGATGTACGGCGCCGACCCGGTGCTGGCGGCCGAGCTCGGGCTCACGCGCCAGTGGCTCGACGCCGTCCGGCTGGGCTTCGACCACCCCCGCACGGGCGAGTGGGTGTCGTTCGAAGCGCAGTACCCGGACGACCTGCAGGCCGCGCTGGAGCAGATCCGGAGCGCGTCGCTCTGACGCGCCCGGCCGTCTGCGCCGAGTGGTCACGAACCGTCGGCTGGGGCGCCGACGGGCGACGGGTTCCGTACCTGCCGCGGCCCGCGTGCGGTGTGTCGCGCCCGCTCGGCGGCGCGCCCCGCGCGTGTCCCGACCCGAGGCCGGCGCGCCCGGCCTCTCGCGCCGAGGGGTCAGGAACTGTCGGCTGCGGCGCCGCCAGGCGACGGGTTCCGCACCCGCGCCGGCTCGCGGGCGGCGTGTCCTGACCGCTGGGCGGCGCACCCCGCGCGTGTCGCGTCCCGCTGCCGGCCTGGAGGCACGGTGCGGGGTCGCCACGTGCCTCCAGGCCGACGCGCCCCGCCGTTTGCGCCGAAGGGTCACGAACTGTCGGCTGGGAGGCGGCCAGGCGACGGGTTCTGTACCCGCGGCGGCCCGCGCGCGGCGTTTCCTGACCGCTGGGCGCCGCGCCCCGCGCGTGTCGCGGCCAGCTGCCGGCCTGGGGGCGCGGTTCGGCCCCGCCCCGCGCCTCCAGGCCGACGCGCCCGACGCGCCTGGCCTCTCTCGCTGAGGGGTCACGAACGGTCGGTTGGGAGGCCGCCAGGCGACGCTTTCCGCACCCGCCGCGGCGCGCGTGCGGCGTGTCCCGGCCGCTCGGCGGCGCGCCCCGCGCGTGTCGCGACCCGCTGCCGGCCTGGGGGCGCAGTGCGGCCCCGCCACGCGCCTCCAGACCGCCCCGACGCGCGCGGGAATGTGGGCGGCCGCGGTTAGGCTGTTCCCACCCCGCAGCACACCGTACGAACCGGAGGTTCCGTGTCGGATTCCGACTCCTTCGTCCACCTGCACGTGCACAGCGAGTACTCGATGCTCGACGGTGCCGCCAGGCTCTCCGACCTCGTGGCGGAGACCGCCGCGCAGGGGATGCCCGCCGTGGCGGTGACCGACCACGGCAACATGTTCGGCGCCTTCGAGTTCTGGAAGGCCGCCAAGGCCGGTGGCGTCAAACCGATCATCGGGACCGAGGCGTACATCACGCCGCGCACGCACCGCTCGGACAAGACCCGTGTGCGCTGGGGTGACGGTGGTGGCGACGACGTGTCCGGCGCCGGTTCGTACACGCACATGACGATGTTCGCCGAGAACACGACGGGCATGCACAACCTGTTCCGGCTGTCGTCCAAGGCGTCGCTCGAGGGCTACTACTTCAAGCCCCGCATGGACATCGAACTCCTGCAGGAGTACCACGAGGGCATCATCGCCACCACGGGCTGCCCCTCGGGGGAGATCCAGACGCGCCTGCGTCTCGGCCAGTACGACGAAGCAGTGCAGGCGGCCGCCGACTACCGCGACATCTTCGGCAAGGAGAACTACTTCGCCGAGGTCATGGACCACGGCCTCGAGATCGAACGCCGGATCATGAGCGACCTGATCCGCCTGGCGAAGGACCTCGACATCCCGCTGGTCGGCACGAACGACCTGCACTACACGCACGCCCACGACGCCAAGTCGCACGCGGCACTGCTCTGCGTGCAGTCCGGCTCGACCCTGAACGACCCGAACCGCTTCAAGTTCGACGCCGACGAGTTCTACCTGAAGACCCCGGCGCAGATGCGGCACGTCTTCCGCGACAACCTCGAGGCCTGCGACAACACGCTGCTCATCGCGGAACGCTGCAACGTCGAGTTCGACACCTCGGCCAACTACATGCCGAAGTTCCCGGTGCCCGAGGGCGAGACCGAGCACTCCTGGTTCGAGAAAGAGGTCGCGAAGGGGCTGGACTACCGGTACCCGGACGGCATCTCGAAAGAGGTCCAGGACCGCGCCGACTACGAGGTCGGCATCATCAACCAGATGGGCTTCCCCGGCTACTTCCTGGTGGTCGCGGACTTCATCAACTGGTCCAAGAACAACGGCATCCGCGTCGGTCCGGGGCGTGGCTCCGGTGCTGGCTCGATGGTCGCGTACGCGATGCGCATCACCGACCTCGACCCCATCCGGCACGGCCTGATCTTCGAGCGGTTCCTCAACCCGGACCGCGTCTCGATGCCCGACTTCGACGTCGACTTCGACGACCGGCGCCGCGGTGAGGCGATCAAGTACGTCACCGAGAAGTACGGGTCGGAGCGCGTCGCGCAGATCGTCACGTACGGCACGATCAAGGCGAAGCAGGCGCTCAAGGACTCCTCGCGCGTCCTCGGGTTCCCGTTCGGCATGGGCGAGAAGCTCACGAAGGCGATGCCGCCGCCCGTGATGGGCAAGGACATCCCGCTCACCGGGATCTTCGACAAGGACCACCCGCGCTACAAGGAAGCCGTCGACGTCCGCACCGTGGTCGAGACCGACCCCGAGGCGAAGACCGTCTTCGACACCGCTCTCGGGCTCGAGGGGCTGAAGCGCCAGTGGGGCGTGCACGCGGCCGGCGTCATCATGTCGAGCGACCCGCTGATCGACATCATCCCGATCATGAAGCGGGAGCAGGACGGCCAGATCGTCACGCAGTTCGACTACCCGGCAGCGGAGTCGCTCGGCCTGATCAAGATGGACTTCCTGGGGCTCCGCAACCTCACGATCATCAGTGACGCCCTCGACAACATCAAGACGAACCGCGGGACCGAGCTCGACCTCGAGAACATGGGTCTCGAAGACCCCGAGGCGTACGCACTCCTGCAGCGCGGCGACACCCTCGGCGTGTTCCAGCTCGACGGCGGGCCGATGCGTGGCCTGCTGCGGCTGATGAAGCCCGACAACTTCGAGGACATCTCCGCGCTCATCGCCCTGTACCGCCCGGGGCCCATGGGTGCGAACTCGCACACGAACTACGCGCTCCGCAAGAACGGCGAGCAGCCGATCACGCCGATCCACCCGGAGCTCGAAGAGCCCCTCAAGGACATCATCGGCACGACCTACGGCCTGATCATCTACCAGGAGCAGGTCATGGCCATCGCGCAGAAGGTCGCGGGGTTCTCCCTCGGCCAGGCGGACATCCTCCGCCGCGCGATGGGCAAGAAGAAGAAGTCCGAGCTCGACAAGCAGTACGCGGGCTTCCAGCAGGGCATGAAGGACAACGGGTACTCCGACGCGGCGATCAAGACGCTGTGGGACATCCTGCTGCCCTTCTCCGACTACGCGTTCAACAAGGCGCACTCGGCGGCCTACGGTGTGGTGTCCTTCTGGACCGCCTACCTCAAGGCGCACTACCCGGCCGAGTACATGGCGGCGCTGCTGACGAGCGTCGGCGACGCCCGCGACAAGCTCGCCCTGTACCTCAACGAGTGCCGCCGGATGGGCATCAAGGTGATGCCGCCGGACGTCAACGAGTCGATCGGCTTCTTCGCCGCCGTCGGCGACGACATCCGGTTCGGCATGGGTGCCATCCGCAACGTCGGGTTCAACGTCGTCGACGACATCGTCAAGGCCCGGACCGAGAAGGGCGCCTTCGAGTCGTTCCACGACTTCCTGCGCAAGATCCCGATCTCGTCGGCGAACAAGCGCACGGTCGAGTCGCTCATCAAGGCCGGTGCCTTCGACGAGTTCGGCGACACCCGACGTGCCCTGGTGGAGATCCACGAGGGCGCGGTCGAGGGCGCGGTCAAGGTCAAGCGCGACGAGGCCCACGGCAACGTCGGGTTCGACTTCGACTCGCTCTTCGCCGAGGCAGCCGAGGACGCCCCGAGCGCCGCGGTGTCGCAGGTGCCGGACCGTCCGGAGTGGTCCAAGCGCGACAAGCTCGCGTTCGAGCGGGACATGCTCGGGCTCTACGTGTCCGACCACCCGCTCGCCGGGCTCGAGATCGAGCTCGCGAAGCACCAGTCGATCACCATCGCCGACCTGCTGACGGCCGACGACTCGATCGAGGGCGAGACGGTCACCGTCGCCGGCCTGCTGACGAGCGTGCAGCACCGGGTGGCGAAGACGAGCGGCAACCCGTACGGCATCGTCGACATCGAGGACTTCGGCGGCCAGATCGGCGTGATGTTCCTGGGCAAGACGTACCAGGAGTTCGGCCCGTCCCTGGTGCCCGACTCGATCGTCGTCCTGCGCGGCCGCGTCAACGTCCGCGACGACGGCAAGGCCCTGCACGCGGTGAGCATGTTCCAGCCGAACGTCGGCGACGCGATGGGCTCCGGCCCGCTCACCCTGTCCCTGCCGGAACGCCAGGCCACGACGACAACGGTGACGGAACTCGCCGCCGTGCTCGGTCGCCACCAGGGTGACACCGAGGTCCGGCTGAAGCTGCTCAAGGACGACGTCGCGCGCACCTTCGAGCTGCCGTTCCCGGTGAACCTGACCCCCGACCTGTTCGGCGAGCTGAAGAGCCTGCTCGGACCCCGCTGCCTGGTGTAGGAGCGTCGACCATGGCCGGTCACCGGATCTTCGGGACGCCCGTCGCGGACGTCTACGGGCACTACCTGGCGAAGGTGGAGCGGAAGGGCCACACGAAGGCGGAGCTCGACACCGTCATCGAGTGGTTGACCGGCTTCGACGACCTGGCGCTCGCGCAGCACCTGGCCGACCGGACCACGTTCGAGGACTTCTTCGCCGGCGCGCACCTCAACCCGAACGCCCCGCTCATCACCGGGGTGATCTGCGGGGTGCGGATCGAGGAGCTCGACGACCCGCTCATGCGGCAGATCCGGTACCTCGACAAGCTCGTCGACGAGATCGCCAAGGGCCGGCCGATGGTGAAGATCCTGCGGACCGCGTGACCGACGGGCAGCCGGCACCGCACGTCCTCCGGGCGTTCGGCGTGCACGACCGGGCGCTCGAGCGCCTCGGCGGCGGGCGTGGACTCACGTGGCGCGCCGGGGACGTCGTCCTCCGCCCGTCCGGTGACCGCCTGGAGGCCCGGTGGCGGTCCGCCACGCTGGCGCGGCTCGACCACACGGCCGGGTTCCGGACCCCGCGCCCGGTCGCCGCCACGCCCGGGGACTGGGTCGTGGACGCCCGCGCCGCTGCCGGCGACGCCGACGACGACGGTTGGGAGGCCTGGCGGTGGGTCGACGGTCGGACCGACCCGACTCGCGTGGACGACGTGATCGCCGCGGGCGCAGCGTTCCACCGGGCGATCGCCCATCTGCCACGCCCGGACTTCCTCGACGACCGCGACGAGCCCTGGAGCCAGGCGGACCGCGCGGCCTGGGGCGGAGCCGCCCTTCCCGACGACCCGACGCTGGACCGCCTGGCCGCGACGTTCCGGCCGGTGACGTCCCCGTCGCAGCTCGTCCACGGCGACCTGCTCGGCAACGTGCTCTTCACGCCGGGGGAGCCGCCCACGGTGTTCGACTGGGCAGTGTACTGGCGCCCGGCGGGCCTCGGCGCCGCGATCGCCGCGGTCGACGCCGTGTGCTGGCACGGGGTCGCCGTCGGTCGGCTCGGCGTGCTCGGCACCGGCGTCCCCGAGTGGCCGCAGCTGCTCGTCCGTGCCCTGGCGTTCCGGATCGCCACGCTGCACCTGCTCGACGCGTGGGACGCCGAGCAGACGGTCCGCCACCGGCCGGTGGTCGACGCCGTCGTGCAGCACGCCGCCGGTACGCTGGAGGCCTCATGATGCAGCGAATCGACCTCCGCGGCGGCCTCCCCGCCCGTGCCGAACTCCTCCGACTCATGCCCCGCGCCGCGGGTGACGTGTCGCACGCGGTCGACGCCGCGCGCGAGTTGATCGAGGACGTCCGGCACCGTGGTGCCGCGGCCCTGCACGACCAGGCCGAGCGCTTCGACGGCGGGGCACCCGCGGACGTCCGGGTGCCCGCTGCCGAGATCACCGCCGCCGTGGCGGGGCTCACCCCTGAGGTCCGAGCCGCCCTCGACGAGGCCATCCGCCGCGTCCGGGCCGCGAGTGCCGCGCAGATCCCCGCCCCGTCCGTGACGACCCTGGCCGACGGCGCCGAGGTCCACCAGCGCTGGCAGCCGATGCGCCGCGTGGGGCTCTACGTGCCCGGTGGCAAGGCCGTCTACCCGTCCAGCGTCGTGATGAACGTCGTCGCGGCCCAGGTCGCGGGCGTGCCCTCGATCGCCCTCGTGTCGCCGCCGCAGCGCGACCACGGCGGCGCGGTGCACCCGACGATCCTCGCGGCGGCGGGGCTGCTCGGCATCGACGAGGTCTACGCCATGGGCGGCGCGGGAGCCGTCGGCGCACTGGCGTACGGCGTCGCCGAGATCGACCTCGAGCCGGTCGACCTGGTCACCGGTCCGGGCAACAACTACGTCGCCGCGGCCAAGCGCCTGGTGCGCGGGGTGGTGGGCATCGACTCCGAGGCCGGAGCGACCGAGATCCTCGTGATCGCGGACGACACCGCCGACGCCGGGTTCGTGGCCGCCGACCTCATCAGCCAGGCCGAGCACGACGAGCAGGCCGGCAGCGTGCTGGTGACGACGTCCGCGGCGTTCGCCGACGCGGTCGAGGCGGCCATCCCGGAACGCACGGCGGTGCTCGGGACGGCTGCGCGCCTCCAGGCCGCCCTGGACGGACCGCAGTCCGCGATCGTCCTGGTGGACTCCCTGACCGACGCCGCGACCGTGAGCAACGCGTACGGGCCGGAGCACCTGGAGATCCAGACGGTCGACGACGACGCGGTGCTGGCCGACATCGACGCCGCCGGTGCGGTGTTCGTCGGACCGAGCACGCCGGTGAGCCTGGGGGACTACCTGGCGGGGTCGAACCACGTGCTGCCGACCGGCGGCCAGGCCCGGTTCGGGTCCGGGCTGTCGGCGTCGACGTTCCTGCGGCCCCAGCAGATCGTGCGGTACACGCCCGAGGCCCTGGCCGAGGTCGCGCCGCACATCGTCGCGCTGTCCACCGAGGAGCAGCTCCCCGCGCACGGGGCCGCCGTGACGGAGCGCACGAACCGATAGCCTGGGGAACGACATGTTCTGCCCCTTCTGCCGCCACCCGGACTCCCGCGTCGTCGACTCACGGACGAGCGACGACGGAACCTCCATCCGCCGCCGTCGTCAGTGCCCCAACTGCGGTCGACGGTTCTCGACCACCGAGACCGCATCGCTCAACGTCGTGAAGCGCAACGGTGTCACCGAGCCGTTCAGCCGCGACAAGATCGTCTCCGGCGTGCGCAAGGCGTGCCAGGGGCGCCCGGTCACCGACGGTGACCTGGCCGTGCTCGCTCAGCGCGTCGAGGAGACGGTCCGGTCCTCCGGATCCAGCCAGATCGACGCGAACGACATCGGCCTCGCGATCCTCGCGCCCCTGCGGGAGCTCGACGAGGTCGCCTACCTGCGGTTCGCGAGCGTCTACCAGGCGTTCGACTCGCTCGAGGACTTCGAGGACGCCATCGGCCAGCTCCGCCGCGACCACCACGGGGCATCCGACACGGCCGCCGGGTCGTCCGCACCGTCCGGCACGCGCGCGTGAGCGGCATCGCCGAACGGATCGTGCGCGGTGGCTACCGCGTCGTGTTCCGTTCCGTGTTCGCGAACATGGACCCGGAGCGCGCCCACCACCTGGCGTTCGCCGTCATCGCGGGGCTGCCCCGCGTGCCGTTCCTGAGCGGCGTCGTCGAGCGGTACTGCCGTCCCGCGGCGGCCGACGGCGTCACCACGATGGGCATCCACTTCCCGTCGCGCTTCGGCCTGGCCGCCGGGTTCGACAAGGACGCCCGCGGCATCGCCGGTCTCGGCCTGCTCGGCTTCGGCCACGTCGAGGTCGGCACCATCACCGCCAAGCCGCAGCCCGGCAACGAGCGCCCGCGCCTGTTCCGGCTGATCGGCGACCGCGCCCTGATCAACCGCATGGGCTTCAACAACCACGGCGCCGCTGCGGCCGCCCGACGCCTCGAGCGCGCCCGCCGCAACCCCGGCCGACCGGTCATCGGCGTGAACATCGGCAAGAGCCGGGTCGTCTCCGTCGAGGACGCCATCGACGACTACCTCGAGTCCACCCGTCGGCTCGCGACGTTCGCGGACTACCTGGCGGTCAACGTCAGCTCGCCGAACACGCCCGGCCTGCGCGGACTGCAGGAACTCGACCAGCTCCGACCGCTGCTGTCCGCGGTGCGTGACGCCGCCGGCCGGACGCCGGTGCTCGTCAAGATCGCACCGGACCTGACCGACGAGCAGATCGACGCGATCGCGGGCCTCGCGGTCGAGCTCGGACTGTCCGGGGTGATCGCCAACAACACGACGATCTCCCGTGAGGGCCTGACGGCCGATCCGTCCGACGTCGAGGCGATGGGTGCCGGGGGCCTCTCCGGTGCGCCGGTCGCCGCCCGCTCGCTCGAGGTCCTGCGTCGCGTCCGCGCCGCGGTGCCCGCCGACTTCTGCGTCATCGCCGTCGGTGGTGTGACCACCGAGCAGGACGTGCAGGACCGCATCGACGCCGGGGCCACGCTCGTGCAGGGCTACACGGCGTTCCTCTACGAGGGACCGACCTGGGCCGCGCGCATCAACCGGCTGCGCCGACGGCGGCTGCGTCGCGCCGCGCGGTAGGCGCGACCACCTGACGGACTGGAGGCCCGTGGCGACACCGCCACGGGCCTCCAGTCCGTCGTGTGGGTGCGCCCACGGCCGCTTCGTGAGCAGGAATGGGGGAGCGGGAACGACGAAGCGCCGCCCGGCAGGCCGGGCGGCGCTTCGTCGTGTGCGTGTGGCTAGAGCGTGGGGTACTGCCCACGCCGGACCTGGGGCTTCGGCAGCCGCAGGAAGCGCAGCTGCCACGCCCGCGTGAGGATGTAGAGGAACGTGCCGCGCTGGAGCTCGCCGAACTTGGTGGTGAGCTTGCGGCGGAGCGACAGCCACAGCACCACGCAGTCGATGATGAACAGCGCCACGAACGCCCACACCAGCAGGAGCGAGTAGGACGCGATCACGGTCTGCGCGGCCGCGAACCCGACGATCAGGAACAGCACGAGCACGGGCATCATGACCTCGCCGACGTTCCAGCGGGCGTCGATCCAGTCGCGGACGAAGCGTCGCTGCTCACCGCGATCCTTCGCCGGCAGGTAGCGCTCCTCGCCGTTCGCCATGCCGACCCGGGCACGCTCGCGTTCCGAGTTGAGACGAGCGCGGGCGGCCTTCTTGTCGACCGGCGTGTTGCCGACGAGGGGGCGGCGGTTCGCTGCCTCTCGCTCGCGGCGGGACGGCGTGGGGCGGCCCTTGCCCTGCTCGAGGAGCTCGGCCTCGGTCGGGTTGACGGTCGTGTTGGTCTTGGGGGCTGCCTTCGCCACGGTGCGTTCCTAACGGCGGTGTGCGTGCGGGATCTCCTCTAGATTACCGGGCATGACCGACAGCGAACAGCACAGCCCCGCGACCGACCCCGCGCTCCTCGACGCCCTGCGCGAACACGTGCAGGGGGCACTGCCCACGACGATCGCCGACCTGTCCGCGCTGGTGCGCCTGCCGTCGGTGTCCTGGTCGGCCTTCGACCCGGCGAACGTGCGCGCGAGTGCCGAGGCCGTCGCGGACATCGCACGGTCCACCGGGGTGTTCGGCGCGGACGACGTCCGGATCGTGCGGTCGGCGGTGTCCGGCTCGACGGCAGACGTCGCCGAGGCCGACGCCGAGACCGAGCTCGGCCAGCCCGCGGTGCTCGCGGTGCGCCCGGCGCGGAACGGCAAGCCGACGGTGATGCTCTACGCCCACCACGACGTGCAGCCGCAGGGCGACGAGGCCCTGTGGGAGACGCCGCCGTTCGAGCCGACCCTGCGCGGTGACCGCCTGTACGGCCGCGGCGCCTCGGACGACAAGGCCGGTGTGATGACGCACATCGCGTCGCTCCGCGCGGTGCACGCCCAGTTCGGTGACGACCTCGACCTCGGGATCGTGCTGTTCGTCGAGGGCGAGGAGGAGTTCGGCTCCCGCTCGTTCCGCACGTTCCTGCGCGAGCAGAAGGAGCACCTCGCCGCCGACGTCATCGTCGTGGCGGACAGCGACAACTGGTCGACCGAGGTGCCGTCGATCACGGTCTCCCTGCGCGGCAACGTCACCTTCAAGCTCACCCTGACCACGCTCGAGCACGCCAGCCACAGCGGCATGTTCGGGGGAGCGGCCCCGGACGCGATGATCCCCATGGTGCGGCTGCTCGCCTCGCTGCACGACGCCGACGGCTCGGTCGCCGTCGACGGGCTGAGCTCGTACGAGGCCGACGTGCCGGAGCGCACCGAGGACGAACTCGCCGTCGACGCCGCGCTCGTGCCCGGTGTGCGCCCGATCGGCACAGGCGCCGTGTTGTCCCGCATGTGGTTCCAGCCGTCGATCACGGTGACCGGCATGGACGTGCCGAGCGTCGCGAACGCCTCGAACACCCTGCTGCCCACGGTCTCGGCACGGGTCTCGGTCCGCGTCGCCCCCGGCCAGGACGCCCGGCAGGCGTCCGCGGCCGTCGAGCGCCACCTGCGCGAGCACGTCCCGTTCGGTGCACGGATGGAGATCACCGAGCCGGACAGCGGCGACGGGTTCCTCGTCGACACCGCTGGCTGGGCCGTCCAGGAGGCCCGCACGGCGATGCGCGAGGGGTGGGGCGCCGAGGCGGTCGAGCAGGGCATCGGCGGGTCGATCCCGTTCGTGTCCGACCTCGCCGCGGAGTTCCCGGACGCGCAGATCCTGGTCACCGGCGTCGAGGACCAGGACACCCGCGCGCACAGCCCGAACGAGTCGCAGCACCTCGGTGTCCTGCACCGTGCCATCGTGTCGGAGACGATCCTGCTCGCCAGGCTCGCGACGCGCAGCTGAGGGTGCTTACAATCGACGCCAGGCGCGGTGACCAGCACCGCCCGGAGGGAGACGCGCGATGAGCGACACCATCACCGAAGCACCGGCGACCGAAACGCAGTCGCACGGCGTCCTCCTGAGCGACGCCGCTGCCGGCAAGGTGGCGAGCCTGCTCGAGCAGGAGGGCCGCGACGACCTGCGCCTGCGCCTCGCCGTCCAGCCCGGTGGCTGCTCGGGCCTGATCTACCAGCTGTACTTCGACGAGCGTCTGCTCGACGGTGACGTCACCGCCGAGTTCGACGGGGTCGAGGTCGTCGTCGACAAGATGAGCGTCCCGTACCTCGACGGCGCGACGATCGACTTCGAGGACACGATCCAGAAGCAGGGCTTCACGATCGACAACCCGAACGCGCAGGGCAGCTGCGCCTGTGGTGACAGCTTCCACTGATCACCAGCGATCCGACACGCGAGCGGGGAGCGACCGGAACGGTCGCTCCCCGCTCGCGTTCGTGTGGCCGGACGTGGCGCGCCGGGGCGCGGCGTGACCGGGCGAAATGGTGCCCGCCGACGTGCGGATCGAGGCCAGAACCGTGTCGTGTGTGCGCGAGCGGTACCGAGCTGCGAGTAAGCTAGGAGTGTTCCAATCAAGCTGGGAGCCAGCCATGCGCCGCCTTCGTGCGGCTCGCCGTCGGACTCGACGGGCTGACCTCCTGAAGCTCACGTCTTTTGCGAGAGGTAACAGTGCGTTCGAATCGCCGTATACGTTGGGCGGCCGTCCCGGTGGCCGTCGGTCTGGTCATCGCACTGGCTGGCTGCACGCAGCAGCAGATGAACGGATGGCTCCCCGGCACGGAGGAGACGAAGAACGTCACCAACCACACGAGCCGCATCGTCGGCCTGTGGACCACCAGCTGGGTCGTTCTCCTCGCCGTCGGTCTCATCGTGTGGGGCCTGATCATCTGGGCAGCGATCGTCTACCGCCGCCGGAAGGGGCAGACCGGCCTGCCCGTGCAGATGCGGTACAACATGCCGCTCGAGATCTTCTACACGATCGTGCCGCTGATCCTGGTGCTGGGCTTCTTCGCCTTCACCGCGAAGGACCAGGCCGCGATCGAGAAGCCCTTCGCCGACCCCGACGCCACCGTGCACGTGTACGGCAAGCGCTGGGCGTGGGACTTCAACTACATCAACAAGGACAACCCCGAAGAGAGCGTCTACTACCAGGGCATCCAGGCCCAGGAAGAAGAGAACGCCAACGGGGCGATCGACGAGTCGCAGCTGCCGACCCTCTACCTGCCGAAGGGCAAGAAGGTCGCGATCGAGCTCTCCTCGCGCGACGTCGACCACTCCTTCTGGGTCATCGACTTCCTCTACAAGAAGGACATGCTCCCGGGCAAGACCAACTGGGAGTACTTCATCCCGGAGAAGCTCGGCACGTACCAGGGCAAGTGCGCGGAGCTCTGCGGTGAGTACCACTCGCTGATGCTCTTCCAGGTGAAGGTCGTCACGCCGGCGCAGTACCAGGACTACCTCGACACCCTGAAGGACCAGGGCAAGGTCGGTCTGCTCGGTGACGAGTACAACACCAACACCAACGAACCGAACAACAAGGCGCCGGTCGAGGCGTCCAGCGAGAACAAGTAGGGGCTCGTCAGATGACAACGTCACTCGTCGGCCAACCGACCCAGACCTCGTCGCCGGACTTCCAGGCGTCGAAGGTGGGTCGGAAGGGCAACATCGTCGTTCGGTGGATCACCTCCACCGACCACAAGACCATCGGGTACATGTACCTGATCGCGTCGTTCATCTTCTTCCTGCTCGCAGGTGTGATGGCCCTCGTGATCCGTGCCCAGCTCTTCGAACCCGGCCTGCACGTGGTCGCGACGAAGGAGCAGTACAACCAGCTGTTCACGATGCACGGCACGATCATGCTGCTGATGTTCGCGACGCCGCTGTTCTCGGGCTTCGCGAACGCGATCATGCCGCTCCAGATCGGCGCGCCGGACGTCGCCTTCCCGCGACTCAACGGCTTCGCCTTCTGGCTCTACCTGTTCGGCTCGCTCATCGCGGTCGGCGGCTTCCTCACCCCGCAGGGCGCTGCCTCGTTCGGGTGGTTCGCCTACGCGCCACTGAGTGACACGACGTTCACACCAGGGCTCGGCGGGACACTCTGGGTCTTCGGGCTCGGCATGACCGGCTTCTCGACGATCCTCGGCGCGGTGAACTTCATCACCACGATCATCACGATGCGTGCCCCGGGTCTGACCATGTTCCGTATGTCGATCTTCACGTGGAACACCCTCGTGACGGCGCTCCTCGTCCTGATGGCCTTCCCGGTCCTCGCGACGGCGCTCTTCGGCCTCGGGCTCGACCGAGTGTTCGACGCACAGATCTTCAACCCGGCCAACGGCGGGGCCCTGCTCTGGCAGCACCTGTTCTGGTTCTTCGGGCACCCCGAGGTCTACATCATCGCGCTGCCGTTCTTCGGCATCGTCTCCGAGGTCTTCCCGGTGTTCAGCCGCAAGCCGATCTTCGGGTACAAGACCCTGGTCTACGCGACGATCTCCATCGCGGCACTCTCGGTCACGGTGTGGGCGCACCACATGTACGTCACCGGTGGCGTCCTGCTCCCGTGGTTCTCGCTCATGACGATGCTCATCGCGGTCCCGACCGGCGTGAAGATCTTCAACTGGGTCGGCACCATGTGGCGCGGTTCGGTCACGTTCGAGACCCCGCTCCTCTGGGCCCTCGGCTTCCTCATCACGTTCACCTTCGGTGGTCTCACCGGTGTGATCCTGGCGTCGCCGCCGCTCGACTTCCACGTGTCCGACTCGTACTTCGTCGTGGCGCACTTCCACTACGTGGTCTTCGGCACCGTCGTCTTCGCGATGTTCTCCGGCTTCTACTTCTGGTGGCCGAAGTGGACCGGCAAGATGCTCAACGAGCGTCTCGGCAAGATCCACTTCTGGCTCCTGTTCATCGGGTTCCACACGACGTTCCTCATCCAGCACTGGCTGGGCGTCATCGGCATGCCGCGTCGGTACGCGACGTACCTGCCGAACGACGGCTTCACCTGGATGAACCAGCTGTCGACGATCGGCTCGATGATCCTCGCGATCTCGTTCCTGCCGTTCATCTTCAACGTCTACGTGACCGCCCGGAACGCACCGAAGGTCGCCGTGAACGACCCGTGGGGCTACGGCCGCTCGCTCGAGTGGGCGACCTCCTGCCCGCCGCCGCGCCACAACTTCACGTCGATCCCGCGCATCCGTTCGGAGTCCCCGGCCTTCGACCTGAACCACCCCGAGGCCGGTGTGCCGATCGGTGTGGGTCCCGCGAAGGACGCCCCCGATGCCCCGACCTACGACGCCGCGAAGGGCGAGGTGAAGTAACGCCATGCGCGCGAACACCAACCTGTTCTGGATCCTCTTCGGGTTCTTCATCCTGGCGGACGCCGCCTACACCACGTGGGCGATGATCTACTACGGCGAGCCCGAGTGGGTGGGCACCGTGGCGATCGGCCTGACCGGCCTGATGTCGGCGTTCATCGCCTTCTACCTGGGCAAGGTGATGTCGTCCCAGGGCGGGGTCCTGCCCGAGGACCGTCCCGACGCCAACATCGAGGACGGCGACGCCGAGCTCGGGCACTTCAGCCCGTGGTCGTGGTGGCCCATCCTGCTGGCCGCCGCGGTCGCCGTGTGCTTCCTCGGCGTGGCCGCCGGCCTGTGGATCGTCCCGATCGGGCTCGTCCTCGTGGCGATCACCCTGGTCGGCTGGGTCTACGAGTACTACCGCGGCAACTTCGGGCACTGACCCGGCGCTGCAGCGCACCTGACACTTCGGGCGGCACCAGAACGGTGCCGCCCGAAGTGCGTCCAGGAGACGAACTCCGGTCCCGATCCGGAACAAACGGGCCCGCCCGCGACTTGACTGGAGCGGACCTCCCACCACAGCGAAAGGAGTCACCTCAGGTGACCGACAAGCGCACCCTCATCATCTTCGGCGCAACGGGCGACCTCGCCTCCCGCCTGCTCCTGCCGGGCCTCGGCACGTTCCTGCAGAGCGGCCGTGCCGTCCCCGTGCAGCTGATCGGCACGGGCCGCAGCGAGCGCAGCCCCGAGAAGTGGAAGGACATCGTCACGCAGTCCTTCGCGTCGCAGGACGTCAAGGGGCCGGAGGTCGACGCGACCATCGAGTCGACGCAGTTCATCCAGGGCGACCCCACCGACCCGAAGCACCTCGAGGCGCTCCTGGCCGCGGCCGACTCCGAGCCGATCCTGTACTTCGCCCTCCCTCCGCAGATCGCCTCCGACATCTGCGAGGCGCTCGAGCACGTCGAGCTCCCCGAGGGCACGACCCTGGCCTTCGAGAAGCCCTTCGGCACCGACGTCGCCAGCGCCCAGGCCCTCAACGAGACGGTGCTCAAGCTCGTCCCCGAGGACCGCGTGCACCGCACCGACCACTTCCTCGGCCGCACCACGGTGCTGAACATCATCGGTCTGCGCTTCGCGAACCGCCTGTTCGAGCCCATCTGGAACGCCGAGAACATCGAGAAGGTCGACATCTTCTACGACGAGACCCTCGGTCTCGAGAACCGCGCCCAGTACTACGACGAGGCCGGTGCGATGGTCGACATGATCCAGTCGCACCTGCTGCAGATCCTCGGCCTGGTCACGATGGACGCCCCGGCCGCGATCGACGCGGTCGAGTTCCGCTCGTCGCTCGCCCGGGTCCTGCGCTCCACCCGCCTCAAGGGCGACGACGCGAAGATCGCCTCGCGCCGCGCGGTCTACACCGCCGGCACCATCGACGGCAAGGAACTGCCGTCGTACCAGGAAGAGGACGGCGTCGACCCGTCGCGCCAGACGGAGACCCTCGCCGAGATCTCGGTCGAGGTCGACACCGCCCGCTGGGCAGGTGTCCCCTTCACGCTGCGCTCCGGCAAGGCCCTCGGCGCCAGCCGCAAGGAGGTGCTGATCACCTTCAAGCCGGTCACGCGTCTGCCCTCCGGTCTGAGCGGTCGCCCGAAGACCGACACGCTGCGCATCGTCCTGAACCCGGACGAGATCGAGCTGTCGGTGTCGGCCAACGGCGGTGGCAACCCGTTCGAGATGGGACAGGTCACCCTGTCGTCGTCGTTCAGCGACGGCGAGCTCACCCCGTACGGCGAGGTCCTGAACGGCATCTTCCACGACGACCCGCTGCTCTCCATCCGCGGTGACGTGGCCGAGCGCTGCTGGGAGATCGTGGAGCCGGTCGTCGCCGCCTGGAAGGCCGACGAGGTCCCGCTCGAGGAGTACCGCGCCGGTTCGCGCGGCCCGGCGGACTGGGAGTCGTCGTCCTGACGGACACGCTGCCGACGTCCTGAACGGACGCCCTGACGGACGGGAGGCCCGGTGCCAGCTGGCACCGGGCCTCCCGTCCGTCGTGGGGTCACCATCAGGGCACCGCAAGACGCCGTCGTGTCTTCGAGACGCCGCCGGATCCTGCGGCGTCTCGGCGGCTTCGAGGTGTCGCGCGAAGACACGGCGTCTCCCGGGGGGCTGAGCCGGACGTCAGGCGGGGGAGCCGGCGCGCTCACCCTCGCCGGTCCACGACCGCGTGCCGCCGTCGTGGACGGGCAACCGCGTGCGGTGCCCGACGGTCGCGCCACGTGCGCGCTCGATGGCGTCCGCTGCCGACACGAGCGTCAGGTGCGACAGCACCTGCGGGGTGTTGCCGATGTGGTGCCCGGTGGCGACGTCGATCTCCTCGGAGAGCATGCCGACGTCGTTGGCGTACCCGACGAGCACGTCCATCAGATGCTCGGCGTCCTCGACCCGTCCCGAGGCGGCGTACTGCTCCACCAGCCAGAACGAGCACGCCAGGAACGGGTGCTCGGCACCGGACAGCCCGTCGAAGCCGGCCGTCGTGCGGTAGCGGAGCACGAGGCCCTCGTCCCCGACGCGCAGGTCCTCCTCGATGGCGTGGACGGTGCCCGTCATCCGGGGGTCGTCGGCGCGGCAGAACCCGACCTGCGGCAGGACGAGCAGGCTCGCGTCGACCTCGTCGGTGTCGTAGTGCTGGCGGAACGAACCGCGCTCGGCGTTCCAGCCGTGCTCCTCGATCTCGGCGCGGACGGTGTCGCGCAGGGTGCGCCAGCGGTCGACGGGGCCCTCGAGGCCGAACTCCTCGACCGCGGCGACCCCGCGGTCGAACGCAGCCCAGATCATCACCCGCGAGTGGGTGAAGCTGCGCCGCGGGCCGCGCATCTCCCAGATGCCGTTGTCCGGCTCCTGCCAGTGCTCCTCGACGTAGCCGAGTAGCGCCCGTTGCAGCGCCCAGGAGTCGGCGTTCTCCTCGACCCCGAGCTCGCGCGCGTCGTGCAGTGCCGCGAGCACCTCGCCGAAGACGTCGCCCTGGTACTGCGTCGAGGCGCCGTTGCCGACGCGCACGGGCGTCGACCCGAGGTACCCCGGCAGTTCGGGCAGCTCCCGTTCGGGCAGCTCGCGTTCGCCGGCGATGCCGTACATGATCTGCACGTCGGCGGGGTCGCCTGCGATCGCGCGCAGCAGCCAGCCGCGCCAGTGCGTGGCCTCGTCGCGGTAGCCGTGGGCGATGAGCGACGCGAGCGCGAGGGAGGCGTCGCGGAGCCACACGTAGCGGTAGTCCCAGTTGCGTTCGCCGCCGGGGTCCTCCGGCAGGCCCGTGGTCGCGGCGGCGACGACGCCACCGGTCTCGCCGTGGGTCATCGCGCGGAGGAACACCAGCGACCGTCGTGCGGCGTGGGCGTACCGACCGGTGGTCTGCGCGGGGGCGGTCCACGCCGTCCACCACGAGACGGTGTGGGCGAGGGCCGCGTCGACGTCGAGCGGCTCCGGCGGCTCGCGGTGCGACGGGTACCAGGTGAGCACCGTGTCGAGCACGTCGCCGTCGTGGATCGTCGTGACGGCGGTGTGCCGGTGGTCGTCGGCGCGGAACCGGGGTCCCCGGACGATCACCGAGCCGGGGCCCGCCGTCGCGAGCAAGGCGGGTTCGTCGTCGTCCCCGATCTGCCGGATCCAGGGCAGGGCGCGCGAGTAGTCGAAGCGGATCCGGAGCGTCTGCCGGAGCTCGACGGTGCCGCGGAGCCCGCGTACCCGGCGGACGATCGAGGGGCGGTGCGCGCCGACGGGCATGAACTCGGTGACCTCGACCACGCCGTCACGGGTGGTCCACACGGTCGAGAGCACCAGGGTGTCGCCGTGGTACCGCCACTCGGCGGTGGCGTCGTCGTCGACGGGTCGGAGTGTCCAGTGCCCGTGGTCCTCGGTGCCGAGCAGCGAGGCGAAGGTGGACGAGCTGTCGAAGCGCGGCAGGCACGCCCAGTCGATGGTCCCGTCGCGGCCGACCAGGGCAGCGGTGCCGGTGTCGCCGATCAGGGCGTGGTCCTCGATCCGGTTCGGCGGTGTGTTCGGCGCTGGTTGCGGCGCGGCTGCGTGCGGTGCGGCTGGGTGTGGTGCGGCTTCGGGCGGTGCGGCCGGCTCGGTGCTCATGGACCGATCGAACACCCGATGCCCGAGCGCCGCGGTCGGCGACGGGGGCTCCGGGCCGAGATCGTGATGAAGGGTCGCTCAGGCCGGGTCGGAGGCGTCGGACTCGATGATGCCGACCCGCGCGAGCTCGCTCCACAGGCCGGCGCCGTCCGGTGCGTACACCCAGGGCGCCGACGAGTCACGGGAGCGTTCCTGCGCCCGCGAGCGACCACCGGCCAGGACCGCTTCGCTCGTGGACAGCTGCCGGATGGCGACGCCCGCGACGTTGTCCGGGTGTTCCCGCGAGAAGTCCCCGTAGAGGCTCTCGTCGTGCTGTCCGTCGTCGCCGACCAGGAGCCAGCGGATGTCCGGGAAGTCCTTGGCGAGCCGCCGCAGGTTCTCCTGCTTGTGCAGCTGGCCGCTTCGGAAGAACCGGTCGTGGGTGGGACCCCAGTCGGTGAGCAGGAGCGTGCCGGACGGGTACATGTTGCGCGACAGGAAGCGCTGCAGCGTCGGGGCGACGTTCCACGCCCCGGTCGACAGGTAGACCGTCGGGGAGCCGGGGTGCTGCGCGAGGATCCGCTCGTACAGCACGGACATGCCCGGCACCGGGCGGCGGGCGTGCTCGGTCAGCACGAACGAGTTCCAGGCGGCGAGCATGGGGCGGGGGAGCGAGGTCACCATGACGGTGTCGTCGATGTCGGACAGCAGCCCGAAGCGGGTGTCCGGGTGCACGACGAACACGTCGGCCTCGACGTCGCGCCCGCCGCCTGCCGACAGCCGCACCGTGCGCCAGCCGGGCTCGAGGTCGATCGGGACGATGGTGTCGACGACGCCGCCACGGTCGGTCTTCACGACGTGGGAGACACCGCCGGCGGTGACGGTGACCTCGGCGTGGTCGACGGCCACGCTCGTGAAGCTCTTCCAGCCTCGGACGCCCGCGTAGGAGACGTCGGAGGCGAGACCGCGGCGGGTCAGCAGCACACGGCACAGGATGCGCACCCAACCGGGCGCGCCGTAGCCGGTGTACGGGACCACCGTCGGCACCAGTCCGCGACGGCGTGCACGGTGCTCGCGGAACTCCTGGACGGCGTCCTCGATGCGGGCCGCGCGGTGCAGGAGCGGCTCGGCCAACGACGGCTCGTGGGACGTCGGGTCGGGCATGGCGCCATCATCCCATGTACGGCTGACGAAACCGCGCGCTGGGCGGAACTGGTGAGTCGCAGCCATGTTCCAGGCGCGTTCTGCGAAAGTTGTCCCCGTCACACCAACCAACCGCGCTGGAGCGCAAGAGGAGAACACGTGCTCGTCACCGAGGTAACGAACGCTCTGCCGGGGGGATCATCACTGCTCAGGAACGAGCCGGTCCAAGCCCGCAGTTCGGCGCGCCTCGCCGGCCTCCTCGACGCCGCAGCCGCGGTGATCGACGAGATCGGGTTCGAACGGCTCACGACCGCCATGGTCGCCGAGCGTGCGGGGGCGTCGATCGGCACCGTCTACCGGTACTTCCCGGACCGCATCGCCGTGGTCGAGGCACTCGCGATCCGCTGCACCCAGCGGCTCGCCTCCCGCTTCGTCGAGGCCCTCGACGCCAGCGGCGCCGAGACCTGGCAGGACGCCAACGACGCGCTCATCGACATGACCGCCGAGATGTACCGCACCGAGCCCGGCTTCCGGGCCATCCGCTTCGGCGACCCGGCGGACACCGGTACCGGTGACGCCGAGGACCGCATGGGCGCGCTCGGCGCGACCGTGGGCCAGATCATGCGCGACCGCTTCGGCCTGCCGGACGACGAGCACATCACCCGCGCCTGGGTCGTCCTCGCCGAGTCCGGTCACGCGGTGCTGGCGCGGGCGCACCGCGACCGCGAACACCCCGACACGGAGCTGATCGAGGAGTACCGCCGGATGAACCGTGCGCACCTGGAATCGGTGATCGCGGCGTCCTGACCACCCACTCAGCCGACGCGACACGCCGGTGACCGATCCGATCCGCCCGCGCCTCCGAACACCGAGGCGCGGGCGTCGTCGTCCCCGCCAATCCCGTCGTGCCCGTCGGCATCCCCACCGACCGGTGCACCGCCGCGGGTCCGTCACGGATCGTCACAGCGAACCGATGTCGGCACCCCCGGGTACTCTCATCCGGAGTCGGGCTACCTCCGAACAGAAGGGCACCCCATGATCGAGTTCCGCTCGGTGCGCAAGACCTACCCGGACGGCACGACTGCGGTCGAGCACTTCGATCTGGTCATCCCGTCCCGGACCACCACCGTCTTCGTCGGATCCAGCGGCTGTGGCAAGACCACGCTGCTCCGCATGATCAACCGCATGGTCGACCCCACCTCCGGCACCGTCGAGATCGACGGCTCGGACGTCGCCGGGATCAACCCCGTCGAGCTCCGTCGCCACATCGGGTACGTCATGCAGAACTCTGGACTGCTGCCGCACCGCAAGGTCGTCGACAACATCGCGACCGTCCCGCTGCTGACCGGCGTCTCCAAGGCCGACGCACGCAAGCGCGCCCTCGAGCTCATGGACACCGTCGGACTCGACCGTGCCTTCGCCGACCGCTACCCGTCACAGCTGTCCGGTGGCCAGCAGCAGCGCGTCGGTGTGGCCCGCGGGCTGGCCGTCGACCCGAACATCCTGCTCATGGACGAGCCGTTCGGTGCCGTCGACCCCCTGGTGCGCAACGACCTGCAGGACGAGCTCATCCGCCTGCAGCGCGAACTCGGCAAGACCGTCGTGTTCGTGACGCACGACATCGACGAGGCGTTCAAGCTCGGCGACCAGGTCGTCATCCTCAAGAAGGGCGGGGAGATCGCCCAGCAGGGGACGCCGGCCGAGATCCTCGCCGCACCCGCCGACGACTTCGTCGCCACGTTCATCGGCGCCGGCCGCGGGCGCCGCGCGCTCCGCGTCGAGCAGACCCCGACCGGTCCGATCGTCGTCGACGGTGAAGGCCGCGCGGCCGGCGTGCTGACGGGCCCCGTCGGGGTCGTCGACGCCGCCGAGGCCGTGCCGCAGTCCGACGCCCGAGCAGCAGAGGCCGGAGCGTCGCACGACGCACCGGGTGCTCCGGCGCAGGGTGGGGGCACCCGGTGAAGTGGGTGCTGGCGAACCTCGACACGATCTGGGACAACACACTCTCCCACCTCGCGATCGCGATCCCGCCGATCATCGTCGCGTTCCTGCTGTCGATCCCGATCGGGTGGCTGGTGGTCCGGCTGCAGCGCCCCGGTGGGTCGCGCTTCGCATCGGGAGTGGGCAGCAGCATCGTGACCCTCGCCGGTCTGCTCTACGCCATCCCGTCGCTCGCCCTGTTCGTCGCGCTGCCGAGCATCATCGGCACCGGCCTGCAGAGCCCGATCAACGTCGTCATCGGCCTGACGCTGTACGGCCTCGCACTGATGGTCCGGTCCACGGTCGACGGGCTGACCTCGGTCGACTCCGAGACCAAGTCCGCCTCGACCGCGATGGGCTACTCACCGGCGCAGCGGTTCTTCCGTGTGGAGCTCCCGCTCGCCGGTCCGGTCCTGCTGGCCGGGCTCCGGGTGGTCTCGGTCTCCACGATCTCGCTGACCACGGTCGGCGCGGTCCTCGGCATCCCGAGTCTCGGCCTCCTGTTCACCGACGGCCTGGGGCGCGGGATCTACGAGGAGATCCTCTCCGGCATCGTGATGGTGCTCGTGCTCGCCTTCGCCCTCGACGGCCTCCTCGTGCTGCTCGGGCGCCTGGTCATGCCGTGGACCCGGACGAACTCGGTGTCACGCCGACAGGCCCGCCGGGTCCTGCAAGCAGCGGAGGTCTCCTCGTGATCATCGGACAGGCCTTCGCGTGGGTGTTCGACCCCGCGAACTACGGCGGGTACAACGGCATCCCCACGCGCCTCTGGGAGCACGTCTGGATCACCCTGCTCGCGGTGCTCATCGCCGCCGTCATCGCCGTGCCGGTCGGGTACGCGATCGGCCACACGCGCCGTGCTCGCGGCTTCTCGATCGCGGTGTCCGGCGGGGTGCGGGCGCTTCCGACACTCGGCGTGCTCTCGCTGTTCGGGCTGCTGCTCGGCATCGGGCTGCAGGCTCCCTTGCTCGCCCTCGTCATCCTGGCGATCCCGTCGGTGCTCGCCGGTGCGTACTCCGGCATCGAGTCCGTCGACCCGGGGGTCGTCGACGCCGCGAAGGCCCAGGGCATGACCGGCTGGCAGATCCTGTGGAAGGTCGAGATCCCGC
Organism: Curtobacterium sp. MCLR17_039; assembly: GCF_003234745.1. Taxonomy (NCBI): domain Bacteria; kingdom Bacillati; phylum Actinomycetota; class Actinomycetes; order Micrococcales; family Microbacteriaceae; genus Curtobacterium; species Curtobacterium sp. MCLR17_039. Next base: position 61,106 of record NZ_QKTF01000012.1, read on the forward strand.
TCGGGCTCCCGCTCCTGATCGGTGGCATCCGTGCCGCGGTGCTGCAGGTCGTCGCGACGGCCACGCTCGCCGCGTACGTCGGGGCCGGTGGCCTCGGCGGGTACTTCTTCCTCGGCCTGAAGACCCAGGACTACGCCGAGATGCTCGGCGCCTCCATCCTCGTGATCGCCCTCGCGATCGCGTTCGAGATCGTGTTCGCCGTGCTGCAGCGGGCGGCGGTGCCGAAGGGCACCGCGGACCCGTCGGCCCGACAGCGTCAGGGGTCGCGTGAGCGAGCCCGCAATCCACTCCCGGAAGGAAATCCCTCGTGATCACAGCACCCAAGATCCGCGCCGGTGTCGCCGCCGCGATGGCGGTGGGCGTCGTCGCCGCCCTCGCCGGCTGCGCGTCGAGCGACCCGCTCGACAGCGGCTCCAGCGACTCGTCCGACTCGAAGACCATCGTCGTCGGCTCGCAGCAGTACTACTCGAACGAGATCATCGCCGAGCTCTACGCCCAGGTCCTCGAGAAGGACGGCTTCGACGTCAAGCGCAACTTCAACATCGGGCAGCGTGAGGTCTACATCCCGCAGCTCGAGAAGGGCGCCATCGACGTCATGCCCGAGTACAGCGGCAACCTGCTGCAGTACTTCGACAAGGGCTCGGACGCGAAGACCGCCGACCAGATCGACGACGGGCTCGACAAGGCCCTCCCGAAGGGCCTCCGGGTCCTCGACGAGGCCGACGCCACCGACCAGGACAGCTACACCGTCACGAAGAAGTTCTCCGAGGACAACGACGTCACGAGCCTGGCCGACCTGAAGAACGTCGACGAGAAGCTCACCGTGGGCGCCAACTCCGAGAACCAGACGCGGCCGTACGGCCCGAAGGGGCTCAAGTCGGTCTACGGCGTCGACGTCGACTTCAAGGCGATCGAGGACGGCGGCGGCGCCCTGACCGTCAAGGCGCTCAAGGACGACACCGTCCAGCTGGCCGACATCTACACGGCCGACCCGAGCATCAAGGCGAACGGCTTCGTCACGCTGAAGGACCCGGAGAACCTGATCCTGCCGCAGAACGTCGTGCCGGTCGTCTCGAAGAAGGTCAACGAGAAGGCTGCGGACGCGATCGACTCGGTCAACGAGAAGCTCACGACCGAGGCCCTGATCGAGCTCAACACCAAGAGCACGGCCGACAAGGAGAAGGCGTCCACCATCGCCGAGGACTGGCTCAAGGCCGAGGGTCTGCTGTAGCCACAGCTCCACGACAGAAAAGCGACAGGCGTCGGGTATCTACCCGGCGCCTGTCGTCGTTCGCGGACGGGGCAGCGCGAACATCCGTGCCGCACGGTTGTGCCGTGCAGAGGCTGTGCACGTTTGTGCACAGTGAGGCTCTACAAGTTGTCGAACAGGGGTGCGGCGCGATAGCGTTGGGGTGTCCCAAGGGCTGTGACACCTGATGTATCCGTTCCACAGGAAGCAACTGACGTGCACGAACAGCGCGCGGCCACCCGTCTCGGAATCGCCGCATGAACGACCTCCTCGATCCGCTCCTCCTGTCGCGGTGGCAGTTCGGTCTGACGACCATCTACCACTTCCTCTTCGTCCCGCTGACGATCGGCATGGCAGCCGTGGTGGCCGTGTTCCAGACCGCCTGGTACCGGACCGGCCGCGCGCACTACCTGCAGCTGACGCGGTTCTTCGGGCGGATCTTCCTGATCAACTTCGCGATGGGTGTCGTGACGGGCATCGTGCAGGAGTTCCAGTTCGGCATGAACTGGTCGAACTACTCGCGCTTCGTCGGTGACGTCTTCGGCGCACCGCTCGCGCTCGAGGGGATCCTGGCGTTCTTCTTCGAGGCGGCGTTCATCGGCATCTGGATCTTCGGCTGGGACCGCCTGCCCAAGGGACTGCACCTGGCGAGCATCTGGTGCGTCAGCGCCGGCACGATCATGTCGGCGTACTTCATCATCGCCGCGAACGCGTTCATGCAGCACCCGGTCGGCTTCGCGATGAACGAGGCCAAGGGCCGTGCGGAACTCACCGACATCTGGGCGGTGCTGGGCAACAAGGTCGCCCTGGCCGCGTTCCCGCACACGCTCTTCGCCTGCTTCATGGTCGCCGCGGCGGTCATCATCTCGGTCGCGGCCTACCACCTGGCGCGCAACCAGAACCTCGAGACGATGATGCCGGCGCTCAAGTTCGGCATGTGGACCATGCTCGCGGCCGGCGCGCTGACCGTCCTGACCGGCGACCAGCTCGGACTGACGATGGTCGACACGCAGCCGATGAAGATGGCGGCGGCCGAGGCGCTGTACAACACCGCGACCGGCAAGGACGCGTCGTTCTCGATCTTCACGCTCGGCACCCCGGACGGCGTGCACGAGCTGTTCTCGATCCGGGTGCCGTACCTGCTGTCGTTCCTGTCGACGCACACGTTCAACGGCACGGTCGAGGGCATCAACGACCTGCAGGCGCAGTACACGCAGGTGTACGGCCCCGGCGACTACAAGCCGATCATCTGGGTCACCTACTGGTCGTTCCGCTGGATGATCGCCCTCGGCGTCGGCGCGGTCATGGTCTCGCTGGTCGGCCTGTGGCTGACCCGCAAGGGCCGGTTCCCGACGCAGCGCTGGGTGTGGCGCATCGCCACCTGGACGGTGCCGCTGCCGATGGCCGCGATGATCGTCGGTTGGGTCTTCACCGAGATGGGTCGCCAGCCGTGGCTCGTGTTCGGGCTGCTCCAGACGAAGGACGGTGTGTCGCCGAACGTGACCGGGCTCGAGGTCCTCATCTCGCTGCTGGTCTTCACCCTGATCTACGGCTCGCTGGCCGTCGTCGAGTTCAAGCTCATCAAGAAGGTCGCGCAAGAGGGGCCCGCCGACCCGGACGAGGTCGACGAGGAGACCGGCGAGGTCAAGCACGAAGTGACGGTCTACTAGAAATGGACGCTGCCTGATGGATCTCCCCGTTCTCTGGTTCGCGATCGTCGGCGTCTTCTTCGTCGGCTACTTCGTCCTCGACGGATTCGACTTCGGTGTCGGCATGTCCCTGCCGTTCCTCGGCAAGGACGACACCGACCGTCGGGTCCTGATCAACACCATCGGCCCGGTCTGGGACCTCAACGAGACCTGGGTCATCGTCGCCGGGGCGTGCCTGTTCGCGGCGTTCCCGGAGTGGTACGCCACGATGTTCTCCGGCTTCTACCTGGCGCTGCTGCTCATCCTCGCTGCCCTCATCCTGCGAGGGGTGTCGTTCGAGTACCGGCACCAGAACAAGCACCTCGAGTGGAAGCGCCGCTTCGACCTGATGATCATCGTCGGCAGTGCCGTGCCGTCGTTCCTGTGGGGCGTCGCGTTCGGCAACGTGGTCCGTGGCATCCCGATGGACGCGGGGCACAACTACACCGGCACGATCTTCGATCTGCTCAACCCGTTCGCGCTGCTGACCGGTGCCGCGACGCTGCTGGTGTTCTTCACCCACGGGGTCGTCTTCGTCGCGCTGAAGACCGAGGGCGACATCCGCGTCCGTGCCAAGCGCCTGGCGACCCGGGCCGGCATCGTCACGATCGTCGTCGGAGCCGCGTTCCTGGTGTCGATGGCCTTCGTCCGGGCCACCCCGGCCTCGCTGGTGCTCTCCGTGGTCGCCGCCCTGGCCCTGGTGCTCGCGGTGCTCTGCAACGCCTGGGGCAAGGAGGGACGCGCCTTCACGCTGATGGCGGTCACCATCGCCGCGATCGTGCTCGCGATGTTCACGGCGGTCTTCCCCGACGTCATGCCGGCCTCGAACGACGTCGCGAACAGCCTGAACGTGTACAACGCCTCGTCCGGGTCGTACACGCTGACCGTGATGAGCTGGGTCGCGCTGATCTTCGTGCCCCTGGTCTTCGCGTACCAGGCCTGGACCTACTGGGTGTTCCGCAAGCGCGTCTCCCGCGCCCAGGTCACCGCGGCCGCGCACTAGGCGGACGACGATGAAGCCCCTCGACCCCCGACTCCTGCGGTTGTCCCGGACGGCGCGCGGCTTCATCGTCGCCGCCGCCGGCACCGGTGTCCTCCGCACGCTCGCGACCATCGCGATCGCGTGGGGGATCGCCGCGGCCGTCACCCTCGGGGTCGACGCCGTCGGCGACGGCACGGTCCCCGCGGCGTTCGGGCAGGCGCTCGCGCTGCTCGGCGGGGCGTTCGTCCTGCGTGCGGTGGCCGCGTGGGCGACCGACGACCTGGCGGCACGCGCTGCGGCGAAGGTGAAGAGCGAGATGCGCACGACGGTGCTCGCCCGCGCCGCCGAGCGCGGTCCGTCGTGGCTCGCCGGCCGGTCGAGCGCCGGCTTCGCCACCACGCTCGGTCCCGGGCTCGACGCACTCGACGCCTACTTCGGCCGGTACCTGCCGCAGCTCGCGCTCACCGCGATCGCGACGCCGATGCTCCTGGTCGCGATCGGCCTGGGCGACCTGACGAGCGGGCTGATCATCCTCTTCGCCCTGCCGGTGATCCCGGTCTTCATGATCCTGATCGGCCTGGCGACGCAGTCGTTGCAGCGGAAGCAGTCGGACGCCCTCGCGAAGCTCGGTGGCGCCTTCACCGAAGCCGTCGAGGGGCTCGCCACGCTCAAGGTCTTCGGCCGTGCGCGCCGCCAGGTCGGTCGCATCGGGGCGGTCACCGACGAGTACCGCCGCGGCACGATCGGCGTGCTCCGGCTGTCGTTCGTGAGCGGCTTCGCGCTCGAGCTCGCCGCGAGCCTGTCCGTCGCGCTGGTCGCCGTCTCGATCGGCATCCGCCTGGTCGACGGCTCGCTCGGCCTCGGGGCCGCGATGTTCGTGCTCGTCCTGGCCCCGGAGGCCTTCGCCCCCATCCGCCAGGTCGGCGCCGACTTCCACGCCGCCCAGGACGGCGTCGAGGCCTCGGCCGCGGTGCTCGACGTGCTGGCCGACGACGAGACCGCGTCGTCGTCCGCGACCGGCAGCAGCGGGACCGACACGGACACCGCAGCACCCGCCACCGCCGTGGACGTCCGGGGGCTCGACGTCCGCGGGCTCACCGTCCGCCGACCCGACGTCGTGATCGGACCGTTCGACCTGCACGCCGAGCCCGGCACCGTCGTCATGCTGGCCGGCCCGAGCGGTTCCGGCAAGTCGAGCATCATCGCCGCACTCCGCGGGGTCCTGCCGCACGACGGCATCGTCACCGTGCCCGGCCCGGCCGGCGCGTCGGTCGCCGAGCGCACCACGTGGGCCGACCAGCGCCCGCGTCTCGTCCGCGGGACGATCGCCGAGAACGTCGCGCTCAGCGCGACCCCCGACGACGCCGACGTGCGCACCGCCCTGGGCGACGCGGGGCTGGGACTCGACGCGGGCCTCCCGGTCGGCGCCGGTGGCAGCGGACTGTCCGGCGGCCAGGCACAGCGCGTCGCCGTCGCCCGCGCGCTGTACCGCGCACGCCGCGCCGCCACGCCCCTCGTGCTGTTCGACGAGCCGACGTCGGCGCTGGACGCCGAGGCCGAGGAACGCGTCATCGCGGCAGCCCGAGGCCTGGCGGCCGACGGCGCCGTCGTCGTGATCGCCAGCCACCGACCCGCGGTCGTCGCCGCGGCGGACGTCCGCGTGGACGTCCGCGCCGGCGGGTCCGTGACGGTCCGCAGGGGGGTGCGCGCATGAGCCGGGAGGCCCGTGGCGGCTCCGTCCTGCGGCTCGCGCTGCCGCACGGGTCGGGTTGGGCGAAGGCGGTCGCCGCCGGAGCGCTCAGCGCGCTCTGCGCTGTCGCGCTCCTCGCCGCGAGCGGCTACCTGATCACCCGTGCCGCCGAGCACCCGCCGATCCTGTACCTGACGCTCGTGATGGTCGGCGTGCGCGCCTTCGCGCTGGGGCGTGCGGTGCTGCGCTACGTCGACCGGCTCGCCGGGCACGACGCGTCCTTCCGGCAACTGGCCGTGGTGCGGACGGAGATGTACCGACGGCTGGCGTCGATCGCGCCCGCCGGACTCGGCCGGACCGGACGCGGCGACCTCATGACGCGCCTGGTGACCGACACCGACCGGCTGCAGGACCTGCCGATCCGCGTCGTCGGCCCGCTCGTCTCCGCCGGGGTCGTCGCGGTGCTGTCGGTCGTCGCCGTGGCGCTCGTGTCGGTGCCGGCGGCGCTCGTGCTCGTCCTCGCGCTGGCGGTCGCGGCCCTGGTCGGCACGATCGTCACCCGCTCGATCGCCGAGCGCTCGGATCGCGAGACCGCCGCCGACCGCGGTCGCGTCGCGGACCTGGTGCTCGACACCGTCCGGACGCTCGACGTCTTCGCCGCGTACGGCACCCTCGACGAGCGGCTCGCGCACATCGCCCGGCTCGACGCGGGGGTCACCCGGGCCGTCCGGCGCCGTGGCACGGTCGAGTCGCTCGTCGGTGCACTCGTCGGCCTGGTCGGTGGCGGTGCGGTGATCGGGATCCTCGCCGTCGGTGCCCCCGCCGTGGTGTCCGGTGCGCTCGACGGTCCGCTCTGGGCACTGGCGGTCTTCGTGCCGCTCGCGCTCTTCGAGGTCGTCGGGACCGTCCCGCTCGCCGTCCTGACGCTCCGCCGGGTGCGTGCTGCGGCCGAACGGGTCGAGCAGGTCGTGCCCGCCGAGGTGCCCGTCGGCATCGTCCCCGAGCCCGACGAGGACGCCGACCCGGCGTCGCTCGTGGTCGAGGGGGCGGTCACAGTCACCGTCCACGACCTCACGGTCCGCTGGCCGGGGGCTGCCGAGCCCGCGGTCGACGGGGTCTCGTTCACGCTCACCCCCGGCGAGGTCGTCGTGCTCCAGGGCCCGAGCGGCGCCGGCAAGTCGACCCTGGTCGACGCGCTCGTCCGGTTCGTGGAGCACGAGGGCTCCTACACGCTCGACGGCGTCGAGGCGAAGGCGATGCACCCCGACGCGGTGCGGGCCCGGGTCGGCCTGATCGAACAGGACCCGTTCGTGTTCGACCAGTCGGTGCGGCAGAACCTGCTCTTCGCCCGTGGGACCGCGACCGACGACGAACTGCTCGCCGTGCTCGACCGGGTCGGCCTGGGGGAGTGGGTCGTCCGGCGGGGCGGGCTGGACGCCTCGGTCGGGGAACGCGGCGTGCTCGTGTCCGGCGGCCAGGCGCACCGGCTCGCGCTCGCCCGCGCACTGCTGCACGCGTTCCCGGTGCTGGTGCTCGACGAACCGACCGCCGACGTCGACCCGGACCTCGGTGACACCGTGCTGCGTGACCTCGTCACCACGGCCCGCGCAGCGGGCCGGACGGTCGTCATCGTCTCGCACGTCCCGGTGGCGCCGGACCTGGTCGACCGCACCCTGCGGATGCGGGACGGACGCCTGCTCGCCGGGTGAGCCGACAGGCGGACGCGGGACGGGCCTCCCGGCTTGTATCGTTGACGACCGTGACCACCGAGCAGCACGCCGAGGACCCGAACGCCTACGACTTCCGTCGTATCCAGGAGAAGTGGCAGCCCCGCTGGGAAGAGCTCGGGCTCTTCACCACCGACCTCGACGACACCCGTCCGCGCAAGTACATCCTCGAGATGTTCCCGTACCCGTCCGGCGACCTGCACATGGGGCACGCCGAGAACTGGGCCCTCGGGGACTTCGTCGCGCGCTACTGGCGCCAGCAGGGCTTCAACGTACTGCACCCGATCGGCTGGGACTCGTTCGGGCTGCCCGCCGAGAACGCGGCGATCAAGCGCGGGGTGGACCCGAAGGACTGGACCTACGCGAACATCGAGCAGCAGAAGGCGTCCTTCAAGCGCTACGCGCCGTCGTTCGACTGGACCACCGAGATCCACACCTCGGACCCCGAGTACTACAAGTGGAACCAGTGGCTGTTCCTGAAGATGTACGAGAAGGGCCTGGCGTACCGCAAGGACAGCTGGGTCAACTGGGACCCGGTGGACCAGACCGTGCTCGCGAACGAGCAGGTCCTGCCCGACGGCACCTCGGACCGCTCCGGCGCCGTCGTCGTGAAGAAGAAGCTCACGCAGTGGTACTTCAAGATCACCGAGTACGCCGACCGGCTGCTCGACGACCTGAACCAGCTCGAGGGGCGGTGGCCGGCGAAGGTCATCGCGCAGCAGCGCAACTGGATCGGCCGCTCGGTCGGTGCCGACGTCGACTTCGTGATCGAGGGCCGCGACGAGCCCGTCACGGTCTTCACCACCCGTCCGGACACGATCCACGGGGCGACGTTCCTGGTCGTCGCGCCGGACTCCGACCTGGCTGCCTCGCTGGTCGCCGACCCGTCGGTGCCGTCCTCCGTCCGTGACGACTTCGACGCCTACCTGACGGCAACGCAGAAGACGTCCGAGATCGACCGGCAGAACGCCGACCGCCCGAAGACCGGCGTGCCGCTCGGCCGGTCCGCGATCCACCCGCTCACTGGGGAGCGCCTGCCGATCTGGGCCGCCGACTACGTGCTCGCCGACTACGGCCACGGCGCCGTGATGGCCGTGCCTGCGCACGACCAGCGCGACCTCGACTTCGCGCGGGCGTTCGACCTGCCCGTCAAGGTGGTCGTCGACACGAACGCCGCCGTCACCGGCGCGATCCCGGTCATCCCCGAGGGCGCGACGATCGACGACTTCGACGTGCCGACCCTCGACCCGGTCGCCACCGGCGAAGCGCTGACCGGTCAGGGCCGGATGATCAACTCCGGGCCGCTCGACGGCATGTCGAAGCAGCACGCCATCACCGCTGCCATCGCGCTGCTCGAGGAGCGCGGCACCGGCCGTGCCGCCAAGACCTACCGCCTGCGCGACTGGCTCATCTCGCGCCAGCGCTTCTGGGGCACCCCGATCCCGATCATCCACGGCGCCGACGGCACCGAGCACCCGGTGCCCGAGGACCAGCTGCCGATCGTGCTGCCGGACACCGAGGGCCTCGACCTCAAGCCGAAGGGCACGTCCCCGCTCGGTGGCGCGACCGACTGGGTGAACGTCCCGAACCCCGTCGATGGCACCCCGGCGCTCCGCGACACCGACACGATGGACACCTTCGTCGACTCGTCGTGGTACTTCCTGCGGTTCCTGTCGGCGAACGACGACACCCAGGCGTTCGACCCGGCAGCCGCGCGCCGCTGGGCTCCCGTCGACCAGTACATCGGCGGCATCGAGCACGCGATCCTGCACCTGCTCTACGCCCGCTTCGTCACGAAGGTGCTGTTCGACCTCGGGTACCTCGACTTCACCGAGCCGTTCTCGGCACTGCTCAACCAGGGCATGGTGCTGTCCGGTGGCTCGAAGATGTCGAAGTCGAAGGGCGGCGTCTCGCTCGGTGACGAGCTCGACGCGAACGGCGTCGACGCCATCCGCCTGGTCATGGGCTTCGCCGGCCCGCCCGAGGACGACATCAACTGGGAGGACGTCTCGCCGTCCGCCTCGGCTCGGTTCCTGGCGCGGGCGTACCGCCTGGCGCTCGACGTCACGTCCGCACGCGACGTCGTCTGGGCCGACGGTGACCGGGCACTCCGCCAGGTCACGCACCGGTTCCTCGCCGACGCCCCCGGGATGATGGAGTCGTTCAAGTTCAACGTCGTGATCGCGCGACTGATGGACCTGGTCAACGTCACCCGCAAGGCGATCGACAGCGGTCCCGGCGCCGGTGACCCCGCCGTGCGCGAGGCCGTCGAGACCATCACGCTCGGGCTGAGCGTCTTCGCGCCGTACACCGGCGAGGAGATGTGGGAGAAGCTGGGCTACGAGGCCACCGTCGCCACGTACGGCTGGCGGAAGGCCGACCCGACGCTGCTCGTGCAGGAGACCCTGACCGCCGTCGTGCAGGTCAACGGCAAGGTGCGTGACTCGTTCGAGGTGTCGAAGTCGATCGAGGCGGACGAACTCGAACAGCTCGCACGGTCGTCCGCGAACGTGCAGCGGTACATCGGTGACCGCGAGATCGTGAAGGTGATCGTCCGGGCGCCGAAGCTCGTGAACATCGCCATCAAGGGGTAGCGACCGTCGCTGGCGTCGTCCCTCACAGCAGGGGCGTTCGTGGCACCCCTCCACGGGTGCGACCTCCGGAGCCCGGCCGATCGGCCGGGCTCCGTAGCGTTCGGGGCATGTCGTCCCCGTCGTCTCCCGGACCCTGGTGGTCCCGTCTCGCGTTGTCACCGCGGGCAGCCGTGGTGCTGGCGGCGGTCGTGGTGGTGGTCGCCGTCGTGGTGGTCCTCGTCGGGGCGCTGCTGTCGGGTGGTGGCGAGGGTGCCGGGGGAACGGCTGGGGTCGTCGTGCGTGGGGCGCCGACGGCCGGTGCGGGTGCGGCGTCGGGCGTACCGTCTCCGTCCGCAGGTGCGTCTGCCGGTGCTGCTCCGTCCGCTCCTGGTGCCGGGCGCGTCGTGGTGCACGTGCTCGGGGCGGTGCGGCGGAGCGGTGTGGTCGAGTTGCCGGCATCGAGCCGGGTCGGTGACGCGCTCGAACGTGCCGGTGGGGCCACCGACGACGCCGATCTCGACCGCCTGAACCTGGCCCGGGTGCTGACGGACGGCGAGCGGTTGTACGTGCCGCGGGTCGGGCAACAGGAGGTGCCCGAGGCGCTCGGGCCGATGGCAGACGGTGCTGCCGCCGGGCCGACTGCCGCCGCCGGGGCCGGGGCCGGGAGCGGCGGTGGCTCGGCGGGCACCGGGGACGAGGAGTCCGCCGTCGTCGACCTGAACACCGCCGACCAGACCGCGCTCGAGACCCTGCCCGGGATCGGACCCGGGCTGGCCGGGCGGATCATCGCCTGGCGGGACGAGCACGGCCGGTTCACCGCGGTGGAGGACCTGCTCGACGTCAGCGGCATCGGCGACGTGCGGTTCGCCGAGCTCCGCGATCGTGTGCGGGTCTGAGGGCGACCGTGCAGCTCGCTCCGAGTGCGATCGACCTGCGGGTCGCGGTGCCGGTGGCCGTCGCCTGGATCACGACCGCCCTGCTCGTCGGCGTGCCCGACGTGGCACCCGTGGTCGGTGGGGCCGCGGCGCTCCTGACCGGCGCCAGCGGCAGCGTGCTCCGGTGGCGTCGGGGCGCCCGGGTGGTGCCGGCCGTCGCCGGGCTGCTGCTCGTCGCGGGGGCCCTGACGACGCTGCTCGCGGTGTCGGTCTCCGTGGGGGATTCCCGGCGGGCCCCGGAACCGCTCCGTGCGCTCGTCGCCGGCCCGGGGGCGGGGCACGTGGGCGTCGAGGCCGTGCTGACCCGCGACCTCGTGCCGGGGGACCGCTCCGTCACCGCGACACTGGTGCGTGCGGACGACCTCGGCGGGCTCCGGGTGCCGGTCCGGCTGGTCCCCGACCAGCACGGCGACGCACCTGGCGCCGTGCTGGCGGCCGGTGCCCGGGTCACCGTGACCGCCACCCTGCAGCCGGACGAACCCGGTTCCGCGACCGCCTTCGTCGCGTTCCTGCGCGGGACGCCGTCATCGGTGCCGCCCGACGGGCTCCTCAGTGCCACCGACACCGCGCGGCAGGCCTTCGTACGGGCCACGGCCGACCTGCCGCAGCCCGGAGCGGCGCTGCTGCGCGGGCTCGCGATCGGGGACCGCTCCGGCCTCGACCCGACGACCGAGGCGGCGATGGAGACCTCGGCGCTGACGCACCTGACGGCGGTGTCCGGGGCGAACTGCGCGGTGGTGGTCGGGCTCGTCGTGGTCCTCGGTCGAGCCTGTGGTCTGCCGAGAGGGCCCCGGGCCGCGGCGGCCGTCGGCGTACTCCTGGTGTTCGTCGTGCTCGTGCGCCCCGACCCGTCGATCGTCCGGGCCACGGTGATGGCGATCGTGGTGCTCGTCGTGCACCTGGCCGGTCGACCGGTGCGGGGCGTCCCGCTCATCGCCCTCGCCGCGGTCGGCATGCTCGTGGTCGACCCGTGGTTCGCGCGGTCGTTCGCGTTCGCCCTGTCCGTGCTCGCCACGAGCGGGATCGTGGTGCTCGGCCCGCCGCTCACCGAGCTCCTGGCACGTCGTGTGTGGCCGCCGGTCGCCGCCGCACTCGCGATCCCGGTCGCCGCGCAGGTGGCCTGCTGGCCGGTGACGATCCCGCTGTCGGCGGCGCTCCCGACCTACGCGGTGCCCGCGAACCTGCTGGCGGAGCCGTTCGCGCCGGTCGTCACGGTGATCGGGCTCGCCGCGTGTGGCCTCGCTCCGGTGTGGCCGGTCGGTGCGCAGGGACTCGCGGCCGTCGCGTGGGTCCCGGCCGCCGCAGTCGGGGGCATCGCGCACGGTGCGGCGGCCCTGCCCTACGCCTCGGCACCCTGGCCGGCCGGGGCGCTCGGTGTGGCCGCCGCGGTGCTGGTGTGCGGCTGCATCGCGGTCGCCGTGCTGGTCCGGGGGCGGCTCGGCTCCCGGTTGCTGCTCGCAGCAGGGGTGGTGGTGGTGGTCGGTGTCGCAGCCGTCACCGTCCCGGTGCTCGTCGTCCGGGGCTCGGTGCCGGGCGACTGGTCGGTCGCCGCGTGTGACGTCGGGCAGGGGGACGCCGTGCTGCTCCGTGGCGATGACGCCGTCGCGCTGGTGGACACCGGCGACGACGAAGAACGGCTCCGGGCGTGCCTGGAGCTGCTCGGGGTCACCCGCATCGACCTGCTCGTCCTGACGCACTTCGACCGCGACCACGTCGGCGCGGTGCACGCCGTGGCCGGCGCCGCGGAGACCGCCCTGGTCGGACCCGTGGGCCGTGCGTCGGACGAGCGGGTGGTCGACGACCTCCGGCGTGCCGGTGTCGACGTCCGGACGGCGGACGACCGCGTGTCCGGCACCCTCGGACCGCTCGCCTGGCGCGTGGTCTGGCCGCCGGGCGACGACCGTGCCGCCGGCAACGACGCGAGCATCGTGCTGGTCACGGGGCTGGCGGACGGAGACTCCTGTCCGGCGTGCCTGACCGGGGTCTTCCTCGGCGACCTGGGGGAGTCGTCGCAACGTCGGCTGCGCAACGCCGGTGGTCTGCCGGCAGGGCCGATCGACGTGGTGAAGGTGGCGCACCACGGCTCCGCGGACCAGGACCCGCAGCTCTACCGAGGGCTCGCCGCGCGGGTCGGACTCATCGGGGTCGGTGCGGACAACACCTACGGGCATCCGACGCCGTCCGCGCTCGGCATGCTCGAGGCTGCTGGCACGCTGCCGCTCCGCACCGACGAGCGCGGCACCGTGGTGCTCGCCCGCTCCGGCAGCGACGAGGTTCGGGTGTGGACGGAGCGCTCGTCGTCGGCGGCCGCCCGTAGGATCGTCGGTGCACCACTCGACCCGGCACCGTCCGGGCCGGCACCACCGGAAGGACCACATGGCCGCCAAGAAGCCCGCGCGCGCCGCAGCGAAGATCGACCAGGTGCCCTGGTCGGGGATCCGTCCGGCACCCGTCGTGCTCATCACCGGGCCCGAAGCGTTCCTCGCCGACCGCGCCCGCGGTGTGCTGAAGGACCTGCTGCAGGGCGAGGACCCCGCGCTCGAGGTGCACGACCTCGAAGCCGACCAGTACGCCCCCGGGCTCCTCGCGACCCTCGCCAGCCCTTCGCTGTTCGGCGAGCCGCGACTCGTGCAGGTCACGAACGTCGAGAAGTGCACCGACGCCTTCATCACCGAGACGATCTCGTACCTGCAGGCCCCCGCCGACGACGTCACCCTGGTGCTCCGGCACGGGGGTGGCGTGCGCGGCAAGAAGCTCCTCGACACGATCCGCAGCGGTGTCGGCGGCGGGGTCGAGGTGCTGTGCGACGAGCTCAAGCGCGAGACCGACCGCATCGACTTCGTGAACGCCGAGTTCCGCGCAGCACGACGCCGGATCGCACCCTCCGCCGTCCGGACCCTGGTGACCGCGTTCGCCGACGACCTCGCCGAACTCGCCGCCGCGTGCCGACAGCTCCTGGCGGACGAGGCCGAGGAGATCACCGACAAGGTCGTCGACAAGTACTACGGCGGTCGCGTCGAGACGAACGCGTTCAAGGTCGCCGACATCGCCCTCGCGGGTCGGTCGGCACCGGCGATCGTCGAGCTGCGGCACGCCCTGGCCACCGGCGAGGCACCCGTGCCGATCGTCGCCGCGTTCGCGAGCAAGATCCGCACGATGGCGAAGGTCAGCGCCTTCCGGGGTCCGAGCGGGCAGGCGGCCTCGGCGCTCGGCATGGCGCCGTGGCAGGTGCAGCGCGCGCAGCGTGACGTCGCCGGCTGGAGCGAGTCCGGGCTGGCGAACGCGATCATCAGCATCGCCGAGGCGGACACCGCGGTGAAGGGTGGCTCGCGCGACGCGCACTACGCGCTCGAGGTCATGGTCCGCACCATCGCCCGACGCGGCGAACCCCGCTGAGGCGAGTCGGGCCTCCCGGCCGTCCCTCGCGCCGGTCGGCCGGCGCTTCGTGAGCAGGAAGGGTCGGGTGTTCCATCACGACCCGACCCTTTCTGCTCACGAAGCGAACCAAACGCACCCCACGCCGCACGCACCGCGCACGCCGCACGCACCGCGCACGCCGCACGCACCCCGCACGCACGAAGGCCCCGCACCAACGGTGCGGGGCCTTCGGACCAGAAGGGTCAGGACGTCAGAGCGACGAGACCTTCTTCGCGATGGCCGACTTGCGGTTCGCGGCCTGGTTCTTGTGGATGACACCCTTGCTCACGGCCTTGTCGAGCTTCTTCGACGCGAGGGCCAGGGCGGCAACGGCCTTGTCCTTGTCACCGGCGGCGACGGCGTCGTTGGCACGACGGATGTGCGTCTTGAGCTCCGACTTGTAGGCCTTGTTGCGCTCGGTGGCCTTGAGGTTGGTCTTGATGCGCTTGATCTGCGACTTGATGTTCGCCATGAATTGCTCCTGCTCGTCTCGTACGGGTGGGCGCGACCGCAGGGTAGAGGGGCCCTTGGTCGCATCGCGTTCCACCCGTGGGCGGGGAACGCGGAAGCCAGCCACCAACACTACCAGGCAAGCGGGCTGCCACCAAAGCACGAAACACCGCCGGATCGGCACAAGCCCGCGGCCGACCGCGCCGAAACCCCACGGCAACACGCACCGGATACCGTGACGGACATGCCCTCCCTCGCACCGCGCATCGACACCGTGCCCGCCTCCGGCATCCGGAGGGTCTTCGAGCAGGCGGCCCTGCTGCAGTCGAGCGGCACGGACGTCACGATGCTCGTGATCGGCGAGCCGGACGTCCCGGTGGCGCCGCACATCGGCGAGGCGGCTCGTCGCGCCTGGACCGAGGACCGCACCGGGTACACACCGAACGGCGGGATCGCGCCGCTCCGCGAAGCCGTCCGCGACAAGCTCCGCCGTGAGAACCGGATCGAGGCCGACCTCGAGCAGATCTGGATGACGATCGGGGCGACGCAGGCGCTGTTCCAGGCGATGACGCTGACGCTGAGCCCGGGCGACGAGGTGCTCGTGCCGGACCCCGGCTACACGACCTTCACGATGAACGCCCACATCATCGGGGCGACCCCGGTGCCGTACCGGCTCGAGCCGCAGCACGGGTTCGAACCCGATCTGCAGGCCCTCGAGGCGAGCGTCACCGAACGCACGCGGGTGCTCATCGTCAACTCGCCGTCGAACCCGCTCGGCTCGGTCTTCGGCGAGGAGACCCTGCGTGCGCTCCTGGCCTTCGCGAAGCGGCACGACCTCTGGGTGATCAGCGACGAGGTCTACGAGTACTTCACCTACGGCACCCGGCACGTCAGCCTGGCGGCGCTCGACGAGGACGACCGTGTGTTCTCGGCGTTCTCGCTGAGCAAGACGTACGCGATGACCGGTGTCCGCGTGGGCTACCTCGTCACGCCGAAGGGACTCGGCGCGACGATGCGGACCACGCAGGAGGCCATGATCAGCTGCGTCGCCGAACCCGACCAGTACGCGGCCCTCGCGGCGATCGTGGGGGACCACTCCGCGGTGCGTGACGCTCGGGAGCACTACCGCGCGAACCTCGAGGTCGCGAAGGAGACGCTCGACGCCGCCGGCATCCGGTACCTCGACCCGCGCGGGGCGTTCTACCTGTGGATCGACATGTCGCACGCGTCCGACGGGGACATCGCCGAGTGGGCGCTCGGGTTCCTGCAGCGTGAGCGGGTCGCCGTCGCGCCGGGCAGCGCCTTCGGACGCACCGGCGAAGGGTGGATCCGCGTGTGCCTCGCAGCCACCGCAGACGACCTGCGGCGCGGCCTCGGTGCCCTGCCGGCTCCGGCGCACGCGACCGTCTGACCGGCGGCCGACGCCCGCCTCGTCGACCGCATCACCGCTTCGGAGGCGCGCCCCGCGTCCGTCACGCACGCGGCGGACGCGCGCCGTGCCTCCAGGGCGGGTGAAGCGTGGGAGACTGTTGCGACCGTCCGACCCACCTGAGGAACCGTGAGCCCACAAGCATCCGCTCCGCTGGAGCCCGCAGCGACCCCGGCCGACGCGATCCGCAACTTCTGCATCATCGCGCACATCGACCACGGCAAGTCGACGCTGGCCGACCGCATGCTGTCGATCACCGGCATCGTCGAGGACCGCGCGATGCGTGCGCAGTACCTCGACCGGATGGACATCGAGCGCGAGCGCGGCATCACGATCAAGTCGCAGGCCGTGCGCATGCCGTGGGAACTCGACGGTGAGACCTTCGCGCTGAACATGATCGACACCCCCGGGCACGTCGACTTCTCGTACGAGGTCTCGCGCTCCCTGGCCGCGTGCGAGGGCGCGATCCTGCTCGTCGACGCCGCCCAGGGCATCGAGGCGCAGACGCTCGCGAACCTGTACCTGGCGCTCGAGAACGACCTCGAGATCATCCCGGTCCTCAACAAGATCGATCTCCCGGCGGCCGAACCGGACAAGTACGCGGCCGAGCTCGCGCAGCTCATCGGTGGCAAGCCCGAGGACGTCCTCCGGGTGTCCGGCAAGACCGGCGTCGGGGTGCCGGAGCTCCTCGACCTGGTCGTCCGTCGCGTGCCGGCCCCCGTCGGCGACGCCGAGGCAGCGCCCCGCGCGATGATCTTCGACTCGGTCTACGACAGCTACCGCGGCGTCGTCACCTACGTCCGCATGATCGACGGCACCATCTCGCCCCGCGAGAAGGTCCAGATGATGTCGACCAGGTCGACGCACGAGATCCTGGAGATCGGGGTCTCGAGCCCGGAGCCGAAGCCCACGAAGGGGCTGTCCGTCGGCGAGGTCGGCTACCTGATCACCGGTGTGAAGGACGTCCGCCAGTCCAAGGTCGGCGACACCGTCACGAGCGCGCAGAAGCCCGCGACCCAGGCGCTGCCCGGCTACACGGACCCGAAGCCGATGGTGTTCTCGGGCCTGTACCCGATCGACGGCAGCGACTACCCGGTGCTCCGCGAAGCGCTCGACAAGCTCAAGCTCTCCGACGCCGCACTGGTCTACGAGCCGGAGACCTCGGTGGCGCTCGGCTTCGGGTTCCGCTGCGGGTTCCTCGGGCTGCTGCACCTCGAGATCATCACCGAGCGGCTGTCCCGCGAGTTCGGGCTCGACCTCATCACCACGGCCCCGAGCGTGATCTACGAGGTCACGACCGAGGACAACGCCGTGACCGAGGTCACGAACCCCTCGGAGTTCCCGACCGGGCGCATCGTCGAGGTCCGCGAGCCGATGGTCCGCGCCGCGATCCTGGCCCCGAAGGACTACGTCGGCGCGATCATGGAGCTCTGCCAGCAGCGCCGCGGCTCCCTGCTCGGCATGGAGTACCTCGGCGAGGACCGCGTCGAGATCCGCTACGAGATGCCCCTCGGCGAGATCGTCTTCGACTTCTTCGACCAGCTGAAGAGCAAGACCCAGGGCTACGCGTCGCTCGACTACGAGCCCACCGGCGACCAGGCCGCCGACCTCGTCAAGGTCGACATCCTGCTGCAGGGTGACCAGGTCGACGCCTTCAGCGCGATCGTGCACCGCGACAAGGCGTACGCCTACGGCACGCTCATGACCGAGCGGCTGCGCAAGCTCATCCCGCGCCAGCAGTTCGAGGTGCCGATCCAGGCTGCCATCGGCGCCCGCATCATCGCCCGCGAGAGCATCCGCGCGATGCGCAAGGACGTCCTGGCGAAGTGCTACGGCGGTGACATCACCCGCAAGCGCAAGCTCCTCGAGAAGCAGAAGGAGGGCAAGAAGCGCATGAAGACCATCGGTCGGGTCGAGGTCCCGCAGGAAGCCTTCATCGCGGCGCTCTCCGGCGACGTCGAAGAGAAGAAGAAGTAGCGCGTAGCGCGTTTCGCGCTGAGCGACAGCTCACGCACTGCGACCGCCGAGATCTGTCGGTGAGCGCGAAAGCTCGGCGCGGGTCAGCCGGTCCGGCGGGCGCGCGCCCGCAGGGTGGCCAGGCAGAGGGCCGGGAGGCTCGCAGCGGCCAGTCCCGCCAGTGCGGTCCGCAGGATGGCCCAGTGGGCAGCCGCGTCGAAGTCGGTCTGCTCGCCGGAGGCCACCCCGGCGACCACGGCGCCGACGACCATCGCGAGCGTCACGACCGCGAGGACCAGCGGCAGCCGACGGCCGCGCTGACGCCGCACCGCCGACACCAGTGCTGCACCGAACAGCAGCACCCCGGCGCCGGCGCAGCTCGCCCCGACGGCGGCGATGACGTTCGCGGTGTCGAAGCCGTTCCACGCCTCGGGAGCGAGCGCGACGGTGGCGTACCGGGCGGGTGACGCCGCGGCCGACGTGGTCACGTCCACCAGCACCCGGGCGGTCGCCGCCACGCCGAACGCGACGAGCGCGAGCGCGGCGAGGACGGCGGTCCGGCGGTCGACGGACCGCGGACGGACGGGGGTGGGGCGGGGCACCTGCTGACGATAGCCCCGGGGCGGGCGGTTGTCGGGCCTCCAGTTCGGGGTGCACGGCGGCGGGCCCATCCGACGGAGGTGAGCGTGGATCGGTTCGATCCGGGGCGGCCCGCCCAAGTAACATGGCGGCATGAGCATCCGCGGGAGCTACCGGACCGCCCTGACGTACGGCGCGGTGGGGGCGACCCAGGCGTCGGACCTCATGACCTACCCGCCGGACGGCTTCACGCCGGCCGAGTCGCGCGCGCGGATCGGACACGGCGACCAGCGGTTCGAGACCGCCGTCGTGCAGGCGCTCACGTGGCAGATCCAGGAGCGCAGCGGTGTCCGTGTGCGCGTCGAGGAGCAGCCCGACGACGACGAGGTCCGGTACAACCCGGTCACCTTCGACGACGACGGTGTGCCGATCGCCCCGGCGTCCATCGGCACGCCCCGGGTCGAGAAGTTCGCACCCGACGGCACCCCGCTGCTGACGGCGGGCACCAGCGCGACGCTGACGATCCACGCGTTCGGGCAGACCGTGCTGGCACCGGTGCGCGTCGTGTCGATCATCGACGAGCACGACCGCAAGGGGTTCGCCTACGGCACGCTCGAGGGGCACCCGCTCTCCGGTGAGGAGTCGTTCGTCGTCGAGCGCACCCCGGACGGCTCGGTGTGGCTGCAGGTCCGGCAGTTCTCGCAGCCGGCGAGCCGGAAGTGGCGCTTCGTCGCGCCGTTCGTGCGGCGGCAGCAGAAGGTCATGGCGGAGAAGTACCTGGCGGCGCTGCGGGGCGACTAGGCGTCTGGTCGCGGTCTCGCGGTCCCGCGGTCTCGCGGTCGCGCCCGCGGTCTCGCGACCCCGCTCGCTCCTGCTCCTCAGCGGAGCGGCGGGAGTGCGGCGATCGCATCCTCGATGAGGGCGGCGTCCTGCTGGCAGTCGCGTGCGACCGTCACGGCGTTCGTGTGCCGCAACGCGTCCACGTCGTAGACACCCGTCGCCACGGCCAGGAAGGGGATGCCCGCGGCGTCCGCGGCCTCACCGTCGCGCGGGGTGTCGCCGACGATGACCGCCCGGGTGCCGACCAGCTCGGCGGCGGCGCGCAGGGTGACCCCGGCCCGCTCGACCTCGGTGTCGCCGAAGTACGAGTGCTCCCAGTCGAAGACGTCGGCGTCGAACCCGGCGCCGGTGAGCTTCACCCGGGCGCGGTACTCGGAGTTGCCGGTGAGCAGGCCGTTGCGCCACCCGAGTTCGGCGAAGCGGGTCAGGAGCGCCTTCGCCCCGGGGACGGGGCTGCGGTGGTCGCCGGAGGCGTGCCGTTCGGCGGTCAGGTCGTGCAGGTGCCGGCTGACCGTGGGGATCAGGGTGTCCTCGAACGCGTGGGCGTGCACGTGTTCGGCGATGAGCCCGGCGTCGGTCCGGCCGTGCTGGTGCCCGACCCGCAGGGTGAGGTCGCGGCCCACCGCCCGCTCGAGGGCGAGGTGGTAGAGGTTGCCCGGGGACGACGCGTTCATCACGAGGGTGCCGTCGATGTCCCACAGGACCGTGGTGGGGACGGGATGGTGCTCCATGGCTCCATCATGACGGAGAATGGAGCCCATGCCGAGTGCTCTCCCGATCGCCGATCCAGCACCAGCGGACGGCCTGATCACCCCGTGGGCGGCAGCGGGCTCCGCTGCCGGGCCGGGGGCTGGTCCCACCGCCGGTGACGTGCCCTTCGGCGTGTACGTGCACGTGCCGTTCTGCCGCGTGCGCTGTGGCTACTGCGACTTCAACACCTACACGGCGTCGGAGCTCCGCGGCGTCCGTCGCGACGACTACGCCGGGCACGCCGTGCGCGAGATCGAGTGGGCCGCGACCGTGCTCGACCGTTCCGGTGTGCCGCGGCGGCCGGTGTCGACCGTCTTCTTCGGCGGCGGCACACCGACCATGCTCCCGGCGTCCGACCTGGCGATGATCCTCCGTGCGATCGACGACACCTGGGGCATCCTGCCCGGGGCCGAGGTCACCACCGAGGCGAACCCGGACTCCGTCGACGCGGCGTCGCTCGAGACGCTGCGGGCGGGCGGCTTCAACCGGATCAGCTACGGCATGCAGTCCGCCGTGCCGCACGTGCTCGCCACGCTCGACCGCACGCACGACCCGCTCCGGGTCCCCGTCGTCGTCGACCTCGCGAAGCAGCAGGGCCTCGACGTCTCGCTCGACCTCATCTACTCGACGCCGGGGGAGTCCCTCGCCGACTGGCGGACCTCGCTCGACGCCGCGATCGCCTGCGAGCCCGACCACGTGTCGGCGTACTCGCTCATCGTCGAGGACGGCACTGCGATGGGCCGCATGGTCGCCCGCGGCGAGCTCCCCGCCCCCGATGACGACCTGGCCGCCGACATGTACGAGCTCGCCGACCAGGTGCTCGGCGACGCCGGCTACTCCTGGTACGAGGTGTCGAACTGGGCGCGCGGCGACGCGCACGCGAGTCGCCACAACCTGTCCTACTGGAAGGGCCACGACTGGTGGGGCGTCGGCCCCGGCGCACACTCCGCCGTCGCCGGCACGCGCTGGTGGAACGTCAAGCACCCGGCCGCGTACGCGAACCGGGTGCTGTCGGGGGAGTCGCCGGCCGCCGGCCGCGAGACCATCGACGACGAGACGCGGTACGTCGAGCGCCTGCTGCTGGCGGCGCGGGTCCGCGGGGAGCTCGCGACGAGCGAGATCCGCCAGGAGGCCCGTGGCCGGGTCGCCGGCCTCATCGCACGCGGACTCGTGGACGGGTCGGCCGCGGTGCGGGGACGGATCGACCTGACCCTGCAGGGTCGCCTGCTCGCCGACGCGGTGGTGCGGGAGCTGCTCGACTGAGGGGCCGGCTCACCGCCCGCTGCGCAGTGCTTGCCGCTTACTGCTTGATGAACTCGATCGAGAGCGGGTAGCGGTAGAACTGGCCCTGGTTCGCGGCGATCGCGGCCATGATGCTGAAGATCAGCGACACGATGCCCGCTGCCAGCACGATCAGGACCCCGACGCCGAACACCGACGTGAGCGAACCGACCACGTAGGCGATGCCCATCGTGATGTGGAAGTTCAGCGCGACGCGGGTGTGCTCGCGGACGAAGCCGCCGCGGTCGCGGAGGACCAGGTAAGCGACCAACGGTGCGATGAAGTTGAAGAAGATGCCGCCGATGTGCGTCAGCGTGGCCCACAGGCGCTGGTCCTCCGGGCTCATCGGCCGGGGCGGGGTGTAGCCGGCGGGGTACTGCGGTCCGCCGGGGTACTGCGGTCCGCCGGGCTGCTGGGGGCCACCGGGGCCGTGGCCGTACTGGCCGCCGGGCTGCTCGGGTCCGGGGCCGTCGGGCTGCTGTCCGTAGGTCATGGCGGAAGCGTATCGGCCGACCGCCCGGAAGTCCCGGGCCGTCAGCGGTCGGGCGTAGGATCAGCAGTCGACACGTCCGAGTGCCAGGTCGATCGGGAAAGGAGGCGCTCGTGGTCAGTGAACGCAGCCTCGAGGTCCTCAAGGCCATCGTGCGCGACTACGTGGCGTCGCGTGAACCCGTCGGTTCGAAGACCATCGTCGAGCGGCACGCCTTCGGGGTCAGCGCCGCGACGATCCGCAACGACATGGCCCTGCTCGAGGATGAGCAGCTGATCGCTGCGCCGCACACCTCGTCCGGGCGCGTGCCGACCGACAAGGGGTACCGCGTCTTCGTGGACCACCTGGCGGGTGCTCGTCCGCTCTCCAGCGCGCAGCGCCACGCCATCGAGACCTTCCTCGGCGCCCCGAACGACCTCGACGAGGTCCTCGGGCGCACCGTTCGGCTGCTCAGCCAGCTCACCAACCAGGTCGCCCTGGTGCAGTACCCCTCGATGGTGCGCGCCCGGGTGCAGCACGTCGAGCTCGTCCGGCTCGGTGACGCCCGGTTGATGGTGGTGCTCATCACCGACACCGCCCGCGTCGAACAGCGCGTGGTCGAGACCGACGTCCCGCTCGACGAAGACTCGCTGGGTGAACTCCGCACCGTGGTGAACGGCGCGACTGTGGGGCTCCTGCTGCAGGACGTCCCGACCGCGCTCCGAGCCGTGCCGCAGCAGCTCCGCCCCGACGCCCAGACGCTCGGCGGGGTCGTCGTCGCCACGCTCATCGAGCAGGTCGCGGCGAACCGGCAGGACCGCCTGCTGATGGCCGGTGCGGCCAACCTGGCGAAGAGCGAGCAGGACTTCTCCGGCGGGCTCTTCCCGGTGCTCGAAGCGATCGAGGAACAAGTCACCCTGCTCCGGTTGTTCGGGGAGATGCAGGTGGACGACATCGCGGTGGCGGCCAGCATCGGCGTCGAGAACGCCGAGTACGGGCTCGACGCCACGAGCATCGTCGCCGGCGGCTACCTGGCCGGTGGCGAGGTGGCCCGCCTGGGCGTCCTCGGACCGACCCGCATGGACTACGGCACGAACATGGCGGCCGTCCGCGCCGTCGCCCGCTACCTGTCCAAGCTCCTGGGCGAACACTGACCAACCGACCGAACCCAACCGACTGAGGGATACGTGGCAGACCACTACGACGTCCTCGGCGTCCAGCGAGACGCCTCCGATGCCGACATCAAGAAGGCCTACCGCCGCCTGGCGCGTGAGCTCCACCCGGACGTGAACCCGGCACCCGACGCCGCCGAGCGCTTCAAGGACGTGACGCACGCGTACGACGTGCTGAGCGATCCCGAGCAGCGGCGCCGGTACGACGCCGGGCCCCAGGCCGACAGCCCCTTCGGTGGTGGCGCCGGTGGCTTCAGCGACATCTTCGACGCCTTCTTCGGTGGCGGCGGTGGCGGCGGCCGTGGGTCGGGCCCGCGCAGCCGTGCCGAGCGCGGCCAGGACGCCCTGCTCCGCATCGAGGTCGACCTCGACGAGGTCGTCTTCGGCACCCACAAGGACGTCGAGGTCGACACGGCGGTGCTGTGCGAGACCTGCCACGGCTCCTGCTGCGCACCGGGCACCAGCCCGCGCACGTGCGACATCTGCGGCGGTTCCGGGCACATCCAGCGCCAGGTCCGTTCGCTCCTGGGCAACGTGGTGACGAGCGCCCCGTGCGGCACGTGCCGCGGCTACGGCACCGTCATCCCGAGCCCCTGCCCGACCTGCCAGGGTCAGGGCCGCGTCCGCGCGCGGCGCACCGTGCCGGTGGACGTCCCCGCCGGCGTCGACTCCGGACTCCGCCTGCAGATGCCCGGCCAGGGCGAGGTCGGTCCGGCCGGCGGCCCGTCCGGCGACCTGTACCTCGAGATCCGCGTGCGCCACGACGACGTCTTCAGCCGCGACGGCGACGACCTGCTCGCGACGCTCGAGGTCGGCATGACCGACGCCGTCCTCGGCACGACCACCACGATCGACGGTCTCGACGGTCCGGTCGAGCTCGAGATCCGTCCCGGTGTGCAGAGCGCCGACGTCCTCGTCATCAAGGACCGCGGCATCACGAAGCTGCGCGGGAACGGCCGCGGTGACCTGCGCGTCGGCGTGCAGGTCGTCACGCCGACCAAGCTGTCCCACAAGGAACGGCAGCTGGTCGAGCAGCTCGCGAAGTCGCACAAGACCACCGCGCCGCAGCTCGCCCGGTTCCAGCAGGGCATGTTCGGCAAGCTCCGCGACCGGTTCTTCAACCACTGATGGCGTCGCTGTACCTCGTCGACTCGCTGGACGGCGTCGCCGTCGGTGACCCGGTGTCGCTCGACGGCGCAGAGGGCCGGCACGCGGTCTCCGTCGCGCGCGTCCGGGTCGGCGAGGTCCTGCGGATCGCCGACGGCCGGGGCACCGTGGTCTCCGGTCCGGTGACGGCACTCGGCAAGGACACGCTGGAGCTCGCGGTCGAGACCGTCGAGCACCAGGACGCACCGCGCCCGTCGCTGACACTCGTGCAGGCCCTGGCCAAGGGCGGTCGCGACGAGATGGCCGTGCAGGCGGCGACCGAGATCGGCGTCGACCGGGTGGTGCCGTGGTCGGCCGCGCGCAGCGTCTCCCGGTGGGACGGCGCGAAGGTCGAGAAGGGCCGTGCCCGATGGGCCGCGATCGCGCACGAGGCCGCGAAGCAGGCGATCCGTCCGCGCGTGCCCGTCGTCGCGCCGCTGGTGACGACCGGACAGATCATGTCCGCGCTCGGGGACGGGTCCACCCTCGTCCTGCTCGACCCGACCGCGACCGTGCGGCTCGCCACCTGGGAGCCCCCGACGGACGCCGAGGACATCGCCCTCGTCGTCGGCCCCGAAGGAGGCATCGACGGCGCGGAGCTCGACCGGCTCGAGGCCGCGGGCGCCGTGCGGGTCCGACTCGGCGACAGCGTGCTCCGCACGTCCACCGCCGGACCGGCGGCACTCGCTGTCCTGCAGGCGCGACTGGGTCGCTGGTGAGCCGGACCACGCCGTCGGGCGCGTCCTACGATGGACCCATGAGCAGCAGCACGCCCAGCGTCTTCTCCAAGATCATCGCGCGCGAGATCCCGGCGACCATCGTCGCCGAGGACGACCGTGTGATCGCGATCGAGGACATCGCCCCGAAGGCTCCCGTCCACGTGCTCGTCGTCCCCAAGACCGAGCAGTACGCGAACGTCGGCGAACTCGCAGCGGGCGACCCCGACCTGCTGGCCCACGTCGTCGCCACCGCGCAGCGCATCGCCGACGAGCGCGCCGACGGCCAGTTCCGACTCGTCTTCAACACCGGCGAAGCCGCCGGTCAGACCGTGTTCCACGTGCACGCGCACGTACTCGCAGGTGAACTGCAGGAAGGCACCCTTGCCGGTTAACGAACCAGTACAGCCCACCGCCGCCGACGACGAGCCCGTCTCGGTCTCGCTCCAGGTCGACGGCATCGCCATGGTGCAGCTGCTCGGTCCCCAGGACCGTCTGCTCAAGACCGTCGAGCGCCAGTACCCGGGCGTCCGGGTCGTCGTCCGTGGCAACGAGGTCACGCTGACCGGGCCCGAGCGCGACGTCGCACGCGCGAAGGCGCTCGTCGACGAGCTCGTCGGCATGGTCAGGCGCGGGCAGGAGATCGGCCCGTCCGACATCCCGATGTCCGCACGCATCCTCGACGACGACCGCAAGCCGTCCGACACCTTCGGCACCCCGATCGTGTCGAGCCGCGGCAAGTCCGTCCGCCCGAAGACGGACGGGCAGCGCGCCTACGTCGACGCCATCGACGAGCACACCATCACGTTCGGCATCGGTCCGGCCGGTACCGGCAAGACGTACCTGGCGATGGCCAAGGCCGTGCAGGCGCTGCAGCGGCGCGAGGTCAACCGGATCATCCTCACCCGTCCCGCGGTCGAGGCCGGCGAGCGGCTCGGCTTCTTGCCGGGCACGCTCACCGACAAGATCGACCCGTACCTGCGCCCGCTGTACGACGCCCTCAACGAGATGATGGACCCGGAGCTGGTCCCGAAGCTCCTGGCGGCCGGCACCGTCGAGGTCGCCCCGCTGGCATACATGCGTGGCCGGACCCTCAACGACTCCTTCGTGGTGCTCGACGAGGCGCAGAACACCACGCCCGAGCAGATGAAGATGTTCCTGACCCGGCTCGGGTTCGGTTCGAAGATGGTCATCACGGGTGACATCACCCAGGTCGACCTGCCGGGCAACGTCTCCGGTCTCCGGCTCGTGACGCGCATCCTCGACCAGGTCGAGGACATCCACTTCGCCCGTCTCGGCAGCGAGGACGTGGTCCGCCACACCCTCGTCGGCCGGATCGTCGACGCGTACACGGTCTACGACGAGGAGCGCCTCGCCGAGCAGGCCGGGCAGCGCCCAGGTGGCCGCGGCACCGCCCCGGTCGGCAACCCCGACGGAGCGAACCGCGCCGAACGCCGTGGGCGCCCGCCGCGGGACCGCGCACGACCCCCGTACCCCCAGAACGACGCCCGAGGAGGCACCCGGTGAGCATCGAGCTCAACAACGAGTCCGGCGTCGAGGTGGACGAGGCTGCGATCCAGCGGCTCGCCGCGTTCGCCCTGGACGCGATGCACGTCCACGCCGATGCCGAGCTCGCGATCGTGCTGGTCGACGAGGGCGCGATGGAGCAGCTGCACGTCCGGTGGATGGACGAGCCCGGACCGACGGACGTCCTGAGCTTCCCGATGGACGAACTGCGCCCCGGCACCGAGGATGACCCCACGCCGGCCGGGCTGCTGGGCGACATCGTGCTCTGCCCGCAGGTGGCCGAGGAGCAGGCGAAGACCGCCGGGCACTCGAGCACCGACGAGATGCTGCTGCTCACCTGCCACGGCATCCTGCACCTGCTCGGCTTCGACCACGCCGAGCCCGACGAGAAGGCCGAGATGTTCGGCATCCAGGGCGAGATCCTGACCGCCTTCGCCGCCCAGCACCGAGGGCGGTAGCCGGTGGTCGTCGTCGCCGGACTCCTCGCGGTGGCGCTGGGGCTCGTCGTGCTCGGCGGGCTCCTCGCCGCGAGCGATGCCGCGCTCTCGGTGGTCTCCCGTGCCGACCTCGAGGAGATCGCCAGGGGCAACAAGCGCCGCCGCGCCATCGAGGCGATCGCTGACGACGTCGGGGCGCACGTCAACGCGCTGAACTTCTTCCGGGTCCTCGCCGAGACCGCGGCTGCGGTGCTCGTGACGATCGCCCTCGTGCGCGCCTTCGACAGCTGGTGGATCGCCCTCGTCGTCTCCGCCGCGATCATGACCGCGGTGTCGTTCGTGCTGGTCGGGTCGAGCCCGCGCAGCGTCGGACGCGCCCACGCCGAGCGGCTGATCGGTGCGACCGGCGGCATCGTCCGTGGTGTCCGCATCGTGCTCGGTCCGCTGGCCGGGCTGCTCGTCCGGATCGGTGACCGCGTCACCCCCGGCCGCGGCCGGAGTGCCTCCACCGTGTCGAGCGAGGAGCAGCTGCTCTCGCTCGTCGACGAGGCCACCGAGAGCAACGTGCTCGAGGACGAGGACCGTGAGCTCATCCACTCGGTGTTCGAGTTCAGCGACACCCTGGTGCGCGAGGTCATGGTGCCACGCACGGACATGCTCACCGTCGACGGTGCGGAGACGCTGGCCGCGGCCATGGAGCAGTTCCTGGCCGCCGGGGTGTCCCGGATGCCGGTGACGGGCAAGGACAGCGACGACGTGCGGGGGGTGCTCTACCTGCGCGACGTCGCGCGGTCGCTGTACGAACGGCCGGCGTCCCGCAGCGAGCGGGTCAGCCGGCTGCTGCGGCCCGCCGAGTTCGTGCCGGAGTCGAAGCACGCCGACGACACCCTGCGGCACATGCAGGTCGCCAAGAACCACCTGGTGCTGGTGGTCGACGAGTACGGCGGTGTCGCCGGGCTGGTGACCATGGAGGACCTGATCGAAGAGCTCGTCGGCGACATCTCCGACGAGTACGACCGCGCCGTCGTCGACCGGACCGAGGTCGAACCGGGCACCTGGCGGATCTCCGCTCGACTGCCGATCGACGAGCTCGGCGACCTGTTCGGCATCGAGCTCGACGACGACGACGTCGACACCGCCGGTGGCCTGCTCACCAAGGAGCTCGGACACCTCGCCGTCTCCGGCGACACCGTCACCGTGTCCGGGGTCGTCCTGACCGCCGACCGGGTGGAGGGCAAGCGCCGCCACCTCATCACCGTGCTCGCCGAGCGCACCCACGCCCTGGCCGACGTCGAGGACGCCTTCGACGACGCCGAACCCACCACGACGGGAACCACGCACGCATGACCGACCCCGACACCACCCAGGCCGGCTCGGAGAAGCCCTACCGCGCGGGCTTCGTCTCGTTCGTCGGCCGTCCGAACGTCGGCAAGTCGACGCTGACCAACGCCCTGGTGGGCGAGAAGGTCGCCATCACCTCGTCGAAGCCGCAGACCACCAGGCGCGCCATCCGCGGGATCGTGCACCGGCCCGACGGCCAGGTGATCATCGTCGACACCCCGGGCGTGCACCGTCCGCGCACCCTGCTCGGCGAGCGGCTCAACGACCTCGTGCAGTCCACGCTCGGCGACGTCGACGTGATCGGGTTCTGCGTGCCGGCGAACGAGCCCGTCGGTCCCGGCGACCGGTTCATCAACGACACGCTCGACCAGTACCCGCGCGCCAAGAAGATCGCGATCGTCACGAAGATCGACAGCACCTCCAAGGACCGCGTCGGTGAGCAGCTGCTGGCCGTCTCGAAGCTCCGCGACTGGGACGCCGTGGTGCCGACCTCGGGCACCAGGGGCATGCAGCTCGAAGACCTGCTCGGCGTGATCACCGCCCTGCTCCCCGAGTCGCCGCAGCTGTACGACTCGAGCGCGGTGACCGAGGAGACCGACGAGGAGCGCATCGGCGAGCTCATCCGCGAGGCCGCGCTCGAGGGTGTCCGTGACGAGCTGCCGCACTCGCTGGCCGTGGTCATCGAGGACATCGTCGAGCCCGACGCGGACGACGACGCCGACGGCCCCCTGCGCATCTTCGCGAACCTGTTCGTCGAGCGGGACAGCCAGAAGGCGATCGTCATCGGACACAAGGGCGAGCGCCTGAAGGACGTCGGTTCCCGGGCCCGCGTCGAGATCGAGTCGCTGCTCGGCGGCCGGCACGTCTACCTGAACATCCGCGTGAAGGTGGCCAAGGAGTGGCAGCGTGACCCGAAGCAGCTCGGACGCCTCGGCTTCTGACCGTCGGCCGCTCGCACCCCGGGTCATCCGGGCGAGGGACGCGGGGACGAGCGACCCGCCGTACCGTGGACGGGTGTTCCGTCCCATGCTGCGCGCGCAGGTCATCACCGACCTGCTGATCGCCGTGCTGCTCGGCGGCCTCGTGCTGGTCGCCAGCGGGCGCGGGCTCGACGGGCCGCTGTCCGTGGTCACCGTCGTCGGGATGACCGGCGCCCTGGCCATCCGGCGTCTGTCACCCGGGCTCGCCCTGGCCGTGGCGTGGGTGTTCGCGGTCTTCGAGATGGCCACCCTGCAGGTGCCGGACGTGTCGAACGCCTTCATCGCCGGCGTCATGTACACGACGAGTGCCTACGGCAGCCGCCGTGTGCGGCTGGCCGGGCTTGTGTCGGCGATCCTCGGGTCCGTGGCGGCGGCGGCGTACATGGGCTTCGACGACTACCAGAACCGCCTCACCTACGAGACCATCTCGACGTCGGTGCCGGAGTCGCTGCAGGTCACCCTGTCGTTCTTCGCCGTCGTCCTGCTCCTGCTGCTGCTCCCGTGGCTCGCCGGACTCGTCGTCCGGACCCGTCGCTCGGCGAGCATGAGTCGCGAGGCCCAGCTGCTTGCCGAGCGTGACGCCGCGCGGGCCGATCGGGCCGTCGCGGTCGAGCAGGAGCGCGTGCGGATCGCCCGCGACATGCACGACATCGTCGCGCACTCGCTCGCGGTCGTCATCGCGCAGTCTGACGGTGCCCGGTACGCCCTGAAGGCCGACCCCGCGGTGGCCGACCAGGCCCTCAGCACCATCTCGGCCACGGCCCGCCGAGCCCTCGGCGACGTGCGCGAGCTCCTCGGCGCGCTCCGGCACGAGCAGGGGACCGCGCCGACGCCCGAGATCGACGACATCGACCGGCTCGTCGACGAGATGCGGCAGCTCGGGCTCGACGTACGGGTGGAACGCGAGGGCGACCCCGCCGGGCTGCCCACCACCACACAGCTCGCCGTCTACCGGATCGTGCAGGAGAGCCTGACGAACGCGTACAAGCACGGTGAGCCCGGCAGCCCGGTGCGTGCCGCCCTGACCTACCGGCCGGACACGGTCGAGATCGCCGTCGTGAACCGACGCGCGGACGACGGGGTCCGCGGCCCCGGCACGGGCCACGGCCTGGTCGGCATGCGCGAGCGCGCCGTCATGACCGGCGGCACCATGACCGCCGGGGCCCGAGGGGACGACTTCGCGGTCGCCGTCCGGATGCCGACCGTCCCGGCCAGCGGGCAGATGCCCCGCGGCCGGATCACCCCGACCGAGCAGGAGCGCACCGCCCGATGACCACGATCCCGACCGACGAGCACTCGATCCGTGTCGCCCTCGTCGACGACCAGGCGCTGTTCCGCACCGGCATCCGGATGCTCATCGACTCACAGCCCGACCTGCGGTTCGTCGGCGAGGCGGGCGACGGTGCCGAGGGGGTCGAACTCGTCCGACGGACCCGTCCCGACGTGGTGCTGATGGACGTCCGGATGCCCGTGATGGACGGCATCACGGCGACCGGTCACATCGTCGAGCAGTCCGGCACCGACGGTGCGAAGGTCCTCGTGCTGACCACGTTCGACTTCGACGAGGCCGCCGCCAAGGCCATCCGCGCCGGTGCGAGCGGCTTCGTGCTCAAGGACGCCGACCCCGAGTTCCTGCTCGCGGCGGTCCGGACCGTGCACGCCGGCACCGCGGTGTTCGCCGCGTCGGCCACGCGGGAGCTCCTGCGGCGGTACGACGACTCGGTCGGACGCGCCGCCGCCGTCCCCGCGGCGTTCGCCGACCTCACGCCGCGTGAGCGCGAGATCTTCGACCTGGCCGCCCGGGGGTTCAGCAACAGCGAGATCGCCCAGCACGAGTACGTCAGCGAGGCGACCGTGAAGACGCACATCTCGCGGGTCCTGACGAAGCTCGAGCTCCGGGACCGGGTGCGCCTCGTCGTCTTCGCCCACGAACACGGGCTCGTCACCAAGGCCGACTGATGCCGGGTCATCCGCGGGGATGACCCCTCCACAGGCAACCGAGCCGAGCGGACGATCCACAGGAGCCGAGCGGGCGACGCGGGACGGGACCCCTGACCGCCATGGTGGATGCATGACCACGAGCCACGCCCCGATCATCCGCCTCGACCACGTGTCCAAGCACTACGGCGACGACGCCCGACGTGTGACCGCGCTCGACGACGTCAGCGTCGACATCGGCGCAGGGGAGTTCACCGCGGTGATGGGCCCGTCCGGGTCCGGCAAGTCGACGCTCATGCACGTCGCGGCCGGCCTCGATGCCGTGTCCGCCGGCCGGATCCAGATCGACGGCGTCGACATCACGGCCCTGGGCGACAAGGACCTCACCGAGCTGCGTCGTCGTCGGCTGGGCTTCGTGTTCCAGTCGTTCAACCTCGTCCCGACGCTCGACGTCAGCGAGAACATCCGACTGCCGTTCCTGCTCGGCGGGCACAGGCCCTCGCACGAGGAGACCGCCTGGATCGACCGGCTGGTCGAGATGCTCGGGCTCGGCAACCGGCTGACGCACCGGCCGCACCAGCTCTCCGGCGGGCAACAGCAGCGCGTCGCCATCGCACGGGCGCTCGCTTCGCGGCCGGCGGTGGTCGTCGCCGACGAACCGACCGGCGCGCTCGACTCCCGCACGGGGCGCGACGTGCTCGCGATCCTCCGCGGCGCCGTCCAGGAATGGGGCCAGAGCGTCGTCATGGTCACGCACGACCCGGTGGCGGCCGCGAACGCCGATCGCATCCTGTTCCTGGCCGACGGCCGGATCGTCGCCGACCGCCCCGCGATGGACGCCGGCGCGATCTCCACGACGATGCTCGGGATGGAGGCAGCAGCGTGAACGGCATCCGATCCTTCGCCCCCACCGTCCTGGTGGCCGCACTCGGCACCACGTTCGGTTCCGCCCTCGTCATCGCACCGGGGATCGTGACCGAGGCGCTCCGAGCCGCCGGGGTCGCCGACCTCGGACCGATCAAGGCGATCCTGTCGGTGGTCGGGTGGCTGTTCCTCGGCATCGCGCTCTACGTCGGCGCGATCGTCACCGCGAACACCTGCGCCACCCTGATCGCCGGGCAGACCCGGATCATCGCGCTGCAGCGGCTCGTCGGTGCGACCGGGGCGACCCTCCGTGCGCGGATCACCCGCACCGGCCTGGTCGTCGGTGTGCTCGGCGGGGTCGTCGGCGCCGTCGTGGGCACCGCGCTCTCGGCCCTGTTCGTGGTCGTCCTGCGGGGCAACGGGGTCCTGCCCGACGCCGAGTACACGTACGTCCCGTGGGAGCTGGTCCTGCCGGTCGTGGCCGTCGTCCTCGCCACCTGGGGTGCCTTCGCTGCCGGGTCGCGCCGCGTGCTCACCGTCACACCGCTCGAAGCCCTGTCGTCGTCCGTCGAGCCGAGCCACGACGACGTCCGGTCCGGTACGGCCCGCAAGGTCTGGGCGATCGTGCTCATGGCCGGCGGCGCGGTGCTGATGCTGCTCGGGCTCGCGGTGAGCTCGCTGTCCCCGGTCGCGGTCCTGCCGGCGGCGCTCGGCGGGTTCGTGTCCTTCGCGGGGGTCGCCGTGGGGGCGACGGTCGTGATGCCACCCGTGCTGCAGCTCATCGGTCGCATCGGCTCGCACGACCCCGTCGTCCTCCTCGCCGGACGGAACGCGATGCGGGCGCCGGGGCGGTCCTCGCGGGCGACCATCGGGCTCGTCATCGGTGTCACCCTGCTCGTCACCTTCGCGGTGGCGCTCGGCATCATGCAGCACGTGCTCGAGACCGAGATGCGCGCCATGAGCGCGGGGAGCGCCACCCCCGAGATGATCGAGGCGCAGCGGGACCTCTTCGTGCAGATCAACGCCGTCGTCAGCGTGATCGTCGGCTTCTCCGCCGTGATCGCCGCCGTCGGGGTCGTGAACGCCCTGGCGCTCGGGGTGCTCCTGCGTCGGCGCGAACTCGGGCTGCTGCGGGTGCTCGGCCTGACCGGTGCGCAGGTCCGACGGATGATCGTGACCGAGGCCGTGCAGATGGTCGTCGCGGCCGTCGTCTCGGGGCTTGCACTCGGCACGCTGTACGGCTGGGTCGGCGGGCAGACGCTGCTCGGCTCGCTCGGGACGCCCGTGGCACCGGTGCTGCCGCCGCTGACCATCGGCATCGTGGTGATCGGCGCGCTGGTCCTGGCGGTCGTCGCCACCATCGCCCCGGTGCGGCGCGCGATGCGCGTCCCGCCGACCGAGGCGCTCGCAGTCGACTGACCCGTCGCCCTGGTCGCACCACGCGACGACACGGGAGGCCCGGTGCCAGCTTGCACCGGGCCTCCCGTCCATCGTGTGGTCGCGCCGACGTGCCCTGCCCGGCTCCGCCACGCCGCTCACGTCCGCCGAGGTGTCACGAACCGTCGTCTGGACGCCGCCCGGGCGACAGACCGTGACCGCTCGGCGACCGGCCCACGGCAGGTCTCGACCACTCGGCACCTCACCCGGCACCTCCCCGGCACCCACCCGGCACCCACTCGGCGCCCCGTTCGACGGCACCGGGCGGTCCCGCGTCACACGCTTGCGCCAGGCTGGTACACCGGTGCTACCGTGGGTCCCGATGTACTCGGCACTCCTCCTCCTTCGCTGCCGCGACGAGGCCTGACACTCCGGCCCACCTCGTCGCGGAGTCCGTCGTGGCCGCACCACAACAGCTCACGAACACGCGACGAAAGCGAAGAACGATGCAGAACACCCAGCAGCCCTCCGGGATGCCGATCCACAAGTACGTCCCGTTCCACGAGCAGATCAGCGTCGACCTGCCGGACCGCACCTGGCCCACGAAGCGCATCGACAAGGCGCCGCGCTGGTGTGCCGTCGACCTGCGTGACGGCAACCAGGCCCTCATCGACCCGATGGACGCCGAGCGCAAGCGGGCGATGTTCGACCTCCTCGTCCGGATGGGCTACAAGGAGATCGAGGTCGGGTTCCCGAGCGCCTCGCAGACCGACTTCGACTTCGTCCGGTCGCTGATCGACGAGGGCGCGATCCCGGACGACGTCACGATCCAGGTGCTGACCCAGGCGCGCGAGCACCTCATCCAGCGCACCTACGAGGCGATCGATGGCGCGAAGCAGGCCATCGTCCACCTGTACAACTCGACGAGCATCGTGCAGCGCGAGGTCGTCTTCCGCACCGACGTGCAGGGCGTGGTGGACATCGCGGTCACCGGCGCGAAGCTCTGCAAGGCCGCCGAGGCGACGCTGCAGCACGACACGACGATCTACTACGAGTACTCGCCGGAGTCCTACACGGGCACCGAACTCGAGGTCGCACTGGAGATCTGCAACGCCGTCCTCGAGGTCTTCGAACCGACGCCCGAGCGCAAGGTCATCATCAACCTGCCCGCCACCGTCGAGATGGCCACGCCGAACGTCTACGCCGACTCGATCGAGTGGATGTCCCGCCGCCTCGCCCACCGCGAGGACGTCATCCTGTCGCTGCACCCGCACAACGACCGCGGCACCGCGGTCGCGGCCGCCGAGCTCGGCTACATGGCCGGCGCCGACCGCATCGAGGGCTGCCTGTTCGGCAACGGTGAGCGCACCGGCAACGTGGACCTGGTCGCCCTCGGGATGAACCTGTTCACGCAGGGCATCGACCCGGAGATCTCGTTCGCCGACATCGACCAGGTGAAGCGCACCGTCGAGTACTGCAACCAGCTGCCGGTGCCCGAGCGCCAGCCGTGGGCGGGCGACCTCGTGTACACGGCGTTCAGCGGCTCGCACCAGGATGCCATCAACAAGGGCTTCGAGGCGATGAAGGCCAAGGCCGCCGCCGCGGGCAAGGACATCGACGAGATCGAGTGGGCGGTGCCGTACCTGCCCGTCGACCCGAAGGACATCGGCCGGTCGTACGAGGCCGTCATCCGCGTCAACTCGCAGTCCGGCAAGGGCGGTGTGGCGTACCTGCTCAAGACCGACCACGCCCTCGACCTGCCCCGCAAGCTGCAGATCGAGTTCTCCGGCGTCGTGCAGCGGCACACCGACACCGAGGGTGGCGAGTTCTCGTCGCAGCGCATCTGGGACGTGTTCCAGGACGAGTACCTGCCCGCGTCGATCGACGACGAGAAGTGGGGCCGGTACGAGCTCACCAAGACGGCGACGTCGAGCGACTTCGAGGGCACGACCTCGCTGTCCGTGGCACTCCGGGTCGACGAGGGCGCGGTCACGGCCGAGGCCGTCGGCACCGGTCCCATCGACGCGTTCCTGAAGGTGCTCGCCGAGCAGGGCGTCCAGGTCACGCTGTACGACTACTCGGAGCACACGATGAGCGCCTCCGGTGACGCGAAGGCCGCGTCCTACGTCGAGCTCGACGTCGACGGCGTGCGCCTGTGGGGCGTCGGCATCGACGCCGACATCTCGACGGCGTCGCTCAAGGCGATCGTGTCCGCGGTGAACCGCGCGGTGCGTGCGGGTGCCGCGGCCGGCGCGCCGGAGCTCGTCTCGGCCTGAGACGCAACCAGGCCTGGAGGCGCGGTGCGGGTCCGTCCCGCACTGCGCCTCCCGTCTGTGCCCGGTCTTTCCCCCTTCACGCGCGATGGCAGGTCGAATCGGGCGTACCTGGTCGATTCTTCCGACCAGGTACGCCCGATTCCACTCGGTACCCCCGGGCCTCGGCCCGCAGCACACGCGGCTGTCGGCGGGGCGGGGGATACTGGGGGCATGCCGCTGTACCGGGACGAGTGCGTCGTGTTGCGCACCCACAAGCTCGGTGAAGCCGACCGCATCGTCACGATGCTCTCGCGGCAGCACGGCAAGATCCGCGCCGTGGCCAAGGGCGTGCGGCGGACGGCGTCGAAGTTCGGCAGCCGCCTCGAGCCGTTCATGGTCGTCGACGCCCAGTTCTACGAGGGCCGTTCGCTCGACATCGTCACCCAGGCGGAGTCCCTCGGCGCGTACGGGGCCCAGATCGTCGCCGACTACGGCGCGTACACCGCGGCCAGCGCCATGGTCGAGACCGCCGACCGACTGAGCGAGGCCGACGCCGGGCTGCAGCAGTACCTGTTGCTCGTCGGGGCGCTCCGGTCGTTGTCGCGCGGTGAGCACCAGTCCAGCGCGACCCTCGACTCGTACCTGCTCCGCGCGATGAGCATCGCGGGGTGGGCCCCCTCGTTCAGCGACTGTGCGGTGACGGGGGAGCCCGGCCCGCACTCGGCGTTCGTGGTGCAGCTCGGTGGTGTCGTCGCCGACCGTGCGGCACCACCGGGGACCCCGCGGCTCGACCCGGCGACGCTCGGGGTGCTCGGCTCCCTGCTCGCCGGTGACTGGGCGACGGTCGACGCCACCGACGAGCGGACGCGTTCTCGGGCCTCCGGCGTGGTCGCGGCCTACGCCCAGTGGCACCTGGAACGATCGCTCCGGTCCCTGCCGCACGTCGACCGCTCCGAACACCCGATGCCGGTGCCGCAGACCCACGGCGGACCCGAGGCGACGGCGCGCGCGGTGGCCTCGACCCCGGCACCCGCCGTACCCGAGCCCCGATCCTGATCCCGCTGTCGAAGGAGCCCCCACCGCATGAGCCCCCGCCGCCCCGACGACGTCGAACCGTTCCGCCCGATCGACTGGACCGGCGAGACGCCCCCGGCGATCCCGGCCCGGTTCGTGCCGGAGCACGTGGCCATCGTCATGGACGGCAACGGCCGGTGGGCGAACGGCCGCGGCCTGACGCGGATCGAGGGACACAAGGCGGGTGAGGCCTCGCTGCTCGACGTCGTCGCCGGGGCGATCCAGATCGGCGTCCGGCACGTGTCGGCGTACGCGTTCTCGACGGAGAACTGGAAGCGCTCCCCGGAAGAGGTCCGGTTCCTGATGGGCTTCAACCGCGACGTCATCCGCCGTCGCCGTGACCAGCTGCACCAGTGGGGCGTCAAGGTGCGGTGGGCCGGCCGGCGCCCGCGGCTGTGGCGGAGCGTCATCGACGAGCTCGAGACCGCCGAGCGGATGACGGCGGGCAACGACGTCCTCACGCTGACGATGTGCGTGAACTACGGCGGCCGGAACGAGATCGTCGACGCCGTGCGGGGCATGGCCGAGGACGTCGCCGCCGGACGACTGAAGGCGAGCCAGGTCACCGAGAAGGCACTCGCCAAGCGGCTGTACGTGCCCGAGATGCCCGACGTCGACCTGTTCCTCCGGAGCTCGGGGGAGCAGCGCACCAGCAACTTCCTGCTGTGGCAGTCCGCCTACGCCGAGATGGTGTTCCTCGACCGGCTCTGGCCGGACTTCCGTCGCACCGACCTGTGGGGTGCGATCGAGGAGTACGCCAGCCGCGACCGACGCTACGGCGGCGCGGTCGACACCCCGACGGCCTAGCCCAAGCCCAAGCCCCCGAGCCCGGCCCCTCAACCCGGCAGCGGCCCCTCGAGCAGGTGGGCGGCGGAGCGCACCGCGTCGAGCGCCGCACGGACGCTCGGCACACGGTCGGCACCACGCGCGACGACGACCTCGACACGCCGGGCGAGCTCGTCGTCCACGGGGTCGATCGCGACACCGGCGGGGATGACCGTCGTCGCGAGTGCCAGCCGGGGGAGCAGCGCCACCCCGAGCCCGGCGGCGACGAGCCCCACCACGGCGGCCGCGTTGTCCGTCTCCAGCACGATGTCCGGGGTGAACCCCGCGCTCGCGCACGACGCGAGCAGGTGCCCACGGCAACGCGGGCAGCCCCCGATCCACCGGGCGTCGTGGTGGGACGCGAGGTCCACGACGGTGGAGCCGGCGGGGCGGAGTCGCGCAGCGCCTCCTGGCTCGACCGGCGTCACCAGCGCGAGCGGGTCGCGACCGAGTGCCCGGGTCACGAGGCCCGGGTCCGGGGTGGTCCCGACCTCGTCACCGACGTAGGTGAAGGTCAGGGCGACGTCGACCTCGCCGCCGCGCAGCAGGTCGAGTGCCTCGGGTGGCTCGACCTCGACGTACGAGGTCGTCACGCCGGGCGCCGTCGCGGCGAGCCGGGCGAGCACCGCGGGCACGAGGGCGGAGGACGCGCTCGGGAAACCGGCGAGTCGCACCCGGCCACGGCTGAGTCCACCGACGGCGTCGAGGTCCTCGCGCGCCGCGGTCAGCGCGGCCTGGACGTGCAGGGCGTGGTCGGCGAGCACTTGCCCCGCGTGCGTGAGGGTCGCGCCCCGTCCGCCCCGCAGGACCAGCGCGTGGCCGAGGCGCTGTTCGGCCCGGGCCAGCAGCTGGCTGACGGCCGGCTGGCTCGACCCGAGTGCGGCGGCAGCGCGGGTGATCGACCCGCCGTCGGCCACGGCGCGGAGGACCCGGAGCAACTGGGGATCGATCTCGTCCATCACCCGATGTTATCGGTGGCACAACGAACCGGCTCTGGTGTGATGGGACGGGAACGAGGACGCTGTCCGCATGGACTCCTTCCCCGCCGGCCGCGGCTACCTGGCGGCGTGCACCGCGGGCCTGCCGACCCGCGGCACCCTCGCCGCCCAGCGCGCCGACCTCGACGCGTGGTCCCGGGCCGAGACGTCGCCCGCCCGGTACGGCGCGCTGGTCGAGCAGGGACGTGCGCTCTTCGCCGCGCTGGTCGGCGTCCCGGTGGAGCGCGTGGCGACGGGATCGCAGACCTCGGTGATGGCCGCGGTCGTCGCCGACGCGCTGCCGGACGGCGCCGAGGTGGTCGTCCCCGACGGTGACTTCAGCTCGGTCGTCTTCCCGTTCCTCGCCCAGGCGCACCGCGGCGTCCGGGTCCGGAGCGTCCCGCTCGAGCGGCTCGCGGCGTCCGTCGGGCCCGACACCGCCCTGGTCGCGTGGTCCGCGGTGCAGTCCGCGACCGGCGTGGTCACCGACCCCGACCCGGTCGTGGCCGCCGCCCGTCGCGTCGGCGCCCTGACCCTCTGCGACCTCACGCAGGCCGCCGGCGTGCTGCCCGTCGACGCCGCGGCGTTCGACGTGACGCTCACGCACACCTACAAGTGGCTCTGCGCTCCGCGCGGCGTCGCCTTCATGACGCTCTCCGACACCGCCCTCGGCCGGCTCCGCCCGGTGCAGGCAGGCTGGTACGCGGGCCACGACGTCTGGTCCTCCTGCTACGGCCCCGCCATGCACCTGGCCGACGACGCGCGTCGCTTCGACGTCTCGCCGGCCTGGCAGGCGTGGCCCGGTGCCGTGGCCGCGCTCGAACACGCGGTCGCGCTCGACCAGCGGGCGGTCTGGAGGCACGCCACCGGTCTCGCGGATCGGCTGTGCGACGCCCTCGGGTCGCCCCGGCAGGGCGACGGGCAGGCGATCGTGACGTTCGCGGACGCCGACGGGGCGGCCCTCCGGGCCCTCACCGCCGCGGGCGTCACCGCCTCGGGGCGTGCCGGGCGACTGCGCATCGCGTTCCACCTGTGGAACGACGAGTCCGACGTGACCGACGTCGTGGCCGCGCTCGGCGGGGTGGGGCCGGGCACGTCGGCGAGGTGAACGTGGAGGGCGGACCCGTGGCGGGCCTCCCGGGCCAGGATCGCCGGTAGTCTTGCCCGGACCGTTTCCGCACCGAGCACCCAGCTCGGCGACCTCTGGAGCACCCTTTGGCACAGCCCTCCCGTCTCGACAGCGTCATCGCCCTGGCCAAGCGCCGCGGCTTCGTCTTCCAGTCGGGTGAGATCTACGGAGGCTCCCGCTCCGCATGGGACTACGGGCCCCTCGGTGTGGAGCTCAAGGAGAACATCAAGCGCCAGTGGTGGCAGCGGTTCGTCCGCGGCCGCGGGGACATGGTCGGCCTCGACTCCGCGGTGATCCTGCCCCGCAAGGTGTGGGAGGCCTCCGGACACGTCGCGACCTTCACCGACCCGCTGGTGGAGTGCCTGCACTGCCACCACCGGTTCCGCGAGGATCACCTGCTCGAGGCGTTCGAGGCGAAGAAGGGCCGTGCCCCCGAGGGCGGCATGGCCGAGATCGCCTGCCCGAACTGCGGCACCCGCGGCGAGTGGACCGAGCCCCGCGAGTTCTCCGGGATGCTCAAGACCTACCTCGGCCCGGTCGAGTCGGAAGAGGGCCTGAACTTCCTGCGCCCCGAGACGGCGCAGGGCATCTTCGTCGACTTCGCGCAGGTCGTCACGACCAGCCGCATGAAGCCCCCGTTCGGCATCGGTCAGGTCGGCAAGGCGTTCCGCAACGAGATCACGCCCGGCAACTTCATCTTCCGCACGCGCGAGTTCGAGCAGATGGAGATCGAGTACTTCGTGCCGCCGGCCTCGGCCGAGGAGCACTACGAGCAGTGGATCGCCGACTCGGTCGCGTTCTACACCGACCTCGGCATCGACCCGGAGAACCTGCGCCGCTTCGACGTGCCGGACGGCGAGCGGGCGCACTACTCCGACGCCACCGCCGACATCGAGTACCGCTTCGGCTTCACCGGCTCGGAGTGGGGCGAGCTGATGGGCGTCGCGAACCGCACCGACTTCGACCTGAACAACCACATCGAGGCGTCCGGCCAGGACCTCCGATTCTTCGACCAGGCCGCCAACGAGAAGTACGTGCCGTACGTCATCGAGCCGTCGTTCGGGCTGACCCGTGCACTCATGGCGTTCCTGCTCGACTCGTACCACGAGGACGAGGCCCCGAACGCGAAGGGCGGCGTCGACAAGCGCACGGTCCTGCGCCTCGACCCGCGCCTGGCCCCGGTGAAGGCCGCCGTCCTGCCGCTGTCGCGCAACGAGCAGCTCTCGCCCGTCGCCCGCGGCCTGGCCGACGACCTGCGCAAGAACTGGAACGTGGACTTCGACGACGCCGGCGCCATCGGCCGTCGCTACCGTCGCCACGACGAGATCGGCACGCCGTTCTGCATCACGGTCGACTTCGACACGCTCGAGGACAAGGCCGTCACGGTGCGCGAGCGCGACACCATGGGCCAGGAGCGCGTCTCGCTCGACCAGCTGCAGGGGTACCTGGCGCAGCGGTTGCTCGGCGCGTAGGGGTTCCGCGGCCCCGCAAGACACCGGTGTTCGTGTGTTGCACACCCGCAGCAGGGTGTTCGACCTGCGAACACCGGTGTTTTGCTGCCAGCGGCGGGAATGCGCGCCGCACGATCGCGTTGGGGTCAGCATGAACGACTCCGTGAAGGTCGATGTCTGGTCGGACATCGCCTGCCCCTGGTGCTACATCGGCAAGCGCAAGTTCGAGGCCGGCGTCGCCGCGTTCGGCGCCTCGAGCGAGGGCCGCCCCGTCGAGGTCGAGTACCACTCCTTCGAGCTCAGCCCGGACACCCCCGTCGACTTCGAGGGCACCGAGGCCGAGTTCCTCTCGGGCCACAAGGGCATGCCCGTCGACCAGGCGCAGCAGATGCTCGACCAGGTCACCGCCATCGCCGCTGGCGTCGGTCTCGACTACGACTTCGAGGCCATGCACCACACCAACACGGTGAAGGCCCACCAGGTCATCCACCTCGCCAAGCAGCACGGCAAGCAGCTCGAGATGGTCGAGCGTCTGTTCACCGCCTACTTCGAGCGCGGCGAACACGTCGGACAGGAGTCCTCGCTCGCCGACCTGGCGGCGGAGATCGGACTCGACCGCGACGAGGTCCTCAGCACCCTGCGCGACGACGCCCAGCTCGCCGCGGTCCGCGCCGACCAGGCCCAGGCGCAGGCGTACGGGATCAACGGCGTGCCCTTCTTCGTGATCGACGGCAAGTACGGCGTCTCCGGCGCCCAGGACCCCACGGCGTTCGAGCAGGTGCTCCGCCAGGTGGTCGCGCTCCGCGAGACCACGCCGGAGGAGGTCGCCTCGGCGGCCGAGCGCGCTGCGGACGACGCGAGCGCGGACGTGGCGGTGACCCGATGACGGACATGACCATCAGCGACCAGGGCGCGGTGCGCCTCCAGGCCGTGACGTCGGTGCCGTCCGTCCCGGACGCGCTCACGGGGCTGCCGGGCGCGTTCGGTGGTTCCGGCGTTCCCGGTCTGGAGGCCCGTCCCGCGTTGCTGACGCTCGTCACGCCCGGCGGTGCGCCGGTCTGCGAGGGCGATGCCTGCCTGATCGACGCCGGCTCGTTCGCCGGGGCCGAGGGTGACTGGTCCGAGGTGCCGGACTGACGGCTGCCTCAGTCGCGCTGCGGTTCCTCGTCGGTGATGTCGGCGACGGTCGCGCCGTAGGCGGCGATGAGCGCGTCGGCGTCGACGAAGGCGCTCGCACCGTGCCGGCCGGCGCCCAGGGCGACCCGGCGGCCGACGATGCGTTCGTCGGCGTACACCGGCAGGTCGCCCGTGGCACCGATCGGCGTGATGGTGCCGCGCTCGTACCCGGACGCTTCGAGCGCAGTGGTGGCGTCGGGCATCGAGAGCTTGTTGACGCCGACGACCGTGCGGAGCTTCTTCCAGGCGATGCTGCGGCCGCCGGGCACCAGGGCGAGCAGGAACCCGCCGTCGTGGCGCTTCACCACCAGGGTCTTGACGATGTCGCCGGGCTCGATGCCGAGCAGTCCGGCGGCCTCGTGCAGGGAGTTCGCGGCCGGGCGCTCGACCACTTCGACCGGCAGGCCACGGGCCTGGGCGTCGGCGTCGAACCGGGTGCTGGCGTCGGTCGTCATGTGGAGAACGCTACCGGCGCGCACCGACGTGGGAAGATGGGACAGGTATGACGATCACACAAGCACCCGCCTCGCGAGTCGGCGGCCCCCTGCGCATCGGCCCGATCGAGGTCGATGTGCCGGTCGTGCTCGCGCCGATGGCCGGGATCACGAACATGGCGTACCGCCGGCTGTGCCGCGAGTACGGCGCCGGGCTCTACGTGTGCGAGATGATCACCTCGCGTGCGCTGGTCGAACGGACCCCCGTGTCGATGCAGCTCATCCAGCACCACGAGTCCGAGACCCCGCGGTCGATCCAGTTGTACGGCGTCGAGCCGAACACCGTGGCCGAAGCGGCGTCGATCCTGGTGGGCGAAGACCGTGCCGACCACATCGACCTGAACTTCGGGTGCCCGGTGCCCAAGGTCACCCGCAAGGGCGGCGGCGCGGCCCTGCCCTGGAAACTCGACCTGTTCCGCGAGCTCGTCACCAAGACCGTGCGCGCCGCGGGCGACGTCCCCGTCACGGTGAAGATGCGCAAGGGCATCGACGAGGACCACCTGACCTACCTCGACGCCGCACGCATCGCGCGCGACGCCGGTGTCGCCGCGGTGTCGCTGCACGCCCGCACCGCGAACGAGCACTACTCCGGGCACGCCGACTGGTCCGCGATCGCCACGCTGAAGGAGACCGTCACCGACATCCCGATCCTCGGCAACGGCGACATCTGGTCGGCCGCCGACGCGCTCCGGATGATCGACGAGACCGGCGCCGACGGCGTGGTCGTCGGGCGTGGCTGCCTCGGCCGCCCGTGGCTGTTCGGCGACCTGGCTGCGGCGTTCCGCGGCGAGGGGCTGCGGTACATGCCGTCCCTGGGCGAGGTCGCCGACGGGTTCCGCCGGCACGCCGAGCTGCTCG
Source organism: Curtobacterium sp. MCLR17_039 (assembly GCF_003234745.1). NCBI lineage: Bacteria > Bacillati > Actinomycetota > Actinomycetes > Micrococcales > Microbacteriaceae > Curtobacterium > Curtobacterium sp. MCLR17_039. Next base: position 104,858 of record NZ_QKTF01000012.1, read on the forward strand.
TCGAGTTCTTCGGCGACGAAGAGCACGCCTGCCGCGACATCCGCAAGCACGTGGCCTGGTACTTCAAGGGGTACCCGATCGGCAGCGACGTCCGGGCCGGCCTGGCGATGGCGTCGAGCCTGCAGGAGATCGACGACTTCCTCGGCCAGCTCGACCACGACGCGCCGTACCCGGGTGCCGACGCCGAGGGGCCGCGCGGTCGTGCCGGGCACCCGAAGCGCACCGCCCTGCCCGACCGCTGGCTCGAGAGCCGCGACGTCGACTCCGAGTTCCGCAAGGTCCTGGCCGCCGCCGAGCTGCACCACAGCGGCGGATGAGCGCCACCGCCTCGTACGGCCCGGCCGACGCGGAGCGCTGGCTCCCCGAAGAACACGGCAACCGCCGCTCGGACTTCGCCCGTGACCGCGCCCGACTGCTCCACTCCAGCGCCCTCCGGCGTCTGGCCGCCAAGACCCAGGTGCTCAGCCCGACGGCGGGGCTCGACTTCGCCCGCAACCGGCTGACCCACTCGCTCGAGGTCGCGCAGGTCGGCCGCGAGCTCGCCGACTCGCTCGGGCTCGACCCCGACGTGGTCGACACCGCGTGCCTGGCGCACGACATCGGGCACCCGCCGTTCGGGCACAACGGCGAGACCGCCGTGAACGCCTGGGCCACCGGGATCGGCGGCTTCGAAGGCAACGCGCAGACCCTCCGGCTGCTGACGCGGCTCGAGCCGAAGGTCTACGGCGTCCGGCCGGGTTCCGATGTCGACCGTCCGTACGGGCTCAACCTGACCCGCGCGTCGTTGGACGCCAGCTGCAAGTACCCGTGGCCGGCGGCGCAGGGGGTCTCGGAGTCGTCCTCCGGGCGCACCAAGTTCGGCTTCTACGACGACGACCACGACGCCTTCGAGTGGCTCCGCGCCGGCGCCCCGCGTCGCCAGCGCTGCATCGAGGCGCAGGTCATGGACCTCGCCGACGACATCGCGTACTCGGTGCACGACTTCGAGGACGCCGTCGTCGCCGGGTTCATCGACGTCGCGGCCCTGGGTGACCGTGTCGGCGAGAACGACATCGTGAGCGCCATGCACGCCTGGGTCGGCGACGACCTGAGCCGCGACGAGCTGCTCGAGGCGTTCGACCGCCTGCGCGAGTTGCCGCTCTGGATGACCGCGTACGACGGCTCCCGCCGTGACGCCGCACGCCTGAAGAACCTGACGTCGCAGCTGATCGGACGCTTCGCGCGCACCGCCACGACGGCCACCCGTGAGTCCTACGCCTCGGGGTCGCTCGTGCGGTTCGCCGCGTCGGTCGTCACCCCGCCCGAGATCATCGGTGAGATCGCGGTGCTCAAGGGCATCGTCGCGGCCTTCGTGATGACCCAGGGCGACCGTCAGCCCGTGTACGAGGACCAGCGCCGCGTGCTCACCGAACTGCTCGACGCGCTGGCGGCGACGGGGGCGTCCGACCTGGAGCCCGGCTTCGCCGCCGACTGGCACGCCGCGGGCGACGACGCCGGCCGACTGCGCGCCGTCGTCGACCAGGTCGCGAGCCTGACCGACCAGGGTGCACTCGCGTGGCACCGACGTCTGGTGGTGGGTGACCGTGAACCGGTCCACATCGCCGTCTGACCGGTCCGCCGACGTCGGTCCCACGAACTAGGATCGAGGGGTGGCTGGCAGGATCGCGCGGAACGACATCGACGAGGTCCGCTCGCGTGTCAACATCGCCGACGTCGTGGGCGACTACGTCACGCTGAAGCACGCGGGCGTCGGGTCGATGAAGGGCCTCTGCCCCTTCCACGACGAACGCTCCCCGTCGTTCCACGTCCGGCCCCAGGTCGGCCGCTACCACTGCTTCGGCTGCGGTGAGGACGGCGACGTCTTCAGCTTCATCATGGCGCAGGACCACACCACCTTCGCCGAGGCCGTCGAGCGCATGGCCGCGAAGATCGGCTTCACCCTGCACTACGAAGAGGGCGACGGGCCGCGCACCGACTACAACACCCGTGCCCGGCTGATCGCCGCGAACGAAGCCGCGCTCGAGTACTTCACGGGGCAGCTCACCACCGCTGCCGCCGACCCCGCCCGCCGGTTCCTGGGGGAGCGCGGGTTCGACCCCTCGGCCGCCCAGCACTTCGGCGTCGGGTTCGCCCCGAAGTCCTACGACATGCTCAAGGACCACCTGCGCGGTCGCGGCTTCACGATGGAGGAACTCGTGTCCGCCGGCCTCGTCAGCCAGGGGGACCGCTCGCCGTACGACCGGTTCCGCGGGCGCCTGATGTGGCCCATCCGCGACGTCACCGGGGCGACCATCGGCTTCGGGGCGCGCCGCCTGCTCGAGGACGACAAGGGTCCCAAGTACCTCAACACGCCCGAGACCCCGATCTACCACAAGAGCCAGGTGCTCTACGGGCTCGACCTGGCACGCCGCGACATCTCGAAGCAGAAGCAGGTCGTCATCGTCGAGGGCTACACCGACGTGATGGCGTGTCACGTCGCGGGCGTCACGACCGCCGTCGCCACCTGTGGCACGTCGTTCGGTGTCGACCACATCAAGGTGCTGCGCCCGATGCTCGGTGACCTGGCCGGCGCCGACCCGAACGCCAACGGCGAGGTCGTGTTCACGTTCGACCCCGACGAGGCCGGGCAGCGCGCAGCCTCGCGTGCCTTCGCGGAAGAACAGCGCTTCGCCGCGCAGACCTACGTCGCCGTGGCGCCCGGTGGGCTCGACCCGTGCGACCTCCGGCTCGCCCGCGGTGACGACGCGATCCGCCGATTGGTCACGAACAAGCGCCCGATGTTCGAGTTCATGATCCGCCGCACCCTGGACGGCCACGACCTCGAGACCGTCGAGGGGCGCGTCGGTGCCCTGCGCGCTGCTGCGCCCGTGCTCGCCGGTATCCGCGACCGCTCACTGACGCAGGGCTACGTGCGCGAACTCGCCGGCTGGCTGGGGATGGAGATCCCCGAGGTCCGTCGGTCGGTCGAGACCGCCCGGCGTCGTGCGGGGTCCGCTGCCCAGGACGACCGGTCCGCGGGCTCGGGGCGCGACGGCCGTGCCGGAACCGGCACCGACGGGGCGGACACCCCTGACGAGCCCGTCGCCGGGATCCGTTCGCTGCCGAACGACCCGATCAGCCGCATGGAGCGCGACGCCGTGATGGCGATGGTGCAGCAGCCCACGTCCGTCGGGGCACCGATGCTCGGGCTCGCCGCGTCGGCCACGTTCTCGACGCCGATGCTCGCCGCCGTGCGGGACGCCGTGGTCGCCAACGTCGACGTCATCGGCGCAGGGGACTGGCTCGACCGGCTGCTCGCCGACGTGCCGGCACCCCTCCGCACCCTGACGCACGAACTCGCCCTCGCGCCGATCCCCGCGCGCAACGCCGAGGACCTGGCTGCCTACTGCCGGAGCATCGTCGTGGCTCTGGTCGAGCGCGACCTGCTCGCCCGCAAGGCCTCGTTGCTCGGACAGCTGCAGCGCGCCGATCCGCACGAGCAGGCCGAACGTCGCGCCGAGATCCAGCGGCAGCTCGTCGACATCGACGGGCAGCGGATGCGGTTGCGCGCCGACGCCGAGGCGTCCTAGGGCTCTTCCCGCGCTGTTGGTGGGCGCGGGGTCGCACGACGCGCCGCGTGCGTCTCGCCGAGGTCGCGGGAACCGTCGCGCGGTGGGGCTGCGAGCGGCAGGTGGTTCTGTCGGCGCCGGCGTGAGTGGTCAGGACGTGCCGCGTGTGGGGCGTCGAGTGGTCGCGAAGCGTCAGTTGGCCGGGGTTCGGCCGACGGGACGTGACCGCTCGGGGTGGTTCTGTCTCTTATACACCTCTGCCCCCGCCGACGACATCCCGTGTGTAGATCTCGGTGATCGGCC
>NZ_QKTF01000013.1:0-100425 GCF_003234745.1 Curtobacterium sp. MCLR17_039
AGAGACAGGGCGGGCGGCGCGCCGCGGCGTTGCGTGAGTGAGCGCTCACGTGCCAGGATGTGAGCGCTCACTGGGGACGACGAGGTTCTGGAGGAACGCATGGGTGACGACCGCCGACAGCGGATCGTGGACGGCCGCACCACACTGGGGATCGAGCTCGGCTCCACCCGCATCAAGGCCTGCCTGGTGGACGAGGACCTCGTGCCCATCGCCGCCGGTTCCCACGAGTGGGAGAACGAGTACGTCGACGGCCGCTGGACCTACTCGCTCGAGGCCGTCGAGACCGGACTCCAGGCCGCGTACGCCGCCCTGGTGGCCGACGTCGAGACGCAGTACGGCGTCACCCCCACCACGTACCGCGCCGTGGGCGTGAGCGCGATGATGCACGGCTACCTGGCGTTCGACGCCGCGGGCGAGCTGCTCGTGCCGTTCCGCACCTGGCGCAACACCTCGACCGGCCCCGCGGCCGAACGGCTCAGCGAGGCCCTCGGGTTTAACATCCCGCTGCGGTGGTCGATCGCCCACCTGTACCAGGCGGTCCTCGACGACGAGCCGCACGTGGCCGAGATCGCCGGTGTCACGACCCTGGCTGGCTACGTGCACCGACGCCTGACCGGGCGGAACGTCCTGGGCGTCGGCGACGCCAGCGGCATGTTCCCGATCGAGGGTGGCCCCGTCGACAGCGGCCCCGGCGACCCGGGCGCGAAGGACTTCGACCACGCCATGCTCGCCACCGCGCAGGACCTGATCGGCGTGCCGGACCTGCGGTCCCTGCTGCCCGAGGTCCTCGTCGCCGGCGCGGAAGCCGGTGAGCTGACCCCCGAGGGCGCGACCTGGCTCGACCCGACCGGCACACTCGAAGCCGGCGCACCGCTCTGCCCGCCCGAGGGCGACGCCGGAACCGGCATGGTCGCGACGAACGCCGTCGCCCCGCGCACCGGCAACGTCAGCGTCGGCACGAGCATCTTCGCGATGGTCGTGCTCGAGCAGCCGTTGACCACCGCGCACGAGGAACTCGACGTCGTCACCACCCCGGCCGGCGACGCCGTGGCGATGGTGCACTGCAACAACGGCGCGAGCGAGATCGCGAGCTGGGCCCGGGTGTTCGGACGCTTCGCCGAGGCCTCGAGCGAGCGGACCGGCGCGACGCCGATCGGCATCGACGACGTCTACGCCACCCTGCTCGCCGAAGCCGTCGCGGACGACACCGACCCCGACGCCGGCGGCCTGCTCTCCTTCAACTACCTGGCCGGCGAACCCGTCACCCACGTCGAGGACGGCCGGCCCCTGCTGCTCCGCACCCCCGGCGCGCGCTTCACGCTCGGCAACCTGGTGCGCTCCGAGGTGCACGGCGCGTTCGCGACCCTGGCCATCGGCATGAACGTCCTGCACGGCGAACAGGTGCAGGTCGACCGGATGACCGCGCACGGCGGGCTCTTCCGCACGCCCGGCAGCCCGCAGCGGCTCCTCGCGGCGGCGTTGCGCGTGCCGATCGCGCTCGAGGAGACCGCGGGCGAAGGCGGTGCGTGGGGGATCGCCGTCCTGGCCGCCTACCTCGAGCACACCGACCAGCAGCTCGCCGACTACCTGTCCGACACCGTGTTCGGCGGGGACGCCGTGCACGTGGCCGAACCCGAGCCGGCGGACGTCGCCGGGTTCCAGACGTACCTGGAGCGCTACCGGGCCGCACTGCCCGTGCAGGACGTCGCCGCGGCGGCGACCGGCCCCAGCGCGACCACAGGACCGACCGAGCAGACCGACGGCGCCGACCCGCGCCTCCAGACAGAGGAAGTGACCCGATGACGGACGCGATCGACGAGACCACACGCCAGGCGGTGGCGACGACGCGGGAGCGCGTCGCGCGCCTGCACGGCGAACTCGTCCGCTACGGCCTCGTGATCTGGACCGGCGGCAACGTCTCCGAGCGCGTGCCCGGCACGGACCTGTTCGTCATCAAGCCGAGCGGGGTGTCGAGCGACGACCTGACGCCCGGGAACCAGGTCGTCTGCACCCTCGACGGCGTGCCGGCCGAGGGCTGGGGCAACGAGCACGGCCCGTCCAGCGACACCGCCGCGCACGCCTACGTGTACCGGAACATGCCCGGGGTCGGCGGTGTCGTGCACACCCACTCGACGTACGCCACCGCCTGGGCCGCCCGCGCCGAGGCGATCCCGTGCGTGATCACGGCGATGGCGGACGAGTTCGGCGGACCCATCCCGGTCGGCCCGTTCGCGATCATCGGCGACGACTCGATCGGTCACGGGATCGTCGACACCCTGAGCGGCCACCGCAGCCGCGCGGTCCTGATGCAGAACCACGGCGTCTTCACGATCGGCAAGGACGCGAAGGACGCCGTCAAGGCGGCCGTGATGTGCGAGGACGTGGCACGGACCGTCCACATCTCGCGGCAGCTCGGCGATGCGGTGCCGATCCCCGAAGCAGACATCGATCGACTCTTCGATCGCTACCAGAACGTCTACGGACAGAACCCCGAAGGAGCCATGCGATGACGCAGGACACCACCGTCGACCCCCAGGCCACGCTCGACAGCTACGAGGTCTGGTTCCTCACCGGCTCCCAGGGGCTCTACGGCGAGGAGACCCTGCGCCAGGTCGAGGAGCAGAGCAGGGCCGTCCACGCGGAACTCGCCGGGCACCTGCCGGTGAAGCTGGTCTGGAAGCCCGTGCTCAAGGACGCCGACGGCATCCGCCGGGCGCTCATCGAGGCGAGCGCCGACGACAAGGTCATCGGCATCACCACGTGGATGCACACGTTCAGCCCGGCCAAGATGTGGATCGGCGGCCTGCAGGCGCTGACCAAGCCGCTGCTGCACCTGCACACGCAGGCGAACGTCACGCTGCCCTGGGCGGACATCGACTTCGACTTCATGAACCTCAACCAGGCCGCGCACGGCGACCGTGAGTTCGGCTACGCCCTGGCCCGCCTCGGCGTCCGGCACGCCACGGCCGTCGGCCATGTCTCGGACCCCCGCGTCCAGCAGCGGGTCGCGAACTGGACCCGTGCCGCCGCCGGCGCCGCGGCCGTCCGCGAGCTGAAGCTGACCCGCTTCGGCGACAACATGCGCTACGTCGCCGTGACCGAGGGCGACAAGACCGAGGCCGAGATCGAGCTCGGCGTGCAGGTCAACACGTGGGCCGTCAACGAGCTCGCGGCAGCGGTGGAGGCCGCAGCAGCGGACACGGCAGCGGTCGACGCGCTCGTGGCGACGTACGAGCGCGACTACGACGTGGACCCGTCACTCCGCAGCGCCGGCGGTGAACGGCACGCCGCGCTCCGCGACGGTGCCGCCATCGAGATCGGCCTCCGCACCCTGCTCGCGCAGAACGGCAGCGCCGCGTTCACCACGAACTTCGAGGACCTCGGCTCGCTCAAGCAGCTGCCGGGCCTGGCCGTGCAGCGCCTGATGGCCGACGGCTACGGCTTCGGTGCCGAGGGCGACTGGAAGACGGCGGTCCTGGTCCGCGCGATGAACGTCGCCGGTGCCGGCCTGCCCGGTGGTGCCTCCCTGATGGAGGACTACACCTACGACCTCACCCCGGGCGCCGAGAAGATCCTCGGGGCGCACATGCTCGAGGTCTCGCCGACGCTCACCACCACGAAGCCGACGCTCGAGATCCACCCCCTCGGCATCGGCGGCAAGGACGACCCGGTCCGCCTGGTCTTCACCGCCGACTCCGGCGAGGCCGTCGTCGTCGCGCTGTCCGACACCCGCGACGGCTTCCGCCTCACCGCCAACGTCGTCGACGTCGTGCCCCCGACCGAGGCCCTGCCGAAGCTGCCCGTGGGCCGCGCGGTCTGGGAGCCCCGGCCGTCGTTCCCCGTCGCCGCCGAGGCCTGGCTCACCGCTGGCGCCGCCCACCACACCGTGATGACGACGGCGGTCGGCCTGGACGTCGTCGAGGACTTCGCGACCATGGTCGGCACCGAGTTCCTGGTCATCGACGAGCACACCACCGCACGCGGGTTCCGCGACGAGCTGCGTCTCCAGCAGACGTGGCACCGTCTCGACCGCGGCTTCTAGAGGAGTCAGGACCCACGATGGACGACGTGATCGCGGCCGAGCGCACCCGCACCAACTGGGCGGGCAACGTCACCTACCGCGCCTCGGCGCTGGCCCGGCCGACGTCGGTGGCCGAGCTCCAGCAGCTCGTCGCCTCGACGCCGCGCCTGACGGCGCTCGGCTCGCGACACTCGTTCAACACCATCGCCGACACCGATGCCGTCCAGGTCGCGTTGTCGGACCTGCCGCCCGTGCTCGACATCGACACGTCGCGTCGCGTCGTGCGGGTCGCGGCCGGCATGACGCACAGCCAGGTCGCGGCCGGTCTGGAGGCCCGTGGCTGGGCACTCGGGAACCTCGCGTCCCTGCCGCACATCTCCACGGCCGGGGCCGTCGCCACGGGCACGCACGGCTCCGGTGTGCGGAACCCGTCGCTCGCGCAGGCGGTGGTCGGCCTCGACGTCGTCCGCGCCTCCGGTCAACTCGTGCACGTCGACGCCTCGTCGCCCGACGTGCTGCTCGACGCCCACCGGGTGGGGATCGGCGCGCTCGGCGTCGTCACCGCGGTGGAGCTCGCGATCGAGCCGACGTTCCAGGTCGCCACGACGGTGCACCTCGACCTGCCGTGGGACGCCGTCGCCGCGCAGTTCGACCAGGTGATGTCCGACGCGTACTCGGTGTCGATGTTCACGTCGTTCGACGACCGCGGTGCCCGGCAGGTCTGGGTCAAGCACCGCGTCGACGAGGCCGCACCGACCGTCGACCTCGTCGCCCTGGGCGCCCGAGCGGCTTCGGGTCCGGTGCACCCGGGCGAGAACGACCCCGCCGGGGTCACCGAGCAGGGCGGTGTGCCGGGGCCCTGGTCCGAGCGGCTGCCGCACTTCCGGTCCTCGTTCACCCCGTCGACCGGGGCCGAGATCCAGGCGGAGTACCTGATCCCCGCGGCCTCGGCGGTGGAGGCGCTCGAGGCGCTCCGGCCGCTGGCGTCGCTGTTCGCCCCGATCCTCATCGCCGCCGAGGTCCGCACCGTCGCGCCCGACACGGCCTGGCTCGCGCCGTCGTCCGGTCGGCAGTCGGTGGGCCTGCACTTCACGTTCCGTCGTGACGCCGCCGCCGTGGCCGCGGCGGTGGCCCGGATCGAGGACGTCCTGGCACCGTTCGACCCTCGGCCGCACTGGGGCAAGGTCTCCGCGGCCAGTGCCGAGCGGCTGCACGAGGCGTACCCGCGGCTGTCCGACTTCGCCGCACTCGCCCGGGACCTCGACCCCACGGGGCGGTTCCGGAACGCGTTCCTCGCGCGCATCCTGTCCTGAGCCGCGCCGGTTCCCAGGGGATCGGGATGCGTTGCGCGGGTGTCGCACCGGAGCAGCGCCGGGCCTTCACATGTGAGGACGGAAAGGTCGGGTCATGGCGAACCTCAACCGCATCCTCGGCATGGCCTCCAAGGCCATCGACAAGCAGCTCCAGAAGCGTGGGCAGGGGGGAACCGCGCCCGGCGCCGGATCGCAGCAGGGCGGGACCGACTGGCGCGGCATCGTGCGCAGCGCCGCGGACAAGCTGACCGGCGACGACCGGAACCAGCAGCAGCCGCCGCAGCAGTACGGCCAGCAGCCGCAGCAGTACGGCCAGCCGCAGCCGGCGCAGTACGGCCAGCCGCAGCAGCACGCCGGCATGCCGCAGCACGGGGCCGACGCCGACAAGGTCGCCCTGGCGAAGTACGACTACCTGCTCCGCACCTCGTCGCCGGAGCAGCTCGAACAGGTCCACCACGACGCCTTCGCGCGGCTCACCCCCGCGCAGCGCCAGCAGGTCCGCGACCGCCTGAACTCCGAGCTCCCGCCCCACGAGCACCTGCGCGACGACTCGGCGGGCGGCATGGCCCGTGCGATGACCCGCGGCGAGATGTCCCGTCCGGGTCTGGTCCGACGGGTCCTCGGTGGTTCCGGCCGTAACGGCAACGGCAACGGCAACGGCAACGGCCGTGGCCGCGCCGGGGCCTTCGCCGGCGGTGCAGCGGTCGGCGCCGGCGCGATGGCGTTCGGTGGCCTCGCCGCGGCGGTGGCCGGGGGAGCCGTGCTGAGTGCCGCCGCAGGGCCGGTCCTGGCAGGGGCCGCCGACCTCGGCGTGGACTTCGAGGGCATCGCCTCGGGCATGGGCGACCTCGGGCTCGGTGACCTCGGCGGTGGCGTCGAGGGGCTCGTCGGTCAGGGCGAGCAGCTCCTCGGCGGGTTCGGCGAGCAGGCATCGGGCCTCGGGGAGCAGGCATCGGGCCTCGGCGAGCAGGCGTCGAACCTCGGCAACGACTTCCTCGGTGGGCTCTTCGACCGCTGACGCACCGCTGTGCGAACGCATCGGGAATAGCGGGACGGCGTCCGGCGCTTGCAATGTTTCGTCGTGCGTCGTCCGACGCACGCGAGATTCGGACGGGCCACCGTCGCGGTGTCAGGATGGACGCCGCCCGGCGGGTGAACCGTTCCGCCGCGCAGCGACCGCCACCGCGATCGCGACCCCCTTCCCCGAGGAGCAGCACCGTCATGAGACGCCCCAACCGCCTGACGATCACCGCGGCCGTCGCCGCAGCAGCAGCCCTGGTCCTGACCGGCTGCTCGGGTGGGGGTTCGTCCGACGACGGCGCCGAGGGCACGGCGAAGGGCGGCACGCTCAACATCCTGACGCCGCAGACCTCGTTCCACCTCGACCCCGCGACCAGCCAGAGCCTCGGCATCACGTCGATGGGCCTCGTCGCCCGACGGCTCACCACGTGGGACGTCGAGCCGGGCAAGACGGCGAAGGTCGTCCCCGACCTGGCGACCAACACCGGGGTCTCGAGCGACGACGGCAAGACCTGGACCTACACGCTGAAGGACGGCGTCGAGTTCCAGGACGGCACGCCGATCACCACGAAGGACATCAAGTGGGGCATCGAGCGCTCGTTCGCGCCGACGCTGAGCGGTGGCCTGAGCTACCACAAGTCGCTCCTGGTGGGCGGTGCCGACTACAAGGGCCCCTTCGACGGCAAGTCGCTCGACAGCATCGAGACCCCGAACGACAAGACCATCGTCTTCAAGCTGAACGACGCGTACGGCGACTGGCCGTGGCTCGCGTCGATGCCGGCCTTCACGCCGGTGCCCGAGGGTGACGGCAAGGACACCGGCGCCTACGACCTGAAGCCGGTCGCGTCCGGCCCGTACCAGGTGAAGTCGAACACGCAGGGCTCGCAGGTCACGCTCGTCCGCAACAAGAACTGGAGCGCGAAGACCGACGAGGTCCGCACCGCCGGCCCGTCGAAGATCGTCTTCAAGGAGAGCCAGGACCAGTCCACGGCGACGCAGACGCTGATCGCGGACAACGGCGACGCCAAGAACTCGTTCGGCGCCATCTACCTGGGTGCCGCCGAGCTCAACCAGGTGCGCAGCAACCCGGCCGCCCAGGACCGCCTGGCCACGTCGAAGGCCGGCCCGATCAGCTACATGGCGATCAACACCCAGCGCGGCGAGCTCAAGGACCTCAAGGTCCGCCAGGCGCTGCAGTACGCGGTCGACCGCAAGTCCTTCCGGATCGCCGCCGGCGGCGCGATCGCCGGTTCGTACGCCTCGACGCTCATCACCCCGGGCATCGCCGGGCGCCAGGACTACGACCTGTACGAGACGAAGGCCACCGGTGACGTCGACAAGGCGAAGCAGCTGCTCAAGGAGGCCGGCGTCAGCAACCTGAAGCTGACCCTCGTGACGCAGAACGACCCGACCTACCTCGCCCAGGCCCAGGCGCTGCAGTCCGGCCTGAAGCGTGCCGGCATCGCCGTGACGCTCAAGCCGCTCGACTACGACTCCTTCACGCAGGCGACCACCAACGGCACCGACTTCGACCTGTCGCTGTCGAGCTGGCAGCCGGACTTCCCGAGCGCGAACGCCAACCTGCAGCCCCTCTACGACTCGTCGCAGATCGGTGGCGGTGGCTACAACGTCTCGAAGTACAGCAACCCCGAGGTGGACGCCCTCATCGCGAAGGCGAGCTCCACGGTCGACCAGGACGACGCGCAGAAGCTCTGGGCCCAGGCGGACAAGAAGATCATGGCCGACGCTCCGGTCGTGCCGCTGATCTACGCGAAGCAGTCCTTCCTCGCCGGTTCGAACGTGCAGAACTTCCAGATCGCGGACTTCCCGGCGTACCCGAACTACCTCAAGGTCTCGCTCAAGCAGTGACCGAACCGATCCTGCAGGTCGAGGGGCTCCGCGTCGCGTTCGGCGACGCGGAGCCCGTCGTCCGTGACGTCTCCTTCGACCTGACGCCCGGCCGGGTCCTCGCCCTGGTGGGGGAGTCCGGCTCGGGCAAGTCCGTCAGCGCCATGAGCGTGCTCGGGCTCCTGCCGCCGCAGGCCTCGGTGTCGGGCAGCGCCCGGTTCCGTGGCGAGGAACTCATCGGTGCCCCCGTCGAGACGGTCCGCGCCGTCCGGGGTGCGGGCATCGGCGTGGTGTTCCAGGAGCCGATGAACTCGTTCACGCCGGTCCTCTCGATCGGCACGCAGATCGCCGAGGCCGTCCGAGCCCACCCGACCGGGCTCGACCGCGCTGGGGTCCGGACACGCGTCGACGAACTGCTCCGTGATGCCGGGCTCACCGACCCGGAGCGCATCCGGAAGGCCTACCCGCACGAACTGTCCGGCGGCCAGCTCCAGCGCGCGATGATCGCGATGGCCCTGGCCGGTGACCCGGTCGCACTCTTCGCCGACGAGCCCACGACCGCGCTCGACGTCACCGTGCAGGCCGGCATCCTCGACCTGCTGCGCCGGCTCGGCCGCGAGCGTTCCCTCGCCGTGCTGCTCATCACCCACGACATGGGCGTGGTCGCGGACGTCGCGGACGACCTGCTGGTGCTGCGCCGCGGCGACCCGGTCGAGCACGGCACCGTCGCCGAGGTCTTCGCCCACCCGACCGCCGACTACACGCGCGAGCTCCTCGAGGCCGTCCCCAGCCTGGAGGCCCGTGGCGGCTCCGCAACGACGGCTGCGGACCCGGACGCCCGGGTCGGCGAGCCCGGCTCACGCGCCCAGCGACAGCTCACGGCTCCGGGCGCGCGTGAGGTGTCGCCCAGCGCGAAGACCGCTGCGGTGAGCGGCGAGGCGGACGCGAGTCGCGCCTCCCGGCCGCCCGTGGCGCGCCTGCGCGACGTCGCCGTGCGGTACTCGCGCCGAGGCGGACCGACCGTGTCCGGCATCGACCTCGACCTGCACGCCGGCGAGACCGTCGGCCTGGTGGGCGAATCCGGTTCCGGCAAGTCCACGATCGGGCGCGCGCTCGCGGGGCTGGTGCCCGTCGTCGCCGGCTCGGTCGAGGTGGACGGCAGCGACCTGCGCACCGCTCGCGGACGACGACTGCGCGAGCTGCGCAGCCGGGTCGGTATCGTGTTCCAGGACCCGGCGTCGTCGCTCAACCCGCGACAGACCATCGGCTGGAGCATCGCGGAACCACTGCTCGTGCACGGCACCGACTCCGCCGCCGAGCGAGCCGAACGGGTCCGTGAACTCCTGACCGCCGTGCAGCTCGACCCGACGTGGGCCGAGCGGTTCCCGCACCAGCTGTCCGGCGGCCAGCGGCAGCGCGTCGCCGTCGCGCGTGCGCTCGCACTGCGCCCGGCACTCGTCATCGCCGACGAACCGACCTCGGCACTCGACGTGACGGTGCAGGCCGCCGTGCTCGACCTGCTCGCCGGGCTGCAGCGGGAGTTCGGCTTCGGCATGTTGCTCATCAGCCACGACCTCGCCGTCGTCCGCCAGCTCGCCGACCAGGTGATCGTGCTGCGTGACGGCCGGGTCGTCGAGCGGGGGAGCACCGACGCCGTGCTCGACGACCCGCACCAGGACTACACGCGCATGCTCCTCGCCGCAGCGCCCGTCGCCGATCCCGTGCGACAGGCCGCTCGCCGCGAGGCGTGGCGCGCGTGGGAAGGAGTGGCCTCGTGACGGCCAACGTCGTCGACCGACCGGTCGCACCGTCCGGCCGCACGACCGGCTTCCGGGCCGTGGTGCGACGTGTCCGGCAGGACCGCTGGGCGGTGGCCTCGGCCGTCGTCATCGCGGTGTTCCTGGTGGTCGCCGTGGCGGCCCCGCTCATCGCGAAGCTGTCCGGGCAGGACCCGTACTCGTACGACATCGACGCCCTCAACTCGTTCGGTGCGCCCCGGGGCGCCGGCGGCGGCATCAGTGGTGACCACTGGTTCGGTGTCGAGCCCCTGACCGGGCGTGACCTGTTCTCGATCGTCACGTACGGTGCGCGGACCTCACTCGGCATCGGACTCGCCGCGACCCTGGTGTCGATCGTCATCGGCGTGCTCGTCGGCGTCACGACCGGGTTCTTCGGCGGCTGGTACGACCGGGTGCTCTCGCGGGTCGTCGACGTGATCTTCGGGTTCCCGTCGCTCGTGTTCATGATCGCCCTCACCGCGATCGTGCCGTCGACGTTCCCGAAGCCCGTGCTCGTCGTGCTCGTCATCGGGTTCTTCGGCTGGCCGGCCGTGGCCCGTGTCGTGCGGGGGCAGACGCTGTCGCTCGTCAGCCGCAACTACGTCGTCGCCTCCACGGCGATGGGCGCCGGGCGCTGGCACGTCATCCGCACGCAGCTGCTGCCGAACCTCGCCGCGACGATCACCGTCTACGCCACCATCTCGATCCCGTCGATGATCGGTGCCGAGGCCGCGCTCTCGTTCCTGGCCGTCGGCGTCAACCCACCGACTCCGTCGTGGGGTCGCAGCATCGGCGACGCCATCGGCTGGGTGCAGACCGATCCCATGTACCTCGTGTTCCCCGGAGCCGCACTGTTCCTCATCACCCTCGCCTTCAACGTGCTCGGTGACGCCCTGCGCGACGCCCTCGACCCGCGAGGGGGCACCGCGTGAACGCCGCCACCCTGCGGTTCCTCGCGATCCGCGTGCTCGGGGCCGCCGTCGTGCTGCTCGTCGTCGCGGCCATCACGTACGCGCTCTTCATGCTCCTGCCGACCAATCCGGCCCGGGCGATCTGCGACAAGCCCTGCACGCCCGACCGGCTGCGAGAAGTCCAGGCGTTCCTCGGTACCGACAAGCCATGGCTCGCACAGTTCGGCGCCTACCTGGCCGGCATCTTCACCGGCCGGACCTTCGGCAGCGGCAACAGCGTCATCGAGTGCGCGGCGCCGTGCTTCGGGTACTCGTTCCAGCTGCACGAGAGCGTCACCGAGCTGATCCTCGCGCGCCTGCCCGTCACGGCCTCGATCGCCGTGGGCGCCGCCGTGCTGTGGCTCGTCGCCGGGGTGTTCGGCGGCACCGTCTCCGCACTGCGCCGCGGCACCTTCGTCGACCGGGCCGTGATGACGGTCGCGGTCGCCGGTGTCTCGTCCCCGGCGTACCTGGTCGGGCTGCTCGGCATCCTGCTGTTCGGGTTCGTGCTCGGGATCCTGCCGACGAGCGGGTACGTGGCCTTCGGCGACGACCCGGTCGGCTGGTTCACCCACCTGATCCTGCCGTGGTGCGTGCTGGCCTTCATCAGCGCTGCGATCTACGCCCGGTTGACCCGTGGTGAGATGCTCGAGTCGATGTCGCAGGACTTCGTCCGGACCGCCCGTGCCAAGGGGCTGCGGGAGCGCCAGGTCGTCGTGCGGCACGGGCTCCGGACGGCGATCCTGCCCGTGGTGACGCTGTTCGGGCTCGACCTCGGGTCGCTGCTCGGTGGTGCCGTCATCACCGAGAAGGTGTTCTCGATGCAGGGCCTCGGCGCGCTGCTCATCGACGCGGTGCACACACTCGACCTACAGGTGGTCGTCGGCTTCACGCTGTTCTCGGCGCTGCTGATCGTCACGGCGAACGTGATCGTCGACGTGGTCTACGCGTTCGTCGACCCGCGGGTGCGGCGCCGGGCGTAGGGGCGCGGCCGCTCGGTGCGAGGTGCCGAGCTTCGCACCGTGCGAGGTCCCCCCCCCCCCCCCCGCCGCTGTTGTGGTGCGAGGTTCCGTACTCCGTGCGAGCGCGTCCGCCTGCCACGGAATCGGGAACCTCGCACCAGAGCGCTCGCCCCTCGCACCGTGCGAGGTCAGCCGGCCGTTGCCGCGCCGTCCCACCACCGCAGGACCCGCGTCCCCATCAGGGTGAGCCACTTCGAGCGTTCGCCCGCCGGGACGTCGACCTCGAACCACTGCCGCCCTGGTGCACGTTCACCTTGGGTCCAGGTGCCGTCGGCGTTGCGAGCCGCCCGGACGAGCTCGATCGCCTCGGCAGCACGTGGGTCCGGCGGGGTCCCGTCCTGCAACCCGGCCGCCCGCAGGTGATCGGTCGCCCGGAGCGCGGTGTAGATCCAGCGCGACGGGTACGCGAAACGGTGCACCCAGGAGCCGACGAGCTCGCCGTCGGACTTCCGGTGCAGCAGCCGCCGTTCGAGCAGGTACTCGGCTCCGCGGTGTCGGGCGGCGCGGAGCTCCGTGGCGCGCGGGTGCGATCCCTCGGACAGCTGCTCGTGCTGCAGCAGCCCGTCGAGCACGTTGAGGGTCGAGTGGAACGACGACACGGTGGACCCTTCGACCCACTCGCAGTTCCAGCCACCGTCGGCGAGCTGGTGCTCGAGCACCCATTCGGCGATGTCATCCACGTCCGCACCGAGCCAAGTGCCGTTGGCGAGCGTGAAGGCGTTGATGCAGCAGTCCACTTCGCCGCCCCAGTACGGCAGGTCGTCGTAGTCCCACCGACTGTTCTCGGCGAGGCGCACGGCGGTGTCCCCGAGCGCAGCGGCGTCGAGCCCCCAGTCGCGCAGCGTGTTGAGCGACCAGGTCGTCGCCGTGTAGGGCTGTCCGGCGGCCTGGGCCTCCGGACCGTCGGGGTCGAAGTCGGCGGGGAAGTACGAGCCGCCAGCCCACTGTCCGTCCGGGTCCTGGTGAGCGAGGAGCGCTGCGCCGAACCCCTCGGTCGCGACCCGGGCACGGGTGGCCTGCCACGTCGTGGCGGGGGCGTCGACGAGGTCCCGCTCGACCTGCCAGCGCAGTGCCGGGTCGGAGGCGACGAGCCAGTCGACCACCGTGTCGTCCGTCATGGCGGGGAGACTACTCGCTGCTGCGCGCCCGGGGCGGCGATCGCGCGAGGGGAGGCGCCCGGTGCGAGGTTGTTCACCCCGTGCGGCGGAACAACCTCGCACCGTGTGACCGACCTCGTACCGACCGACCTCGCACCGACCAACAGACCGCGCGCCCCACCACGCGGCCGACGTCCATCAGAAGTACGTGATGCCGTGCGGTGTCCGCGGCGGCAGCAGCATCGCGCGGAGCAGCTCCACCGACGCCGGGTCCGCGGCGCGGACGAGCCCCGCGGCGGCCAACGTGACGGGGGAGACCGAGCCGATCAGCAGCGCACCGAGCTCTGCGACGTCGAGCTGGACGTCAGACCCGGCCACGTCGACGTCGTCGGCGATGCGCGTGACGGTGCCACGGGCCCCCTGGACGTCGAGGCGGTACGTGCCGGTGGTGAAGCCGAGCGCGTCGGTGACCCCGAGTGTCAGCGACCCGTCGACGGCGAACGGCCGCGAGGTCAGCACCGCGGGCACGTCGAGCACGCGCAGCCAGACGTGGTCCTCTTCGTGGTCGACGTCGTACGCACGGTTGTCGCCGAGTGCCGCGACGATGGGGTCGTCGAGGCGGGAGCGGTTGTACTTCACGACGTCGTTGAGGTCGACCGAGAGCAGGAACTCCCACAGGGCGGTGTAGGCCCGGTCGTCCGCGTACACCAGGTCGACGATCTCGAGTGCGGTGTCGGAACCGCGGTCCTCCTTGACGCGCCAGGTGACGTACCCGTCGATCTCGTCGGAGCCGTCGGGACGGTGCACCGCCGCACGGACGTCCTTCGCCTTCTGCCCGTCGTGGCCGAGCAGGCCTAACACGATCGGCCAGGTGCCGGTGTTGCGGACCATCGAGCCGGGGGTGCGGACGTGGAACCGGTCGAAGACCGCCTTGCCCGGGCCGTCGGCGAGCCACTGCGGCGTGACGACCGACACCGTGCCGGAGGTCGGGGCGAGCAGGGGGAGCGCGCGCTCGCGGCGGACGTGCACGGCACGCTCGCGGATGGCGCAGCCGAAGCCGAAGCGGCGGTAGATGGTGCCCTCGGACGCGGTCAGCGACGCGACGGCGTAGCCCTCGGCGACCCCGCGCTCGAGCGCGTGCGTCATCATCCGGCGCAGGATGCCGCGGCGACGCTCGGTCGGGCGGACGGTGACCGCGGAGATCGCCTGGGTGTCGACGGAGGAGCCGTCGCCCCAGCTCAGCGCCTTGCGGAACCAGGTGAAGGTGCCGGCCGGCCACGTCTCGTCGACGGACCCCGGGAACGGCTCGCGCACGTAGACCCCGAGGAACGTCTCTTCGTCGGCGATGAAGTGCGACGCCATGCGGGCCGCGCCCTCGGCGTCGGGGTCGGCTTCGTGGAAGCCCATCCCGACGGCCTGCATCCACGCTGCCGTCTCGGCGTTCGGTGCCCCCTTGTCGTCCGTCCCGGGCGCGAACTCGCGCAGCTCGTAGCGGTCGTCGAATGCCTCGTTGCTCACGTTCCGACACTATCGGGACCGGGTGACGTCGCGACAGGCGCGTGGTCGGTCCGGTCAGCCTGGAGGCCCGGATCGCGTCCGGCGGACGGGCTGCGGTGTGGGGTCGGCCGGTTCAGGGCCCGTGCCCGGCGCCGCGTCAGTCGGTCGCGCCCCGCGGGGGATCGACGAGCAGCCCGACGCGGTCGTCCAGGTAGTCGGCGAGGGGGACTGCGGCGCCGGCGGTCGGGGACCACCGGACCGATGGCACGTCGTCGATGACGACGAGCACGCCCTCGGCGCCGACCAGGGAGTCGTCGACGGGGATCGGGACGGCGCCGTGGTTCACCGTGTCACCGGCGCCGAAGTGCCCCTTCGCGGCGGCGGCTCGGTAGGCGCGGCGGACCTCGGCCGACACCGACTGGTACTGCGACCGACCGGGTTCGGTGACGCGGGTGATCGACCCGGTGGCCCAGACACGGCCGGCCGTCTCGGGGGACGACCCGATCAGGAGTGCTCCGACCCGCCACACCCGGCCGAGGGGCCGCATCGTCGGGTCACGATGGATCCCGAGGACGGCCTTCGGCTGCACGTACTCGCCGAGTGCTTCGTCCGGGACGTCCGCGGCGCGGAGCCGTCGGGCCGCCGCGTCGAGGAGCTCCCGCGCCCGCTGCACTCCGTCCGTCACGTCCACCGAGCCTAGACCGGGTGGTGGTCGTCGTCTCGGCCCTGTTCTCGGTGGTGGTCCGCTCGACGTGGTGCGCCGCGCTGCGTCGTCCATGGCTGGTGCCGACGCGACTGGTGCCGTCGCGGCTGGTGCCGGCGCGGCGACGACGTGCGGCGCTCACGAAGCCCGCGGCCATCATGACCGCACCGTACGTCAGGAGCACGCCGGCGACCGCGGGGATGAGCCAGCTCCGCGACCCGTTGACGACCTGGTTGACGATGCCGATCTCCGGCACGGAGTACCAGACCACGCCGCGGATCTGCACGGCGGTGACCGGTGCCGGGTCGGCCTCGGCGTTGTTGTCGCCCTTGAGCACGAAGGTCCGCTCGCCGTCCGACGACGACGACACCGAGACCACGCGGTGGCTGACGACCGCGGGCTGGCCGGACACGATCTGGTAGGTGACGACGTCGCCGACCCGGATGTCGTCGATCGGGGTCGGACGGACCACGAGCAGCGTCCCCGGGGGCAGGGTCGGCTCCATCGACTGCGTCAGGACGGTGAGCGGCATCGAGCCAGTGGCCTTCGGCACGACGATCAGCACGACCGCCAGGGCGGCGACGAGCAGCAGGAGCCCGGTGCTGAGACCGAGCACGACGGCGTGGACGACGGCGCGCCAGCCGGTGCGCGGGGTGGGGGTGCTCATGCGCCGCATCGGATCGCCGCCCCGTTGTCCTGCGTGAAGAGCGTGACCTTGCCGGTACCCGCGACGGTCGACGTGGGGTTGCCGGCGCTGTCGAGCACCTTGACGGTGACGGTGAGCGTGCCCGCGGTGCCGGCGCTCGCGGGGACGTCCGGCGGCGCGATCGTGATGAACGCGGAGTAGTCCTGCGCCTTCTGCCCGACCGGCGTCGAGCCGACGAAAGCCCCGTACCAGGTGTCCACCGGGCGGTTCGCGGCATCCCACCGGATCTCGACGTACCAACCGCCGTGGTCGGTGCAGACCAGCGAGGGGGTGGTGTCGACGACCGCAGCCGGGGTGGTCAGGGTGAAGCCGCCCGCCACGACGCCCGAGGTCCAGGTGCCGCTCGTGACGGTGAGGTTGACGTTCACCTTGGCGGTCGAGCCGGCCGGGGCCGACGACTGCAGGGTGCTGCGGGTGCACCAGACGGCGGAGGTGCCGGCGGCGAGCTTCGCGCTCATGCTCGGCAGCGAGGCCCAGGTGCCGGTGACGGACCCGGTGCCCACGGCCGTGCTCGCGGTGCAGCCCGCGGTCGAGGCGACCGGCCAGGCGACGACGGTGACGGCCTTGGCGAGCGCGGTCGAGCTGCCGGACACGACGGAGACCGTGGTGGTGGCGGTGCCGGCGAGGGTGCCCGAGTCGGTCAGGGTGATCGGCTTCGTCGTCGAGGTGACGCTCGACGAGAACGCCGTGGTGAGGGCGCTCGTGCCGCTGATCGACGCCGCGACCGTGCCGACCGTGGTGCTCGTCGCGGTGGTGCCCGACGCGCTCCACAGTGCCCACGCGGCGCTCGAGGTACCGCCGACGAACACGGCGGTGAGGAGCACGGCGACGAGGAGCCGGAGGCGGCGGTTCATGCGGAGACCTGCGTTCCGGTGACGGTGAGGGTGAAGTCGGTGGTGGCGCCGGCGACGGTCTGCGGGGCGTCGGCGTCGAGGGCCATCTCGAGGCACGCGGTGCCGCTGACCCCGGCCGGCAGGGTGAACGACCCGGTACCGGTGTCGAAGGTGGCGAGCCGTCCGCTCGTGCCGGTGAGCCCGGGCACGCACTTCGCGGTCGAGGACACCATCACGAGGTGGAGCGTCAGCTCACCGGTCGCCGCCGCGACGGACGACTTCGAGGCCGTCGTCGTGACGCGCATCGACAGCGGGACCGATCCGGAGTTCCGCACCGTGAAGGTGCCGGTGGTGCTCGTGCCCGGCCCGAGGACCGCGGTGTTCATCGCCGTGGTGCTGCTGACGCTGACGGTCGCCGTGGCGGAGCGCACCGTGGTGGCCGCCGTGCTGGCGGTCCCGTTCCAGAGCGCGTACGTGCCGCCGGTGCCGAGGAGTGCTGTTCCGACCGCGACGACCAGGGCGAGCGCGACCGGCCACACCCAGCGGTGCCGTCGGGCCGCGCGGTGGCGTCCCGTCGTCCGCGGTGTGGCGGTCATGTGCCTGCTCCTGGTCGTCGTGGTCGGTGGGGTGCGATCGGTGGATCAGGAACCGATCGCGGTCTGGGTGAGCGTGAAGGCCAGCGCGCTGAGGTTGATCGAGCCGCCCTGACCGGTGGTCGCCGACGCGGGGAGCGTCACCGTGAAGACGACCTTGACGGTCGACGTGGACGAGGACGGCGAGACGACGAAGGTGTTCGTGTTCGACGAGGACTGCACCACCGAGGCGCTCGTCGAGGTGACGGCCAGCGTCTTCGTCGTGGCGGCGAGCAGCGCGGCGTCACCGGTGATGCTCTGGTTGGCGTAGGTCAGGTTCGCCTTGAGGTCCTGGCCGGTCGCGCCGATGTTCAGCGTCTGGGTGAACTGGAACGTGTTGCCCGGGACCATCAGGGCCTTCGTCGGGTCGATCGCGGTGGAACGACCGTTCGTGATGTCGGTCCAGGCGCCGTCGTTGTTGGCGCTCAGCGTCAGGGTGCCGGCGCTCACGGCGGACGCGGCGCTCGAGGCGCTGGCGTTCCAGAGCGCGAACGTGCCCGCGCCGCCGAGGAGGAGTGCGACGCCTGCTGCGCCGGCGATGGCACCGGTGACGATCTTGTGCATGGGGTGGATCCGTTCCTGCGTGCTCGGGGCACGCTGAAGCCCACCGGGGACATTCGGGCGTCGTGTCCGGTGGGGAGGTTGTCATCGACCCAGTGGTTGGAGGGGGTCGCGGCTGACCGGTGCCGAGAGCGGTCGCCGGGCCTCGGAGCGCATGTGCTGCTGCTCGGGCGGGCTGGACTCGCTCTGGTGTCGACGTTACCTGTCCCCCAAAGTGCCGACAAGCGAGAACGAGCGTTCACCCGGACCCCAGAACAGGGGTCATTTTTGTCCCCGCTAGGGAGGACATGACTTGTACCCCGGTTTCTGGGTGTGCGCTTCGCGTGGGCAGAGCGATCACAGAAGGAATGCCGGTACGCACGGCGTCGTTGCACCGTCCGGAAACGAGGAGGGCCCATGGACATCGTGCGCTGGTTGTTCGACGCGCAGATCGTCATCGGCGACCAGACCGTGCTCTGGCGCGAGGTGATCGGCAACGTCTTCGGGCTGCTCAGCGCCCTCGGGGGCATGCGCCGGAAGGTCTGGGCCTGGCCGGTCGGACTGGTCGGCAACGCCCTGCTCTTCACCGTGTTCATGGGGGCGCTCTTCGACACCCCGAACCCCGTCAACCTGCTCGGGCAGGCCGGCCGTCAGGTCATGTTCATCATCGTGAGCATCTACGGCTGGTACCGGTGGACGCACCGCCCCGAGGACGCGACGACCGTGATCGACCCGCGCTGGGCCTCCTGGCGGACCCGTCTGCTGCTCGTCGTCGGCATGGTCGGCGGCACCGCCCTGCTGACCCCCGTCTTCCGCGCGCTCGGGTCCTACGAGCCGGTGTGGAGCGACGCGTGGATCTTCGTCGGATCGCTGCTCGCCACCTACGGCATGGCGAAGGGGTGGGTCGAGTTCTGGCTCATCTGGGTGGCGGTCGACCTGGTCGGCGTTCCGCTGCTGTTCTCCGCCGGGTACTACGCCTCCGGGTTGATGTACGTCTTCTACGGCGTCTTCACGCTGACCGGGTTCTTCGTGTGGATGCGCCAGCGGGTGCGGCCTCCGGCGGCGCCCGTCACCGTCGGCTGACCGCCGTGCTCGCGCCGCGCTGACGCGGCCGGGAGCACGGCCCCCGCTCTGGGACGAGACAAACGGCCCGGAATGCGCTGCAATGGTCGGATGGAACCCCTGCACGGCGAACGCGTCGAGGACGACGAGTCCCTCGCAGAGCGCACGGTGCGCGCGGCCATCCGCGCCTACCGGCTGCACCCGTTCGACACCGTGGACGCGGCGGTCGTCGCCGAGGTGGCCGGCATCCCGCTCGAGACCGTCGAGCGGCTGTTCCCGACCTGGCACGCCCTGCTCCTGGTCACCTACGACCGGTGGGCGCAGCTGCGGGGGACCCGGCGGAAGAGCCCGCCCACGTGCACGATCGAGCACGTCCGTCTGACCCTGGCCGAGGACGTCGCCGACCCCGGGCTCGTCCGGGTGCTCGCGGGGCTGATCACCGTGGCCAGCTCGGAGTCCGGGTTCGCCGAACTGTTCCGCAAGCGGTTCGAGGAGTACGCCGAGCAGCTGACCGTCGGGCTGCAGCGCGACTTCGACAAGGGCTCGGAAGAGGCCGGCATCCCCGCGTACCAGGCTGCGACCCAGCTGCTCTCGGTCTACGAGGGGCTGCAGATCCAGATGCTGGTCCGCCCGCACATCGACGTCCTGGTCGAGTTCGACCGCGCGGCGAACACCCTGCGCCAGGGATGGAAGCGGCATGCCGTCCCCTCGTGGGACCTCGACGAGGCACCCGTGCGCGTCTGACGCCGTGCGGCGCCGACCGACGAGGTCAGCCCCGACGCCCCCGCCGCCACGACAGCATCTGCCGCACCGTCACCTTCGACCCGTACTGCGCGACCGAGTGCCGGAACAGGTACTCCGCGAACCACAGCAGCAGCCCGGCGACGACGAACACCTCGACGATGCAGACCACCGACTCCGTCACGGTCAGGGCCCCGACGGCGTTCCGCACCATCGCGGTGATCGGCGTGAAGGTCGGGAAGTACGTGAAGAACTGCGCAACTGGCGACGTCGGCGTCGTCATCACGAAGAACGCCGCGTACAGGGGGATGATCAGCGCGAAGATCGCCGCCGACTGCAGGGCCGAGGCGTCCTTGATCGACGGCACGGCGGCCCCGACGGCGACGAACAGCCCGGACGCCAGCAGCACCCCGCCGACGAGCAGCAGCGCCCCGGTCACCATCCGCCACGGGTCGACCGTCAGCCCGCCGAGCTGCGAGGACACCAAGGGCAGGGCGACGAGCAGCCCGACCAGGCCGGGCACGACGAACACGCTGACCTGCACGAAGCCGACGAGCAGCATGGCGATGACCTTGCCGCGGATCAGGTCGCCCGCGGTCACCGTGGTCAGGATCATCTCGGAGATCCGGTTCTCCTTCTCCTCGACCACGACGGTGACCATCCGGGCGGCGAGCAGGATGACGAGCCCGAAGAACGCCGCGACGAACAGGAACGGCGGCACGACGGACAACCAGCCCGGCGCGACCCGGCCGTCGGCGTAGGTGGTGACGTCGGTGGCGGGTGGACTGCGGAGCAGCTGCACGGTCTCGGGGTCGTCGACCGAGGCGGCGACGCTCTGCTCGAGGACCCGCTCGGCCAGCGACGAGTACACGCCGTTGGCGAAGAGCCCCCGGTCGGCGGCGTCGACCCGGATGGCCGTCGTGGACGGCGACGACGGGAACGCGATGAAGGCGTCGAGGTCACCGGACCGGACGGCGGCACGGTCGGCGGCGGCATCGGTGGACGGCGTCCCACCCCACTTCGCCGCCACGGACTCCGACACCAGGCCGGACTCATCGACGTAGTGGAACGGGGTCTTCGTGGCGGACGACCCGGACACCACGGAGTTCGTGCCGGCGGCCTGCCCGATGCCGACGAGCAGCGACACGACCACGATGACGACCGGCAGCGCGAGCGTGCCGATCCAGAACGCGGGCTTCTTCACCGCGCGGACGAACTCGAACCGGACGACCGTGCCGAGGTTGCTCATGCCGCTGCCCCGTCCGACGACGCAGCGGCGAGGGCGTCGTGCCCGTAGACCTGCACGAAGATCTCGTCGAGCGGGATCCGGCGCATCTCGAACGCGGTGACGTGCACCCCGGCCGCGACCAGTTCCGCCAGGACGTCCGCACCGTCCGGAGCGGCGGCCTGGGTCGGGACGAGGTAGGCGACGTGCCCCTCGTAGCGGGCGAGCCGGTACAGCGACGACTTCGGTACGGGGCCGTCGAGCCCCACGCGGGCGACGGCGCCACCGAAGGCGTCCTGCACGTCGGGCACGGATCCGTACGCGGCGGCCCGCCCGTCCTTGAGCAGCAGGATGCGGTCGCAGAGCCGCTCGACCTCGTCCATGTGGTGCGTCACGAGGACCACGGTCGCGCCGTCGGCCTTCCGTTCGTCGACCAGGTCGAGCAGGAGTCGCCGGTTCACCGGGTCGAGCCCCTTGGTCGGCTCGTCGAGGATGAGCAGCCGCGGCCGGTCCATGATCGTGATGCCGAGCTGCACCTTCTGCTGCTGCCCGCCGGACAGCTTGTCGACGCGCAGCTTCGCGCGGTCGGCGAGCCCCAACCGGGCCAGGTAGTCCATGCTCCACGCGGTCGCCTCGGCTCCGCGGAGCCCGCGCAGGCGCCCGAAGTAGGTCATCACGTCGATGACGGACTCCTTGCGGTACAGCCCGCGCTCCTCGGGCAGGTAGCCGATGCCGCCGGTGGCCGGTCGGTAGGGGCGGCCGTCGATCGTCAGCGTGCCCGCCGTCGGGGTGGTGATGCCGAGCAGGGCCCGGATCGTCGTGGTCTTGCCGGAGCCGTTGCTGCCGAGCAGCCCGAACGTCTCACCGGGGGCGACGTCGAACGACAGCCCGTCGACCACGTTGCGGTCGCCGAACCGCATCACGAAGTCCTGCACGCTGATGCTCGCCCCGCTCATGCGGTGACCCTACCGGGACTTCCTTCCCAGAACGGCCGCGATGGGATGCGGGAACGGGCGTACCTGGTCAGAACTTCCGACCCGGTACGCCCGGTTCCGGCAGGTACGCCGGTTTCCGTCGGGTAGGCCGGGTAGCGCGGGCAGGCGCGGGCAGACGCGGGGGACGACGGACTGGAGGCGCGGTGCCAGCTGGCACCGCGCCTCCAGTCCGTCATCCGGTCGCGCCCACCGCGCGAGCGTCGCGTCAGGAACGCAACCAGGCCGTCCCCACGCCCGACAGGGCACCGTCGACCACGGGGGCCGAGGCGAGCAGCAGCTCGCCGGCCGGCAGCGCGAAGGGCTCGTCGCCGAAGACCGTCACGCTGGTCCAACCGTTCGGCCGACGGAACGCGAGCACGTCGTCGCGGCC
Organism: Curtobacterium sp. MCLR17_039; assembly: GCF_003234745.1. Taxonomy (NCBI): domain Bacteria; kingdom Bacillati; phylum Actinomycetota; class Actinomycetes; order Micrococcales; family Microbacteriaceae; genus Curtobacterium; species Curtobacterium sp. MCLR17_039. Next base: position 22,354 of record NZ_QKTF01000013.1, read on the forward strand.
GGTCTCGATCCACTCGAGCTGTTCCTCGGACTGCAGCTGGCCACGCAGGCCGAGCGCCTTCCGGTACAGGTTCAGGGTGGAGTCGGGGTCTGCGTCCTCGGCTTCGACGCTGGAGTCGGCGAACCACGCCGGCTGCGGCAGGTGCGAACCGTCCGGACCGAAGCCGAACGACGAGCCGGTGCGCGTCCACGGGATCGGCACGCGGCAGCCGTCACGACCGACGTCGACGCCCGGGTTGCGGAAGAACGCCGGGTCCTGGCGGTCGGCGTCCGGGATGTCGCCGACCTCGTGCAGGCCGAGCTCCTCGCCCTGGTACAGGTAGGCGGAGCCGGGCAGGGCGAGCTCGAGCAGCGTGGCGGCCTGTGCGCGGCGCAGGCCGAGCGACCGGTCGAGCGCGTCCTGCGAGCCGCCGGCGAGCAGCCACGCGCTGCCCTGCTTGTCGGTGCCACCGGCGCGGGGCGGCAGGGCGTAGCGGGTGGCGTGCCGGACGACGTCGTGGTTCGAGAACACCCACGTGGTCGACGAGCCGGACTGCTCGGCGAGCCCGAGGTTGAACTCGATGATCGTGCGGAACTGTCCGGCGTCGAAGTCGGCCTCGAGCAGGTCGAAGTTGAACGCCTGACCGAGTCCCTCGGCGCTGGCGTAGCGGGCACGGCGGTGGGCGGGGACCCAGGCCTCGGCGACCGCGGTGCGGGCCGGCGTGTACTCGTTGAAGACCGTCCGCCACTCGGCGTAGATCTCGTGCACGTCGTCGCGGTCCCAGAGCGGGTGCGTGCCGTCCTTCGGCATCTCGGCGAGCTCGGCCCAGGTGGGCAGGGTCTCGCCCAGGTCCTTCGCCAGGCCGTGGGCCACGTCGATGCGGAACCCGTCGACGCCGCGGTCGGACCAGAAGCGCAGGGTGTGCAGGAAGTCGTCGCGGACCTCGCGGTTCGCCCAGTTCAGGTCGGGCTGCTCCTTCGCGAAGCTGTGCAGGTACCACTGGCCGTCGCCGACGGCGGTCCAGGCCGGCCCGCCGAAGATCGAGATCCAGTCGGCGGGGGCGTCCTCGCCGGACGGTCCGCTGCCGTCGCGGAACACGTAGCGGTCGCGGGCGGGGGAGCCCTTGGGCGCTGCGAGGGCCTCGCGGAACCACTCGTGTCGGTCGCTCGTGTGGTTCGGGACGACGTCGACGATCACCCGCATGCCGGCGGCGTGCAGTGCGTCGACCATCCGGTCGAAGTCGTCGAGGGTGCCGAGGCGCGGGTCGACGTCGCGGTAGTCGTCGACGTCGTAGCCGCCGTCGGCCAGGGCGGACGGGTAGAAGGGGCTGAGCCAGACGGCCTCGATGCCGAGCGAGGCCAGGTACGGCACGCGCTCGGTGATGCCGGGCAGGTCGCCGATGCCGTCGCCGTTCGCGTCGGCGAACGAGCGGGGGTAGATCTGGTAGACGCTGGCCTGGCGCCACCAGGTCTCGTCGTGCGAGGTGGTGGCGGGCTGGGCGAGGGTGTCGGTCACGTCGGGCCTTTCGTGGGTCGAGGGGTTCGAGGGGTTCGAGGGGTGTGTGCCGGTCGGGTCTGCACCGGCGATCGCGGTCGGCCCCGCACCGGCGGTGTCGGTCACTTGATGGCGCCCTGGGTCACGCCGGCCATCACCCACCGCTGGGTGACGAGGTAGACGATGATCGCCGGGGCCATCGCCATCAGGTACGAGGCGAACGACACGTTGTAGTTGTTGCTGAACTGCGTCTGGAACATCTGCTGCAGCACCGGCAGGGTCTGCAGCGCCGGGTCGGAGGTGATCAGCGACGGCATCACGAAGTCGTTCCAGGACGCGAGGAACGCGAAGATGCCGACGGTGGCGCTCATCGGTGCCAGCAGCGGGAACACGAGTCGCCAGAACACCTGCCCCGTGCTCGCGCCGTCGATTCGAGCACTCTCCTCCAGCTCCGCCGGGATCGACCGCAGGAAGGCCGTGAAGAGCAGCACGCTGAAGGAGAGCTGGAACATGACGTGCAGGATCGCGACGCCGAGCGGGTTGTCCAGGTGCGCGAGCCCGGTGAGCTTCACCTGCGACAGCGCGAGCACGGGGAACGGCAGGAACATCGCCGCGAGCAGGTAGAAGAACGACCAGCGGAACAGTCGTCGGTCCCAGTTCCGGGCGATCGCGTAGGCCGTGAACGAGGCGAGCAGGATCGTGCCGACGACGGTGATCGCGGCGACGAACACCGAGACCGCGAAGGCCCGCGGGAAGTCCGTCAGCTGCCACGCCTGCACGAAGCCGTCGACGCTGAACGGTGCCGGCAGCGAGAACGCGTTGCCGTCGACGGCCTGCCCGGTGGTCTTGAACGCCATCGTCAGGGTGACGTACAGCGGCACGAGCACCGACAGCGCGCAGAGCACGAGGACGACGGTGACGGGCCAGTTCGAACGACCTCGGCCGGCCTTGCCCGAGCCGGAGGACCGGTCGGCGTCGACGGAACGGATGCTGCCGGTCGCGGTGGTCCCCGGTCGCAGGGGTGCTTGCAGGGACATCAGAGCGCTGCCTTCCCGCGGGTCGCCCGCAGCTGGATCACGGCGATGACGACCGCGATGACGAAGAAGATCGTGGCGTTCGCCATCTGGTAGGCGTAGTCGCCGCCGTTGAAGCCCTTGAAGATCGACATCGCGACACTGGTGGTCGAGGTGCCGGGGCCGCCGTCGGTCAGTCCGACGATGATGTCGTACGAGTTCAGGAAGTTCTTGAACCCGATGACCAGGTTGATCAGGATGTAGCCCGCGGTCAGCGGGGCGGTGATCGAGACGAGCTGCCGCCAGGCGCTGGCACCGTCGAGGGCGGCTGCCTCGTACACCTCGCCGGGGATCGAGAGGACGCCGGCGATGTAGATGAGGAGCGTCGACGGGATCGCCTGCCAGGCGGTGACGACCACGATCGCCAGCCAGGCCAGGTCGGGGTTCGCCAGGATGCTCTGCTCGAGCGGCCCGAAGCCGATCGCGGTGGCGAAGGCCGGCAGGCTGTTCGCGAACAGGAACGAGAACACGTAGGCGATGACGATCCCCGAGATCACCATCGGCAGCACGAACACCGCACGCAGCGCGATCTTGCCGCGGATCTTCGACGTCAGCGCGATGGCGAGCAGGAACGCGATCGCGTTCACGACGATCACGGTGACGAGCGAGAACCCGAGCGTGAACAGGTACGCCTGCAGGATCGCGGGGTCGGAGAACACCGCGATGTAGTTGGTGAGCCCGGTGAAGCGGAACTCGCCGAAGCCGACGGAGTTCGTGAAGCTCAGCACGATGCCCATCACCGCCGGCAGCGTGATGGCGAGCGTGAAGAGCACCAGGGTGGGCAGCAGGAACGCCAGGAAGAGCGGGTCGACGCGGGGCTTGCGTCGTCCGTCCCGTCGTCCGGCCTGGAGGCCCGTGGCGGCTCCGCCACGGCGGCGGCGGTCCGCCGTCGTGATGGATTCGGTGGTCGTGGTTGCCATTCGGACGTCTCCTTACGCGGCCGTGCGGAGCGCGAGACGCGCCCAGTCGGCATCGAGGGTGCGGAGCTGGCGCTGCGGGTCGCCGCCGAAGGCGATCGACTGCGCGTAGTTCGCGACCGGGATCTCGGCGGGGATGAGCTGCGAGGCGCCGAGGTAGAAGGCTGCGTCGTCGTAGTACGACTGCATGCCGCGGAGGGCGGGGTTCGACGCCGGGGGAGCGTCCTTGCGGACCCCGAAACCGTTGTTGTCCGCGTTGTACCTGTCGTTGACCCGCTTGGTCATCAGGAACGACAGGAACTCGCGGGCGGCCTCCTGCTTGCGGGACGCCTCCGGGATCCAGAGCGCCAGGTCGACGTTCACGCGGACCTTGCGGTCGGCCGGGTCGTCGGTGACGGGCAGCGGGAAGGTGCCGAGGTCCATGTCCTTCGTGGTCTTGGCGATCTCGCCGAGGGCCCACGGTCCCTGCAGGTACATGCCCGCCTTGCCCTGGGCGAAGGCGAGGTTGCCGTCGCCGTACCCGCGGCTCGCGGCGCCGTCCTGGTGCCAGGCGCGGAGCTGCACCATGCGCTCCATCGGCTTCCGCAGGTCGCGCTCGAACGAGACGGCGGATCCCTTGCCGACGTTCGTGCCCTCGCGGCGGAGTGCCTCGAAGGTCGCCGGGGTGTCGATCATGCCGCCGATCGAGTAGTCGAACATGCCCTGGGCGATCGTCCAGTTGTCCTTGAACGTGCCGTAGATCGGCGCGATGCCGGCCTTGGTCAGGCGTTCGCACACGTCGGCGAACTCGCTCCACGTCGACGGGACGTCGAGCCCCTGCTGCGCGAAGAGGGCCTTGTTGTAGATCACCGACGCCGCCGTCACCGAGTACGGCAGGGCGCTCTTCCGGCCGGGGTAGTCGGCGGTCTGCTCCATGAGCGGCCACAGGTCGGGGTTGATGGTGTCGGCCTGCGGCAGGTCGGACAGGTCGGTCAGCGCGCCGTGCTCGACGAACGGCACGACCGAGAAGTTGTAGTTCCAGCAGCCGAGGTCCGGCGGCCGGTTCCGCACGAAGTTCGCGGACATGCTCGAGGTCGAGTCGCGCACGACCCGGACCTTCGACTGGCTCTGGTGGAACTGCGCGATGACGTCGTCGAAGTAGCCGATGACCTCGGGCTTCGACACGTAGAACGTGATGGTCTCCGGCTTGGCGCTCGAGGACCCGATCGGGGCGCATCCGGCGAGCGCGAGGCCCGCTCCGATGCCGCCCGCTCCCAGCAGGAACCCGCGTCGGCTGACCGATGCTGCGCTCCTGGCGGTAGCGTGTGCTTGCACGTCGTCTCCGTCCGTCCGGACCCGGCGTCCCTGCCGTTCCGTCCCGCGAGCGGCTCCGATGCTGCCCGCGGAACTAAATGTAGCGAGAAAATCTAATTCCGCAAGGAACTCGTCGCGCGATAGGGTCACGACATGCCGCCACCCCGTGGAACGAGCGCAGAGACGCTGCTCGCGTACGCCTTCGACTCGTCGGCGTTCACCGCGACCGAGGCGATCGACGCCACCGGCCTGACCCGGTCGACCGTGCTCGGGGCGGCCGAGGAGCTCGTGCGGCTCGGCTGGCTCCGGGAGCTCGACGACGCCCGCGCCGCGGGGGAGTACCGGATGGGGCGCCCGGCTCGCCGCTACGAGCTCGACACGGTCGCCGGGGTCGTCGTCGGTGTGGACGCCGGCCAGCACCGGGTCACGGCCTTCGTCGCCGACCTGCGCGGCACGGTGCTCGGTCGTGCCGAGGGGTCGCTGGGTGCATCGGGCCTCGACGTGCCCGTGCGACTCGGGGTCCTCGCCGACACCGTGGCCGCCGCCCTCGCCTCGGCCGACGTCGACCGCACCCGGGTCCTGGTCACCGTCGTGGGCATCCCGGCGCCGGTCGACGCCGCCGGGGCCTCGCCCGACGACGGCGGCTTCTGGGTCCGGATGAACCCGGGGTTCGCCGACGCCGTGCCGGACGGGCGGGTGCTCGTCGAGAACGACGCGAACCTCGCCGCGCTCGCCGAGCGGCCGTCCTCGGGTGACGCCTCGTTCGCGGCGCTGCTGTCCGGCGAACGCTTCGGCGCGGGCCTCGTCGTCGACGGGGTCCTGCTGCGCGGTGCCCACGGCGGTGCCGGGGAGATGCGGGTGCTCGAACTCGTCGAGGGTGTCGGCTCGTCCGACGGCATCGGCGCCGTCGCCCGCACCTTCGTGGCCGACGCCGTCGCCGCCGGGCAGATCCCCGCGGACGCCGCGCTCGCCGCCGACGCCGCCCTGGTGTTCGCGGCCGCGCGGAGCGGTGATCCGGTCGCGCGCACCATCGTCGACCGCCTGGGTGACCGCTTGGCCCGGGTCTGCATCCTGCTCGCGAGCCTGCTCGACATCGACCGCGTCGTGGTCGCCGGCGCGATCGCCCAGCCGGCGGTCGCGGTCATCGACCGTGCGCGCGACCTGCTCGCGAAGGGGCACTTCGACCCGGTGCCGGAACTCGTCGCGTCGTCGCTCGGGGCCGACGTCGTCGTCATCGGGGCCGTGGCCCACGCGGTCGACGCGGTGCGGGCCGACCCGCTGTCGTTCCCGGTGCTCAGTCGGGCAGCGGCACCTCGAGGCTCCGGTCCCACGGTTCCGTCCAGCCGAGTCGGTCGAACAGCGCATCCAGCAGCATCGCGGTGAAGCCCCACACCAGGTGCTCGTCCCCGTCGGCCTCGATCGTGAACGCCGGTCCGCGCCACTCCTGACCACTGCGGCGGATCACGGTCACGCCGCGGTTCGCCGGGTCGAGCAGGTCGGCCACGGGGACCCGGAACACCGCCGCCGACTCGTGCTCGTCGACGACGCGGATCGGTGAGGGGTCGCGCCACCAGCCGATGACGGGCCGGACCAGGTGGTTCGAGAACGCCAGGGGCACGGCCGGCAGTGTGCCGAGCACCTCGACGCCGGCGGGGTCGAGCCCCGTCTCCTCCTGTGCCTCGCGGAGTGCGGCGGCGACGGCGTCCGCGTCACCGGGGTCGATGCGTCCGCCGGGGAACGCGACCTCACCCGCGTGCGCGCGCAGGGTCGTGGCCCGGGCGAGGAGCAGGACGTCGAGGTCGCGCGGGAGCCCGGGTGCTGCTGCCGGTCGGTCGCTCGGCGTGTGGTCGAGCGCGCCGAAGAGCATCAGGACCGCGGCCCGACGTGGCGAGGCCGTGCTGCCGGGTTCGACGAGCGGCCCGCCGTCACCCCAGCCGTCCGCTGCGACCGCCGCGAGTGCAGCCCGTACCGATCCGTCGTGCGTCACCCGTTCACCCTAGGTGTGCGCCACCGAGAGGTCCGGCGGGCCCGTCGCTCCGGACGGTTCGCTGGGGGTTGCTCGAGCGCTGCCTGGGAGCCGCACAGGTGGGAACTGTGCGAACCGGAAGCGCCTCGGTGCCCCGTTCGCAGCGGACCGACGCCACGATTGCACCGTCCGCCGGGAGGCCCCATGTTCCACGATCTGCTCCGACCCCTGTTCCACGTCGCCGTCGTCGCACCGTCCGTGCTCGTCCCGGTGGACGTCGCCGCGGGGCTCCTCGCCGTCGCCGCGCTGCTGCCGGCGTTCGGTCGTCGCTCCCGGCACCCGGTCCGCGGGCTGGTCTGGCGGCTCGGCGGCGTGGCGGTCGGTGCCGTGATCGGCCTGGTCGCGGTGTGGTGGTTCGGGGACGTCCAGGACCTGTACGGGGTGTCGTTCACCCCGGTCACCCGGATGTGGGTGGCCCTGGCCTTCGGCGCCGTCGGCCTGCTCGTCGTGACGGTCGTGCAGGGCGGCTGGGTCCGCCGCGTGCTCGGCGTGCTGGCGGCGGTGGCGGTGGCCCTGGCCGCCGTCCTCGGCGTCAACGTCGACTTCGGGGCGTACCGCACGATCGAGCAGGCCGTCACGACCGATCCGTACCCGTCCGGTCCGCTGGGACACGAGACGGGGGTGGGGCGCGCCTCCAGTCCGGTGGTCGACCCGGCCACCTGGCGGGCGCCCGCCGACATGCCGCGACACGGGAAGGTGCTCTCCGTCGCCATCCCGTCGACCGTCTCCCACTTCCACGGGCGGCCGGCGGACGTCTACCTGCCGCCCGCTGCCCTGACCGAGCGACCACCGACCCTGCCGGTCCTGATCAGCCTGGCCGGACAACCCGGCCAGCCGAGCGACATGTTCCAGGCCGGTCGGCTCGGGGCGGTGATGGACGCGTTCGCCGAGGCCCACCACGGACTGGCCCCGATCGTCGTCGCGCCGGACCAACTCGGGGCACCGGGCCGGAACCCGATGTGCGTCGACTCGCCCCTCGGCCGTTCCGCGACGTACATCATGACCGACACCACGAACTGGATCCGGCAGCACCTGCGCGTCGGGGCAGCGCCCTCGGCCTGGGGCATCGTCGGGTTCTCGCAGGGCGCGACGTGCGCCATGCAGTTCTCCACCGCGCACCCCGACGTGTTCGGCACGACCTTCGCGATCTCGAGCGAGCTCGCACCCCTGAACGGCTCCGTCCAGCACAGCATCCAGGTGGGGTTCGGCGGCTCCGCCAGCCGCTACGCCGCAGCGGCACCGCGGGCGATCATGCGGGCGCACGGGCCGTACCCGGGGCACCTGACCGTCTTCGCCTACGGCAGCGAGGACGACCCCTACGTCGCCTCGACCACGGCGCTCCGCGCAGCTGCGGACGCCGCGGGGATGCAGACCCGACTGTTGGTGTCCGAGGGCTCCGCCCACGACTGGAACACCGTGCGCTACGCCCTGCGCGTGGGGATGCCCGGCGTGATCGCGCACATGGGCCTCCGGTGAGCGCGGTGGCCGCGGCCCTCGCGTGGGCGACCCCGGGGCGACTCGTGCCGGTGGTCCGTCGGTACCCGCTGACGAGTGTCGTCTCGGGCCTGACGATCGTCGTCGGCATCGCCGCCGTGGTGCTCCGCTGCGTCGGCGCGCTCGACGGACGGACGCCCGACACCCTGGGCGGGACGATGGGTCCGCTCGGCGTGGTCGCGGTGACGTCCAGCGTCGTCGGGTTCCTCGTCACCTTCGTCGCCGTCGTGGTGTGCACCGGCGCGTCCGAACGGCTGCTCGGCTGGCGGCGCACCCTGCTCGCGATGGTCGTCACGACCGTCGTGGGGACCGGCCTCGGTGCCGTGCTCCAGCTGTTCGACGGAGCCCCGGCCAACCCCGGCTTCCTCGTGCACCTGGGACACGTCGGCCCCTGGACCTGGATCGTCGGGACCATCGTCACCGCGAGCGCGTTCGCCGGCGCCCTGTGGCGACGCCGGATCCGGGTCGTGTCGATCGCCGTCGTCGCCGCGCTGCTGCTCTACGCCGGACACGCGTCCGACCTGCACGCGGCGCTCGCCCTGGTCGTCGGCCTGGTGCTCGGCCGCGTGCTGCGACGGTCACCGGTACGGAGCGGCTGGACCCGGAGCTCCTCACGCGAGACCCGCGTGCTGCTGGTGGCCGCGGTCACCGTGTCGGCGGTCGGCCCCGTCCTCGCGCTCGTCACCGGTGCTCAACTCGGGCTGCTCGCCCCGCTCGCCGTGGTGCTCGACACCGGGCCTACCGGACGGATGCCGCACTGCTCGGTGACCGGGGTGACCGCCAGCTGCGTCCGAGCGCTCGCCGCGGTGCACCCGCACGGCCTGTTCCAGTCGCTGCTGGCCGTGATGCCGCTCGTGGTCCTGGCGGTCGGTGCGGTGGGCCTCCGGCGTGGCAGTCGGTTCGCGCTGTGGCTCGTCGTGACCGTCGACCTGGTCACCGGCCTCGCGACCGCCGTCTCGTACGGGGTGCTGCCCGAGCGGCACCACGCCGTCGTGCAGCGTCTGGCGTCTGACCACCTCGAGGTCTCGCTCTCGCTCGTCGCGTCGGTGCTGGTGCCGATCGCCACCGCCGTGGTGCTCGTCCTGCGCCGCGCGGACTTCCCGGTCCGGACCGACCGGCGACGACTGCTGACCTTCGCCGTCACGGTCGCGGGCGCGGCCCTGGTGCTCGCGGTCGTCGTCGTCGGCGTCGCCGTGGCTTCGGGCGACAGCGTGCGGGAGCCCCTCCACCTGGCGCTCGCCGTGCTCGGTCCGATCGCCCCCGTGACCCTGCCCACGCACCTCGCACAAGCCGAGCCGGCGCTGCGGTTCGTCGTCGGCATCTCGGGCCCGCTCCTGTGGCTCGCGGTGGCGATCGCCGCGGTCCGGCCGACCGGTGCCGGACGCTCGGACAGTGACCTCGACGGGCAGGACGCCGCGCGGGCGGCTGCTCGGGCGCTCCTGGTCGCCGGCGGCGGCGACACCTTCGGGTGGATGACGACCTGGCCCGGCAACGAGTACTGGTTCACCGAGGACGGCCGAGCCGGGGTCGCCTACCACCGCACCGGGAGCGTGGCCGTGACGACCGGCGGCCCCTTCGGACACGAGGACGCGCGGCTCGCGGCACTCGAGGGCTTCGCACGGGCCGCGGACGACCACGGCTGGACGCCCGTCTTCTACGGCATCGACGCCACCCTCGGTGCTGCACTCGCACGACTCGGTTGGACGACGCTCCCCGTGGCCGAGGACGCCGACCTCGACCCGCGCACCTGGACCACGACGGGCAAGCGCAAGCAGGACGTCCGCACGGCCGTGAACAAGGCCGCACGGTCCGGCACCACCGCGCTCTGGTCGGACTGGGCCTCGCTGCCCGGATCGGTCACCCGCCAGATCGAGGCGATCTCGGAGGAGTGGGTCGCCGAGCGCGAACTGCCGGAGATGGGGTTCACCCTCGGCGGCATCGACGAGATGCGCGACCCCGCCGTCCGGACGCTCGTCGCCCTGAGCGAGGACGGCACCGTCCTCGCCGTCACCAGCTGGCTCCCCGCGTACCGTGCCGGCCAGGTGGTCGGGTGGACGCTCGACGTGATGCGCCGTGCGCCGGACGCCCCGAACGGTGTGATGGAGTTCCTGGTCGCGAGTGCGGTCGACCGGATGCGCGCCGACGGTGCCGAACGGCTCAGCCTGTCCGCCGCACCGCTCGCGTCCTCGGCGGAACCGCAGGGCTCCGGCCGGAGCGGCGTCGAATCGGTCCTCGACGTCGTCGGCGGTGCGCTCGAGCCCGTCTACGGGTTCCGTTCCCTGCTGCGCTTCAAGGCGAAGTTCGGGCCCGACCTGCACCCCCTGGTGATGGCGTACCCGGACCCGGTGGCGCTGCCCACCATCGGCGTCGCGATCGTCCGTACCTACCTGCCGGGGTTGTCGCTGCGCCAGGCGGTGGCGATCGTGCGGGAGCGGCGTCCGGCACGCGGAGTCCGGGCCGAGCCGCCGGCGGAACGAGTGGGCTGACCCGGACGGGTTCCGACCGCCGTCGGTACGTTCGGAGCATGGGAACCGAACGGGCTGACGGACCGGCCGTGGACGAGCACGATCCGTACGAACGCCGACCCGGGTACGTCACGAGTGGCGACGGCCGGACCGACCGGATGACCACGGACATGTTCGTGGGCATCGCGGTCGGGTTCGTCCTGGTGATCGTCTTCGGGTCCTTCCACATCGTCGAATGGCTCGCGATCGGAGCGGCCGTCGTCATCGGCGCCGCGGTCTGGTTGGTCCTGCGCAGCCGGCGACGGCGTGCAGACCGCCGTGCAGGTCGGTCGCCCGACGCCGTCCCTCGTGCTCGAGACCGCGCGATCGCCGAAGCGAACGGTGGGCGCCGGTTCTTCATCGCTCAGAACCCGGTCGTCGTCATCGTGATGGGCGCTGTCTTCATCGCTGTCGCGGTCGCCCCGCTGCTGTTCGGTGGGGTCTCCATCGGCCGGATCGTGACCGGGGTCATCGTCGTCGCGAGCGGTGTCGTCTGCATCGTGCAGGGGATCGGCACCCTTCGGGTGCGTCGTCGGGAGCGCAGCGACGCCTGAACCTCGGTCGTCAAGCACCCGGCGGCCCGGTCGAGGTCTGCGGCTCGACGAAGGGCGGCCCCGAGTCCTGCCAGAAGTACTGGCCCTGGGAAGGATGACGCGTCGCTGACGCGACCACACGGCGGACTGGAGGCCCGGTGTCAGCTGGCACCGTGCCTCCCGGCTTGGCCGTCACCCCGCTGGCGCGGTGCGCCGGTACCGGCTGGTGGGGCCCACCTCCAGACTCGGCCGTCACCCCGCTGACGCGGTGTGCCGGTACCGGCTGGTGGACCTCCCGGGGACGGTGAACAGCAGTCGTTCCCCGGCTACGAGGTGCGGCGCGCAAGCTCCATCGCACGTTCCGTTGCCACGCCGAGCATGAACAGGCTGGTGATCGATGCGGCCTCGACATCGAGGGAGGGATCGTCGCTCCCATCGTCGGCGATCGCGAACACCGTCGCTGAGCTGAGCCGTGCGAGCGCCTCCGGGGGCAGATGTGTCCCGAACACGCCGTCGTCCTGCCCCCGTCGGACCAGGGTCGCGAGCGCCGCGTCGACCGACCGCAGCACCGCGTGGATGTCCTCCCCGTACTCGCCCCGACGCAGCGCGAGCAGCACCCGGTACCGGTGTGCGAGTGGCCACAACTCGACGAGGAACCGCGCCCACACCTCGTCAGCTGGCGTCCCGGGTTGATCGACGCGTTCGAGCACGGTCGTCATCTCGTCGACCGCCGCTTCGGCGAGTGTCCGTACCAAGTCGTCCCGGGCCGGGAAGTGCCCGTAGACGGTCCGGCGGACCACGCCGACTGCTGCGGCGATGTCGCCCATGCTCGCCTCCGGCCGTCGCCCGAGGAGTTCCCGGGCCACGTCGAGGATGCGGGCACGAGTCGCCTCCGTCGCCCGGGTCCGAGCAGTCTCCGTCGCCATGTTCCGATCATTGCACATGGTTGTGCAATGGAGTACGGTCCACATGTCGTTGCACACTACTGTGCATCGGAACATTGTCAGGAGGAACATCGTGACCGATCGACCGCACGCCGCTCCAGCGCCCCTCCGCCCGTTCACTGCCGCCGTTCCGGATGAGGACATCCGTGACCTCCGGGACCGTCTCGGCCGGACCCGCTGGCCCGATCCTGAAACGGTGACGGATTGGTCCCAGGGTGTTCGCACCGAGCATGCCCGGTCCCTGGTCGACCATTGGCTCCACCGCTACGACTGGCGCCGGGTCGAGGCCGACCTCAACCGCCGCCCGCAGTTCCTGACGGAGATCGACGGTCTCGACGTCCACTTCCTCCACGTCCGGTCCCCGCACCCCGAGGCGCTCCCGCTGATCCTGACGCACGGCTGGCCGGGCTCGGTCCTCGACTTCCTGCCGATGATCGACACCCTCACCGACCCGGTCGCGCACGGCGGCCGTGCCCAAGACGCGTTCGACGTCGTGATCCCATCGCTGCCCGGCTCCGGGTTCTCCGGCAAACCTACCGGCACCGGCTGGGATGTCCGGCGGATCGCAGCGGCGTGGGCGGAACTGATGCACCGCCTCGGGTACACCCGCTGGGTGGCGCACGGCGGTGACTGGGGCTCGGCGGTGACGACGGCCCTTGCGGCGTCCCACGCCGAGGGGTTGCTCGGCATCCACCTCAACACTCCGTACGCCTTCCCCGAGCACATCCCCGCGTCGCTGTCGCCGGAGGAGCAGCATGCTGTGGACACCCTCGCCCAGTACAGCGGCGTGCTGGGCGGATCGAACCACCTCCAAGCCACCAAGCCGCAGACACCGGGATTCGCACTCGCCGACTCCCCTGTCGGTCAGGCGGCGTGGATCTACGAAAAGTACCAATCCAAGACCGACAACTGCGGCCTCGCCGAGGATGCCATCCCTCTCGACTCCATCCTCGACACCATCTCGCTCTCCTGGTTCACGAACAGTGCGGCGTCCGCTGCCCGGATCTACTGGGAGAACCGTTCGGCGACGATGGCGGGTCCTGAACTGACCCTCCCGGTCGCCGTCACCGTCTTCCCTGCGGACATCCCACTGCTGCCGCAGAGCTGGATCACGGACAAGTACTCCTCGCTCGTCCACTCCGCGGTCGCCGACCGGGGCGGTCACTTCGCCGCACTCGAACAACCCGATCGGCTGGTGGACGAGATCCGCGTCGGCCTGCAGTCGCTCCGTGCAGCCGGACCGACCGGGCCGTGACGCTCAGCAGTGCTGCAGTGCTGCAGTGCTGCAGTGCTGCAGTGCTGCAGTGCTGCAGCACTGCAGCGCGAGCGCTGCGCCCGGCGGAGTGTTCGCAGCGCAGCTTTGCCCGATCCGGACGGTGCGGTTCGGCTCAGCCGCGGTCGCGTGCCATTCCTGCTTCGGTGTTGCGGGTCCCGACGGCGACGCCGTGCGGGGAGGCAGCCCCGATCCGGGCGAGGTCGTTCTCGGTGAGGACGACGTCGGCTGCGGCGACGTTCTCCTCGACACGGGAGGCCTTCGTGGTGCCGGGGATCGGGACGGTGCCGGCCTGCATCAGCCACGCGAGCGCGAGTTGCGCGGTCGTGACGCTCTTCTCGTCGGCGATGACCTTCAGCGCCTCGACGACGTGCAGGTTCGCGTCGATCGCCTCGTCGGAGAACCGGGGGAGGTTCCGCCGTGCGTCACCACCGGGGAGGTCGTCCTTGCGGGTGACGGTGCCGGAGAGGAACCCGCGGCCGAGCGGCGAGAAGGGCACGAACCCGATGCCGAGCTCCGAAGCGGTGTCGAGGACGCCGTTGTGTTCGGCGTCGCGCTCGAAGAGGCTGTACTCGGACTGGATCGCCGTGATGGGGAACGTTGCGTGCGCACGTCGCAGGGTCTCGGCCGAGGTCTCGGAGACCCCGATGTAGCGGGCCTTGCCGGCGGTGGCGGCTTCAGCCATCGCGCCGATCGTGTCTTCGATCGGCACGTTCGGGTCTGCCCGGTGGAGGTACCAGAGGTCGATGTGGTCGGTGCCGAGGTGGCTCAGGGACCGGTCGATCGCGCGGCGTGCATGCTCCGGGGACCCGTCGAGTCCGATGGGCTGGCCGTCGTCGGTGAAGTCGGTGGCGAACTTCGAAGCGACGACGACGCGGTCCCGATCCGAACCGAGGACATGGCCGAGGAGCTTCTCGTTCTCGAACGGTCCGTACGCCTCCGCGGTGTCGAACAGGGTGATCCCGAGGTCGAGGGCGCGTCGGATGGTCTCGGCGGAGCCGGTCTCAGTGGCGCCGCCGTAGAAGGCGCTCATGCCCATGCATCCGAGTCCGAGTGCGGACGTGACGAGCCCCTGGGAGCCGAGAGGGATCTGCTGCATGCGTGTTCTCCGTTCGTCGCCGGGATCACCCGGACGATGACGACCCTCCACCCTGGTGTGCACACCATGTCAAGTGGGAGACTCGGCTCATGCTGCTTCCTGAGGTCCACGTCGACGGACCGGTCACGATCAGCGCTGCGGCGGAGCTGCTCGGCATCACGGTCGACACGATCCGCTACTACGAGAAGGAGGGGATCGCACCGTCTCCTGATCGCGGTCAGGATGGATGGCGGCGGTACGACACGGCGGCGCTGAGCTGGCTCGCCGGGACGGTGATGCTCCGCGGGACCGGGATGAACGTGCGGGAGATGCGTGACTACGCGGCCGCGTACAGAGATGGTGCCGACGATGTCGCACGACTCGCGCTCCTCGAGCAGCACCATGCGACCGTCCTCGCTCGGCAGGCGGAGGTGCAGCGGCACCTCGCGGCACTGGAACGGAAGATCGAGGCGTACCGGGAGACCATCGCCGCGACCGGCGCCCCATCGGCGGCATGATCTTTCTGGCCGGTCGGCAATCAGCTACAGGACGCGACAACGGCGCGGCGCGAGAACCACGACACCGATCGAAGCTGCTCACGGGCCTTGTGACCATGTCAGGATCGGCCGTCACACGACATCTCTCAGTGAGCCACCCCCGCTCTGACCGAGGAAGAGACCGCCGATGAACACCCGAACCCGCCTCAGCGTCACCGCGGTTGCTGCCTGCGTCATGGTCGCCGCCCTCACCGGTTGCGCTGCGAGCGCACCGACTCCATCGCCGTCCGCCACCTCGGCGACGACCGGGGACGAGACCCCGGCCCCGTCCCCGTCTGCGACCGCGACGGACGCCGTGACTCCGTCGACCCCGTCGTCCTCCCCGTCGCAGGGGCCCGCGACGTCCGCGCTCGCGCAGCACGTCTACGACGAATGCAGCAAGGGCGCCGCGGCCGCCGGGGTCACCCTGACGTTCACGGACGACCCGTCGGGGTACACGGGCAGCGACGGGACCTACCAGCTCGTCTACCCCTTCACCTTCGACGACGGGCACACCGACCGGTACGCCATGTACAACTGCACGCTCACCGACGACACGGTGGGCTCCTCGTACGTCAGCAGCGGGATGACCGACAGCCACTGAGCACGGTCGGTGACGGTGCGGGCGTCGGTGACAGCCCCACCCGCCGGTCAGGGTGGGAGTTCGCGCGACCAGTAGTCCGCTCGGACCACGAGGAGTTCGCCCTGGACCTCCGAAGTCAGGTTGACGACGCGGGGATCCCACAGCGTCCCGGGCCGTCTCGCGCGGCGCGCAGACCGGTGAACAGGACGGTCGCGGCACCCACGATCAGAACGGTCGCGACGATCGCTCGTCGGGTGTTCGTCCGGTGCCTGGTCACCTCCGCAGCCGAGGCGGCGGTTCGGGCGGTGGTCAGCGGTCGAGCAGCATCCTGTTGCGCGCATCGATCTGGTCTGCGGTCGCGGGGAAGTAGCTGCTGACACCGATGTGCTCGGCGTCGTGCTGTACCGCGTCGACGATCGGCCGGAGCGCGCGCTCGTAGCCGGCCAATGCCTGCTCGACGTCGCCGTCCGCACCCCGGAGGGCGTCGTGGAGTGCAGTGGCGCCGATGATGGCGAGCGAGCCGCCCATCCCGGCGGCCGGGGAAGGGCAGTAGCCCGCGTCGCCGACGAGTGCGACGCGGCCGGACGTCCACGCCGGCATCTTGATCTGGCTGAGCTTGTCGAAGTAGAAGGTCTCGACGCCGATCGCCTCGTCGACGTGGTCTGAGAACGGCGAGCCGGCCCGGAGCATGTGGTCGCGGAGGATGCGCTTCTGTGCCGCTTCGTCGTGGTGGTCGAAGGGGATCTCCTGCTCGGAGCGGAATCCGAGGACGAGGTCGGTGGTGGTGTCGTACGAGTTGACCAGCATCGTGACGCCCGGTGCGTTGGTGATCCGGGTCGTCTGCGGTTCGATGACGAGGTCGTCGAGAGTGGCGACGGAGAAGTACGTCTGCAGGAAGTGGCTGTACAGCGCTTCCTGCCCGAAGTGCAGTCGACGCACTGTGGAGTGGTTGCCGTCGCAGCCGAACACCATGGAGAAGTCCCGTTCGGTTCCGTCTCGGAAGGTGACGTGCACCCGCTCCTCGTCGGTCTCGTGCAAGGACGTGACCGAGTTGTTCCACAGCATCTCCACTTCGCCCTCGGTCGCGGCGGCGAGGATGTCGAGTAGGTCGTCGCGGTGGATCTCGTAGCCGTCGCCCGCCGATCCGGCCGAGGGTGGCACGGGAATCATCCGCGCGATGCGGTCTCCCTCCGGCGTCGTGAACTCCGTCACCCGCGGCGCGAGCGCCTTCGCTGAGATCTGCTCGAGCAGGCCCATCCGGTCGACGATCGCGATGGTGTCGTCGCGGATGTCGACCGGGGTGCCGCCTCGCTTCAACCCGGGAGCGACCTCGACGATCGAGACGTCGTACCCGAGTCGACGCATCCACAGCGCGGTCGTGAGCCCAGCGAAACTCGCTCCTGCGATGAGTACCTGTTCCTGCTTCTGCGTGGTCATCGATCGTCCTCGTTCCTCGGCATCTACCGAACTTGTAGTGACTCTAAGTTCGGCCAACGTACCAGAACTTTGGGTCACTCAACGTTTCGTGTCAGACTCGGGGGATGGTGGAGTCGAGTACGGGCGTTCCGTCGGGGCTGCGAGAGCGCAAGAAACGGGAGACCCGCGAGCGCCTGGGTGACGTTGCTGCACGCCTGTTCGCTGAGCACGGGTACGACGAGGTGTCGATGTCAGACGTGGCCCGAGCTGCAGGCGTCTCGGATCAGACCGTCTACAACTACTTCCCGACCAAACCCGATCTGGTGTTCGACCGAGCCGACGAGGTGCTCGAGAAGATCCGAGCTGCGGTTGCTGACCGAGGTGCGCACCAGTCGCCGGCGGAAGTGATGCGCACCATCGTCCTCGAGGATGTCGATCGGTACGTCGCAGAGGATCCGGCTTTGGCGCGAGGGGAGTTCCCTGCGCAGTGCCGGCTCAGCGCGGTGCTCCGGCGACGGGCGCTGGAGTTCTACGACGAGGTCACGTCCGCGGTGGCAGAGGAACTGGCGGACACGGGTTTCGACTCGATGACCCGGCGTGCTCAGGCTGCCGCGCTCGTGGCCGTCGTGCAGCAGACCACCGAGGCCATCGGCGACGCGGTCCTCGCGGATGCCGACCGGGAATCGACCCGCAAGCGCTTGGTGACCACGGCCGGAGCGGCGCTGGACCACCTGTCCACCTGGTGCGCGCCGGCCTGATCCACGTCGAGGGACAGGGCGGGTGCGCGGAATGCATCCCATGCACCTTGTGGCCCTCTCATGGCGCGGGGCGTCCCGCCGACCTACCGTCTACTTGTCAGACGATCGTCTGTCGAATAGGCCCTCTGGAAGGAACCTGCTCCATGCGTCATGCTCCTCGCCTCCGCCGGACCAACGCGCTGCTGATCACCAGTGGCGTCCTGACGGCGGCAGCGCTCGCTGTCGGGGCAGCCGGGCCCGTCTCCGCGGCGAACGCCGACGGTGCGGCGCCCGCCCAGTCCGTGGCCGCCGTGTCCTCGCCGTCCCGCGGTGACAGCTACGTGGCCCTCGGTGACTCGTACGCGGGCGGCTTCGGCGTCGCCCCCTACGGCTCGGGTCCGGCGGCCGGCTGCTTCCAGTCCACCACCGACTACCCGCACCAGGTCGCGGCATCCCTGGGTCTCCGGCTCGATGACCGCGCCTGCTCCGGTGCCACCACCGGCAACATCACCCGGGTCCCGCAGGCGACCGGTGTCGGCAGCGCCACCGCGCCCGTCCAGGCCGACGCGCTGTCCAAGGACACGGACGTCGTCACGGTGTCGATCGGCGGGAACGACCTGGGGTTCACCGACGTCATCTCGAACTGCGTCGCGCTGGACAAGGACGGTCCGGTGTTCTCGGAGATCCACGGCAAGACCTACGACCACTGCAAGGACTACTACGCACCGGTCGTGCACGGCGTCGAGCGGGACCGTCTCGCAGCGCGCATCCACAACACGGTCGCGCCACGGCTCGCGCAGACGTTCCGTGTGATCGCGCAGCGTGCGCCGCGGGCGAAGGTGTTCGTCGTCGGCTACCCGATGATCGCGCCGGGCTCGGCGCAGTCCCCGAAGGGGTGCTTCTCGAGCCTACTCGGTGACTCCGGACTCGAGCCGCCGTTCCCGCAGAACGCGTTCCCCTTCACCGCGACCGACACCGCCTACTTCCACCGCACCCAGAACGCGCTCGACGCAGCGGTGAAGGCTGCGGCGCAGGCTCGTGGCTTCACCTACGTCTCGACGCTCCAGGGCTCTGCCGCGCACACGCCCTGTGCTGCGTCGGGTTCCGCCTGGATGGCAGGACTCACCCTGACCGATCGCGGCACCGCCGCGAACAGCACGCCGCTGGCCGGGACGAAGTACAGCATCCTCTTCGGCGCACTCCACCCGAACGCCGCCGGCATCGCGTACCTGCGTGACCAGACCAAGGCCGCGATCGTCCGATCGCGCTGACGCGTCGCGTCGTCGACGCGACCAGCAGGCGGACGGGAGGCCCGTTGCCAGCTGGCACCGGGCCTCCCGTCCGTCTCGTGTGGACCACCGGGCGTCAGGTCGCCAGCGCTCGACATGTTGTCGGACCGTGACCCGGCAGGGCGTCTCGTTGAGCCATGCTCGTCCTGTGCAGAAGCCACTCGTCCTCGCCGCCGCCGGACTCGTGCTGGTCGCGCTGCCGCTCCTGTCGGCGTGCAGCGAACAGCCAGCTGACCCCATCGCATCCGCCCGCACACTCGCCGACGCGCCCGAGTGGGTCAGCAACCCGAGCGGTATCGACTGCGGGGACGTGGAGCTCGAGGCCGACGGTGCGCTCCCCGCCGAGAGCCTGCGGTGTCTGCGGGACGCGAGCGAAGCGGGCGAGGTGGCCTCGCTCCAGTGGGTCCGGTGGACGACCGAGGGTGATCCGACTCCGTCTTTCGTCCGGACGGGTGGTGCAGGGGCCACGGTGGCGTCGACTGCGGCGTACGACACCTACGGCCAGGGCGGGTGGAGCGAGTACGGGTGCACGGACATCGCGGCGTTGCCGAGATGCTCGGACGTGGGGGAGTAGGGGCGGTTCCGGTTGCGGATGGTCTTCGGAGACTGCTTCTCCTGAGTGAAGGCGTTCGCCGTGGGATGCTGATGCGGTGCTCCTGCTGACCGAAGCCCTGCGAGGCGACTGGCTCGTGAAGCGAGCCGGTCGATGGGCGACCGTCGGCGGTGTCGCTGGCACGGGCTTCGAGGCGTACGCGCGGCTGCTGCACCCGGTGGATGCGCACCGTACTGACCCGAACACGGTCGACGAGTGGGGCAATCCCATCGATGTTGAGCACACGCGTTGGCGGTGGGCTGAGGTTGCGCGCCGTAACGGCCGGGTGATGCATCCCCTGGTGCAGTGGTTCCGCATCAGCGATGACGAGCACACGAGGGACTGGTCGGATGGGTGGAGTGTCGGTCAGTCCGACGATGGGTGGTTCAACCCGGAGGACCTCGCGGTCCTGACCACGCATCTGCGGGCCGCGACGCGGAACCCGGACGACCTGGTCATCGGAGCATGGGAAGGCACCGGCAACCCGCCATGGGCCGAAGGAGGCCGGAACACGCGCGCGCGGGCTCGCATGCAGATGCCGTGGCCCGGTCGGGACATGTGGTTGTTCAGCTCGAGCCTGCGCGAGCTTGCTGACCCATCGTGGGCGCAGCGCTCCGTCCCCGGATGGGGATGCAGTCGCCCCCAGCAGGAAGGGCCCTACACGTCGCTGATCTGGCCCGCGGATCACACCTGGGTCGTCGCTTCCGAGGAAGACTGGGACTCGACGATCGTCGCCGGCTCACGCGCACTCGTCGACAGCATCCTCGCGGACGATCACTTCGAGGCCTTCGAGGTGCACGAAGACGACGACCTGAGCTGGGACGGCGATCTCCTCAACCCCCGCCAACAGCCGACGTCAGAGCTCTGAGGCGACCAGACCCCGGTGGTGACGAGTCACCACACAACACGGTGCTCGGTGTCTTCGCGACTGAGTCCGAAGCGTCGAAGTTCAGCGACGAGGTAGAAGCACGATTCCCGCTGGGAGTCATCTACTCGCGCTTCGGGGCTGTGCCGGCGCGAACTCCGAATCGGCCTTGCTGGTTACCGCAAGATCGGTGAGGAACCGTCGTGTGGGCCGACGGTCCGGCAGTACGGTCCGGGAACAGCCTGACCCGAGGCTGCGAGAAGCCGACCCGAAGGCGACCCGATGGACAACTGCGACGAGCGACGGCCTGGCGCCCTTGCGTTCAAGAAGCATCTCGGCGAGCAGTTCGGCGGTGATCTCCGGCGGACAAGAGCAGCTCCGGTCGCGCCACGACTCCCCGGCGCGGTGAAGGCGACTGCCGTGCGAGCGCACACCGCCGGCGGCTCGAACGGCGGAATCCGTCAGGTCGTTGCTGAGCCAGTCCCGTTGCGGTTCGAGATGGCGAGCATGGGGCTGTCCCTCGCCGGCCTGGGTGTCGCGATCGGATGCGGAGTCGCGCGCACGATCGGCCAGCAGATCCTGCCAGTCGCGAGGATCGTGGATCCCGAGGCGGGCGACGCGGAGCTCGACGAACGCGGCGTGTTCGAGGCACAGCTCGCCGAGGTGCTCACGGAGTCTTGGCCTCTCACCGTGGAACTCGCTGCAGAGGAGCTGGCGGCGGACACCATCATCATGCCCGTCGTCGGTGATCGCGTGCACTACAGCAGGGGTTCCGGGCACCTCATCGGGCTGCAGGGAGTCGTCGTTGAGTCCGAAGACGGACAAGCCCTGCCGCGCGGGCTGCGGTCCGTGCAGCTCGACGGTGAGGCGTGGCCGATCGTCGTCACGGTGGTGTCCCTGGACCGGATCTAGCTGTTGCTGCGAACAGGAGCCGGTCCCGGCACGAGCGCCGCGACGCGCTCGTGCCGGGACTGCCGTCAAACCGCCGGGCTGAGGAGACGCCCGGTGAACTCGCGTAGAGCCTGCACGGCCCGCCGCGACAGCGTCGCGTCGGGCATCATGCTCGTCGATCCGTGGAACGCTCCCGGCCACACGTGCAGTTCCGCCTGGACTCCGGCCGCCCACAGCGAGCTGGCGTAGGCGACGGTCTCGTCGCGGAACACCTCGGTGCTGCCGCAGTCGATGTACGCGGGCGGGAGCCCGGTGAGGTCGGTCGCGCGGCCGGGCGCAGCGTAGACGGAGACGTCCTCGCCACCCCGCCGGTCACCGAGGTAGGCGTCCCAGCCGAACCGTGTCATCTCCCGGTCGGCGACCCCGACACCGTCGAACTGCCGAGCCGACAGTGTCGCGTCGCGGTCGTCGAGCATCGGACTCACGAGCACCTGGCCGAGGACGGAGGGTCCCTGTCGGTCTCGGGCGAGGAGGGCCGTGCCGGCGGCGAGACCGGCACCGGCGCTCTGCCCGACGAGGACGATGCGCTCCGGGTCGATGCCGAGTTCGTCGGCGTGCTCGGCTGCCCAGACGAGACCGGCGTAGCAGTCCTCGACCGGGTACGGGTCCGGGTGTTCCGGCGCAAGGCGGTAGTCCGGGCTGACCAGGACGACGTCGTGCACCAGCAGCCACTCGTCGTAGGAGTCGAGGTTGCCGAGGTGGTGGCCGAACATCATGCCGCCGCCGTGGATCGCGTAGGCCAGGGCAGCCGTGCCGGTTCGGCCGGCGCGTTGGATCACGGCGAGGTCGATCAGGTCGCCGCGGTGGCCCGGGATCGTGATGCTGCTCCGCTCGAGGCCACGAGCACGCAGTCCTTCGTCGAGCTGCGCCTCCGTCATGTCCAGTTGTCGCATCTGCGGCAGCATCTGGGTCGTGAGGTGGAAGCGGCCTCGCGCGTCCATGGCGGTGAGGAAGGGCACGAACTCGGGATCGAACGGCGGGCGGGGGAGGGCGATGGTGTCAGGCACGGGAGGTCTCCTCGGTGATGGTGATCGGGTCGGGCTGTGCAGGCGTGGTGTTGGCAGGTTCGGACGAGGCCGCGTCCTCTGGTTCGACGGCGGGCCGGGCTCGGAGCATGCCGACCACGACGAGCAGTGCTGCGACTGCGGCGAGGCCGAGGCCGGCGACGGTGAGGGCGTCCTGGAAGCCCTCGAGCCGGGTGGCGGTCCAGGTGGTGGTGGTGATGCTCCCGGCGACGAAGGCGGCGACGATGGTCCCCGCCGCGGCGACGGCGGCACCACCCGCGAGCTCGCTCGAGGTGTCGACGAGTGCCGCTCCGACGGAGGTGCGGTCCGCGGGCAGTCCCGTGAGGACCGACGCGCCGGCGACGACGCCGACGACCCGCATGCCGGCGGCGACGAGCACGAGCGCGACGAGCACCCACGGGTACCCGTGCCGGCTCAGGGCGCCGAAGACCGCGAGACCTGCGACGACCGAGACGGCGCTCATCCAGGCGGCGCGGCCCAGGCCGACCCGCTGCACGAACGGCCCGACGAAGCGGCCGCCGACGAGCAGCACGACCACCTGTGGCAGCGTCCCGACCGCGGCCAGGGCCGGCGGCCAGCCCCAGGCGAACTGCAGCTGCAGGGTCACGAGGTACGACAGTCCGGCGACGGCCAGCCCCGACGCGGCCTTGAACGCGAGGCCGCTCGAAACGAGTGGTCGGGCGAGCAGGTGCAGGTCGATCAGCGGGTGCCGCGCGGTCCGCTCGCGGGCGACGAACCCCACCGCGCAGGTGGCGGCGAGGGCGAGGACGGCCCACCCCCACCAGCCAGTGGCTCCGGACTCGACCAGGATCGTCGGCGCCACGAGCGCTCCGGCCGTGGTCACGGTGCCGAGCAGCGCTCCGACCACGTCGACCGGATCGCGACGGAGCTCCGCCGCCTCGTCGCGGGCGACACCCAGCCGGAGGCCGACGAGTGCAAGGACCGCGATGGGCACGTCGGCCAGCAGCAGCACCTGCCACGGCGCGACGGCGAGCACGAACCCGCCGACGGTCGGACCGATGGCCAGCCCCACGAGCCCGGCCGTCGAGATGACGGTGAGCGCCCGCACCCGGAGACCTTCGTCGTCGAAGAGGCGGAACGCCAGCGCCATCGACCCGGGCGTCGTCATCGCCGCGGCGACGCCCATCGCGACGCGCACGGCGATCAGCTGCTCGGTCGACGTGACCACCGCCGTGGCGAGGCTCGCCAGGGCCAGCAGGACGAGCCCGGCGAGCATGACCCGACGGCGTCCGATGCGGTCGGCGACGGCGCCGAAGAGCAGCATCAGCCCTCCGAAGGCGACCGAGTAGGCACCCGAGACCCACTGCAGGCCCGTCGTCGACGAGCCCAGGTCGCGGCCGATCGTCGGCAGGGCGACGTTGAGCACGGAGTTGTCGAGCATCTCGAACAGGAACACCGCGGACAGCCCGGCGAGGGCGATCCAGGCGTCGCGCAGACGAGGCGACGAGTCACCGGCGGGTACGTGCCCGGTGGTGAGAGCGGGACTGGGGGACACGATGGCGCACTCCTTCGAGGGAAGAAGTGGCGACTCGTTCGATGCCGCGTGCTGGTGCGTCGCAGATCGCGGCGCCTTTTACCTCAGTGATCGAGACCATACACGGCCTGCCCGCTCGAGGAAAGTCCGCGGTGGACGTCCCGGTTGCTGCCGTCGCAGTTCGAGGTGGGAAGTGGCAGGACCTACCCTGGACGGATGCTCTCCCGCCGCGAAGCCGCCGTCCGGCTCGACATCCCCCTCGAGATGGCGACCCGCCACGGCATCCCGTCGCGCCTCAGCGAAGCGGAGCTCGACGCGATCGAGCAGGACCCGCCCGCCTGGCTCGTGCAGTCCCGCGCCAACCGCACCGGCACCAAGAAGGTCTGGACGCGCCTGGAGTGCGTGGTCTGCGGCTTCGACGAAGAGGCGCGCCCGAAGAAGTGGTGGCCCGAGTGGGACTACCTGATGTGCGACTACCACGCCCCGTACCAGGCGCCCGAGCCCACCGCCGGCCTGACGCGGCGCGAGGTCGAGGGCATCGGCAGCCGCTTCATCGCGCTCGTCGACGAGAAGCACTAGCCCACGGGCTCCACAGGGCGCGCTGCGGCAAGCAGACGCGACCACGCAGACGGACGGGAGGCCCGGTGCCAGCTGGCACCGGGCCTCCCGTCGGTCGTGTCGTGGACCTGCGGACGCTACTCGGTCGTCGAGACCCAGTCGATGAGCAGGTTGCCCTTCTCGCCCCAGTTGCCGACCTGGAACATGAAGCGGTGCGGGGTCGTCGGCACGTCGTGCGTGATCGTGCCGAGGACCTTGCCGTCGACGCTGTAGGTGACGGACTGACCGGGGACCCAGTCGACCTTGTAGGTGTGCCAGTCGCGCCACGAGACGCCGGTGCCGAGCTGGACGCGCTCGGCTTCCTTGCCCGGGGTCATCGAGTGGTGGAACACCGAGGGGCTGTCCTCGAAGTTGCCCTCGGGGAAGTCGATCTCGCCGTCGGCCCACACGTTCGACGTCGGCCACAGCATGAAGGCCGCGCCGTTGCCGTCGCCGCCGGTCGCCTTCGCGCGGACCGAGAACGAGCCGCCGACGTGGTCCCAGGCGCCGTCGGAGGAGCCGAACGTGCCGGCCGCTCCGGCACCGGTGCCGAGGGCGACGTCCATCACGCCGTCGTGCACCGACACGGTCTTGCTCGGCGCGTAGATGCCCGA
The DNA here is from genome assembly GCF_003234745.1 of Curtobacterium sp. MCLR17_039. NCBI lineage: Bacteria > Bacillati > Actinomycetota > Actinomycetes > Micrococcales > Microbacteriaceae > Curtobacterium > Curtobacterium sp. MCLR17_039. The sequence continues at coordinate 47,662 of NZ_QKTF01000013.1, forward strand.
GGTGCCGTCGGGGTAGGCCTGCCACGACTGCGGGTACAGCGACGAGACCAGGCCCGTGACGGCGTCCTTGCTGAAGTCCTCGACGAACGAGGCGTCCGGTGCGATCGCGGACAGGTCCGCGGGGGATCCCTCCGCTTCGGGCGCTGCTTCCGGCGCGGCCTCGGGTGCGGGCTCGGCGACGGGGGCGGAGTCCTCGATCGGCGCGGAGTCCTGCTCGGGCTCCGCATCCGGGGTCCACTCGTCGGTGGGGGCCGGGGTCTCCGTCTCGTCCGGGGCCGGCGTCGGGGTGGGGTTCACCGGGGCGTCGTGCCAGCGGCGTTCGCCGTCCCAGCCCCACCAGGTGCGGGCGGAGGCGGCGGTGGGGACACCGAGGACCAGGGCGCCGGCGGTCGCGACCGCCAGGATCGCGCGGTGGCGGATCATCGGGTGCCCCCTCGGGTGGTCGGGGGTGTGGGGGTGGTCCGTGGGGTCGTGCCGCGCGAGGGCGTGCACGTGCTTCGGGTCGAGATGTCGGGCTCCTCGTGGATGCTCGGGCGCAGGATGCGGGGAGGGACGGACGCATCAGCCGGCCGGATGCCGAGGGTTTCGTTGACACGTCCACGGACATCTTGCATCATTTGTGACCCGTTCGGGGGGCGTCACGGAAATCGACCGACGAACGCCCGGTGTCCGACCGTCGAACGTGCACGGTGCAACGCGCGGCGAGCCGACGGGTCAGACCCGGGGGATCGGCTGCAACCGCTGCAGCTGCGTCACGTGCCCCGGCTCGAGCTCGTCGAGCGAGGCGACCCCGAGCAGCCGCATGGTCCGCTCGATCTGCTCGGACAGGATCTGGATCATCCGGTCCACCCCGGCCTCGCCGCCGGCCATCAGCCCGTACAGGTAGGCGCGGCCGACCATCGTGAACTTCGCGCCGAGGGCCACGGCAGCCACGATGTCGGCGCCGGACATGATGCCCGTGTCGAGGTGCACCTCGGTGTCCTTCCCGACCTCCTTGACCACGGCGGGCAGCAGGTGGAAGGGGACGGGTGCCCGGTCGAGCTGTCGGCCGCCGTGGTTCGACAGCGTGATGCCGTCGACGCCCAGGTCCGCCAGGCGCTTGGCGTCGGCCAGCGACTGCACGCCCTTCACGACGACCTTGCCCTGCCACTGGTCACGGATCCAGGCGAGGTCCTCGTAGGTGACGGTCGGGTCGAACATGTGGTCGAGCAGCTCCCCGACGGTGCCGGACCAGCGGTCGAGCGACGCGAACGCCAGCGGTTCGGTGGTCAGGAAGTCGAACCACCACCACGGCCGCGGGATCGCGTTCACCACGGTCCGAGCGCTCAGCTGCGGCGGGATCGAGAACCCGTTCCGCTTGTCCCGCAGCCGCGCACCCGCGACGGGGACGTCCACGGTGACGAGCAGGGTGTCGAAGCCGGCCTGCTGGGCGCGGGAGACCAGCGCCATCGACTTCTCGCGGTCCTTCCACATGTACAGCTGGAACCAGTTGCGCCCGTGCGGGTTGGCGTCGCGGACGTCCTCGATCGCGGTGGTGCCCATCGTGGAGAGCGAGAACGGGATGCCGGCACGTCCGGCGGCCCGGGCACCGGCCCGCTCGCCCTCGGTCTGCATCATCCGCGTGAAGCCCGTCGGCGCGATGCCGAACGGGTACGACACCGGCGCGCCGAGCACGGAGCGGGACGTGTCGACGGAGGACACGTCGCGGAGGATCGCCGGCGTGAACTCGATGTCCTCGAACGCCTGCCGCGCGCGGGCCAGTGAGATCTCCGCCTCGGCCGCACCCTCGGTGTAGTCGAACGCGGCCTTCGGGGTGCGGCGGGCGGCGATGTCCCGCAGGTCCCAGATCGTCAACGCCTGTTCGAGGCGCTGACGCCGACCCGGCAGCGAAGGCTTCTTGAACTGCATGAGCGGCGCGAGGTCCCGCACCGTCGGCAGCTGCCGCTTGACCCGCGTGCGAGCGGCGGACGCGGACCCGGTCGCGGGCGCCGGTGCGCCGGTTGCGGGGTCGATCCGGTGCTGGTCGTCGGTCGTGGTCATGCGTGGCTCCTGACGGGGGATCGATCGGGATCGGCGCGCGACGACGCCGAGGGGGTGTACCGCACGGGCTCGACGCTCCGTGCGACGATGCTGCGGAGTGCCTCCAGTGAAGCCCCTCCGAGGCCCGCGAGTCCGACGGCGCGCGCCTGCACCAGCACGTTGCCGAGTGCGGTGGCCTCGACCGGGCCGGCCACGACCGGCAGGCCGGTGCGGTCCGCGGTCAGCTGGCAGAGCAGCCGGTTCTGCGAGCCGCCGCCCACGACGTGCACGACCCGGATGGCCTTGCCGGTCACGTCGGCGATGGTGCGCAGGGTCTCGGCGTACGCCGTCGCGAGCGACTCGAGGATGCTCCGGACGAACTCCGCGCGCGACGCGGGGGCGCTCAGCCCGTGCGCCGCGCACCACGCGGCGATCCGCGCCGGCATGTCGCCTGGTGCCGTGAACGACTCGTCCGCGGGGTCGAAGACGGGGACCGGGGCGGTGACGGCCGCGGCGGAGGCGAGCAGGGCCTCCAGGTCGACGTGGTCGCCACCGCGCTCCCAGGTGCGGACGCTCTCCGACAGCAACCACAGTCCGGACACGTTCTTCAGGAACCGGACGCGGCCGTCGACACCGCCCTCGTTCGTGCAGTTCGCGCGTCGTGCCGCGTGCGACAGGACGGGCGCGTCGAGCTCGACGCCGACGAGCGACCACGTGCCCGACGAGATGTAGGCGAAGTCCGGCTCCGTCGCGGGGACCGCGACGACGGCGCTCGCCGTGTCGTGCGAACCGACCAGCGTCACGTCGGCCTGCCCGCCGACGAGCGCGGCGACGGACGGCAGCAGGGGGCCGAGTCGGTCGCCCGGGTCGCGCAGCGTGGGCAGCAGCCCGGCCGGGAGGCCCGCAGCAGCCCGCACCGCCGGGTCCCACCCACGGGTGGTCGCGTTCAGGGCCCCGGTCGTCGAGGCGTTCGTGCGCTCGGCCGCCTCGACCCCCGTCAGCCAGTACCCGAGCAGGTCGGGGACGAGCAGCGCACGCTGCGCGAGCTGCAGCGACGGGTCGCCAGCCCACTGGAACAGGGTGTTGAACGGCAGGTGCTGCAGGCCGTTCCGCGCGTACAGCTCGGTGGCGGCCATCCGGTCGTGCACGGGGACGACACCGCCCTGGTGCCGGTCGTCGCGGTAGTGCGACGGCACCCCGAGCAGTCGGCCGTCGCGGAGCAGGCCGTAGTCGACCGCCCACGAGTCGATGCCGATGCTGGCGATCGCGGGGTGCTCGGCGAACGCACGCCGCAGCCCCTCGGTCACCTGTCGGTACAGCTCGACGACGTCCCAGTGCAGGGCGTCGCGGCCGGTGCCGGCGTCGCCCTCGTGCAGGGTGACGGGGCCGTTCGGGAACCGTGCGACGTGGTCCATCCGGACCCCGTCGGAGTCGACGTGGCCGACGATCACCCGGCCGCTGGTGGCCCCGAGGTCGACCGCGGCGACGCTGCCGCTGGTGTGCATGCTCTGCTCCTGCTCGGTGTTCGTCGGTCGTCGCTACCGCAGGAAGGCCGCGGCGACACCGGCGTCGACGGGCACGTGCAGGCCGGTGGTGTGCGAGAAATCGTCGGTGCAGATGGCGTAGACGGCGTTCGCGACGTTCTCGGGCACGACCTCGCGCTTCAGGATCGTGCGCTGCGCGTAGAACTTGCCGAGGTCCTGCTCCTCGATGCCGTACGTCTTCGCGCGGTTGGCGCCCCAGCCGCTCGCGAAGATGCCGGAGCCGCGCACGACGCCGTCGGGGTTGATGCCGTTGACGCGGACGCCGTGCTCACCGAGCTCGGCGGCGAGCAAGCGCACCTGGTGGGCCTGGTCGGCCTTCGTGGCGGAGTACGCGATGTTGTTCGGCCCGGCGAACACCGAGTTCTTCGACGAGATGTAGACGATGTCGCCGCCCAGGCCCTGCTCGATGAGCACCTTCGCGGCGGCCTTCGACACCAGGAACGACCCCTTCGCCATCACGTCGTGCTGCAGGTCCCAGTCCTGCTCGGTGGTCTCGAGCAGGCTCTTGGACAGCGACAGCCCCGCGTTGTTCACGACGAGGTCGAGGCCGCCGAAGTGCAGCAGCGTCTGCTGGATCGCCCGGTCGATCGCGGCGGCGTCCGTCACGTTCGCGGCGACGCCGATGGCCTGGTCGAGGCCGCCGATCTCGGCCGCCGCAGCGGTGGCCTTCTCGAGGTCGAGGTCGGCGATGACGACGGCGGCACCCTCGGCCGCCAGGCGCTTCGCGATCGCCTTGCCGATGCCGGACGCTGCCCCGGTGACCAGGGCGATGCGCGTCGCGAGCTTCCTGGGCGCGGGCATCCGCTGCAGCTTCGCCTCTTCGAGGGCCCAGTACTCGATCCGGAACTTCTCGGCCTCGTCGATGGGGGCGTAGGTGCTGACCGACTCGGCACCGCGCATCACGTTGATCGCGTTCACGGTGAACTCCCCGGCGACCCGAGCGGTCTGGGCGTCCTTGCCGTACGAGAACATCCCGACGCCGGGGACCAGCACGATGAGCGGGTCGGCGCCGCGGATCGCGGGGGAGTCCGGCGTCCGGTGCCGGTCGTAGTAGGCCTGGTAGTCCGCGCGGTACTGCTCGTGCAGTTCGCGCAGGCGGGCGGTCTGCTCGTCGACGCTCGCCGAGGCCGGCAGGTCGAGGATGAGCGGCTTGACCTTGGTGCGCAGGAAGTGGTCCGGGCAGCTCGTGCCGAGGGCCGCGAGTGCTTCGGCGCGCTCGCTCGCCAGGAACTCGAGCACGACGTCGCTGTCGGTGAAGTGCCCGACGACCGGCTTGTCGTGCCCGGCGATGCCGCGGATCGTCGGGGCGAGGGCTGTGGCGCGTGCGCGACGTTCGTCGGTCGGCAGTGCTTCGAACCCCGCTCGGACGCCGCCGAACGGGTCCGCCTTGCCGTGCTCCGCGAGGTACCGCTCGGCGGTGTCGATGATCCAGCGCGAGTTCGCCTCGACCTCGTCGCTCGTGTCCCCCCACGCGGTGATGCCGTGGCCGCCCAGGATCGTGCCGATCGCCTGCGGGTGGTCACGCTTGACGCCTGCGATGTCGAGCCCGAGCTGGAACCCGGGCCGACGCCAGGGCACCCAGACGACCCGGTCGCCGAAGATCCGCTCGGTCAGGGCCGGACCGTCCGCCGCGGTGGCGATCGCGATGCCGGCGTCGGGGTGCAGGTGGTCGACGTGGGCGGCGTCGACGAGGGCGTGCATCGCGGTGTCGATCGACGGCGCGGCTCCGCCCTTGCCGTGCAGCGTGTAGTCGAAGGCGGCGACCATCTCGTCCTCGCGCTCGACGCCGGGGTAGACGTCCTGGAGGGCACGGACGCGATCGACGCGCAGGACCGCGAGGCCCGCCGGGGTGAGGGTGCCGAGGTCGCCCCCGGAGCCCTTCACCCAGAGCAGCTCGACCGGTTCGCCCGTGACGGGGTCGGTGTCGGTGCCCTTGGCGGAGGTGTTCCCGCCCGCGTAGTTCGTGATCCGCGGATCCGAGCCGAGCGCGTTCGAGCGCGCGACCAGCGCCCGGATCGTGGTGTCTGCGTCGGTGCCGTGCATTGCGGGGTCCACCCGTGCCTCCACTGTGTTCGTCATGTTCCTACGCGCCCCAGCCGGCCTGGACGCCGCCGACGCGGTCCGCCGCGATCGACTGCTGGTACCCGGACTCCAGGTAGGCGCGCATCGGGTTCGCCGGCAGTCCGCGGGACTCGCGCCACTCGGCCAGGTCCTTCCGGACGTCGGTCTGGTACGCGTCCATGAAGACCTCGTTCGCGCCGAGGACGTCGTGCGCCTCTTGTGCGGCGGTCAGTGCGACGCGGTCGAGGAGCAGCGCGCGGGCCGTCATCTCCTGCACGTTGAGCACCGAGCGGATCTGGCCGGGGATCTTGTCCTCGACGTTGTGGCACTGGTCGAGCATGAACGCCACGTCGGGGTTGTCGTAGCCGCCGCCGCGGATGACCTCGACCAGGATCCGGAACAGCTGGAACGGGTCCGCGGCGCCCACGATCAGGTCGTCGTCGGCGTAGAAGCGCGAGTTGAAGTCGAAGGAACCGAGCTTGCCGAGGCGCAGGAGCTGCATCACGATGAACTCGATGTTCGTGCCGGGGGCGTGGTGGCCGGTGTCGAGGCAGACCATCGCCTTCGGCCCGAGTGCCGCCGTCTGCACGTAGCTCGTGCCCCAGTCGGGGACGTCCGTGTGGTAGAACGACGGCTCGAAGAACTTGTACTCGAGGACGAGCCGCTGGTCGGCACCGAGGCGGTCGTAGATCGTCGACAGCGACTCGTGCAGGCGGTCCTGGCGGGAGCGCATGTCCTCTTGACCGGGGTAGTTCGAGCCCTCGGCGAGCCAGATCTTCAGGTCGCGGCTGCCGGTGGCGTCCATCACGTCGATGCAGCGCAGGTGGTGGTCGATCGCCTTCTGCCGGATCGTCTCGTCGACGTGGGTGAGGGCGCCGAACTTGTAGTCGTCGTCCTGGAAGGTGTTCGAGTTCACGGTGCCCAGCCGGACGCCGTGCTCTTCCGCGTGGCGGCGGAGGTCGGCGAAGTCGTCCACGAGGTCCCACGGGATGTGCAGCGCCACGGTCGGCGCCAGGCCCGTGTACTTGTGCACCTGGGCGGCGTCGGCGATCTTCTCGTAGGGGTCGCGCGGGGTGCCCGGCGTGCTGAACACCTTGAAGCGGGTGCCGGAGTTGCCGAAGGCCCAGCTGGGCAGCTCGATCTGCTGTCGTGCCAGCTGGTCGGCGATGCCGGCGAAGCTCGGGGTCGATGTCATCGTGTCACTTCCTCGTGTGCGATTGAATCGTTTCATACAGTACGGCGCGCGGCGGCTTGCCGCAACCGTGGTGGGTGGGTGGTGCCGCGGGTGGTGCCGTGGGTGGTGCCGCAAAACACCGGTGTTCACGTGTTGAACACGCGCGTTCGGGGGTTCGACGCGCGAACACCGGTGTTTTGCGAGCCAAGGCCCTACGCGGCGGGGACGGCGGCGGGGGCGTGGAGGTCGTGGGTCCCCGCGCCGACCCGCTGCTCGGGTGCACCCGGCAGGCGCACCACGGCCGAGACGCCCTCGGGCACGGTCGCCCGGACGCGCAACTCCCCGTCGACGAGCTCCCACCGCACGGCGACGTGCCCGTGCACGGTGTCGAGCGACGTCTCCGCCCACGTCAGGCCACCGCCCGGCTGCGGCGCGATCAGGACGGCCGAGTACCCCGGCGACAGCGGCGACAGGCCACCCACCACCCGGTGCATCCAGTCCGCCACGGCACCGAGTGCGTAGTGGTTGAACGAGGTCATCTCACCCGGGTTGATCGTGCCGTCCGGCAGCATCGAGTCCCACCGCTCCCACACCGTCGTCGCGCCCATCGTCACCGGGTACAGCCACGACGGGCACTCCGTCTGCAGCAGCAGCCGGTAGGCGTCCTCCAGGTGGCCCGTCTGCGTCAGCGCGTCGGTGATGAACGGGGTCCCGGCGAAGCCCGTCGAGATCCGGTACCCGGACGCTTCGACCAGCTCGGCGAGACGCTCGCCGGCCACGGCCTGCTCCTGCTCGGACAGGATCCCGAACACGATCGCCAGCGTGTACACCGTGGTCGCGTCCGACAGGATCCGCCCGTCGTCCTGCAGGTAGTGGGTGCGGAACCCGGCCTGGAGGCGCGTGGCGAGTTCCCGGAACTCCGCTGCTTCCGCCTCGTGACCACCCAACAGCTCCGCCGCGTCCGCCACGATCGTCGCGGACCGGTAGGCGCAGATCGTCGCGACGACGCCCTTGTCGGCCTTCGCGTCGGCCGGGGCCTCAGGCGGGGCGTCCGGGTCGAGCCAGTCGCCGAACTGGAACACGGTGTCCCACAGGTCCTCCGGTGACAGGTGGTCACGGACCCGGCGCAGGTGTGCGGCCATCGAGTCGAACTGCTCCTCGAGCACCGCGGTGTCGCCGTACGCCTGGTACAGCGTCCACGGCACCCAGACGCCGGCGTCCGACCACACGGCGGTCGCGTCGGGCGTGCCGAAGTCCTCGGCGGGGGAGTACTTCAGCACGTCCGGCACCACGAACGGGATGACCCCGTCGGCGTGCTGCTGCTCGAGCCAGACGTCGCGCAGCCAGTCGGCCAGGAACGTCCGCGTGTCGAACAGGTACGAGGCCGTCGGGGCGAACGCGGCGATGTCACCCGTCCAGCCGAGTCGCTCGTCGCGCTGTGGGCAGTCCGTCGGCACGCTCAGGAAGTTGCCCTGCATGCCCCGGATGACGTTGTCGTGGAACGTGTTCAGCAGCTCGTGGCTCGACGCGAACGTGCCGGTGCGGGTGAGGTCCGACCCGACCTGCACGGCGGTGACCGCGGCGCGGAGCTCGTCGTGGGTGCCCGGCCAGCCGTCGACCTGCGCGTACCGGAACCCGTGGAACGTGAACCGGGGCTCGAACGTCTCGGGCTCGTTGTCACCGCGCAGGGTGAAGTGGTCCGTCGCCTTCGCGGTGCGTAGGGGGCGGGTGCCGAGCTCGTCGTGCTCGAGCACCTCGGCGTGCTGCAGGGTGAGCACGGTGCCGGCCGGGCCGGTCGCGGTGATCCGGAGCCACCCGACCAGGTTCACGCCGAAGTCGAGCAGGGTCGCTCCCGACGGGCTCGTCCAGATCGCCACCGGGGCGATCTCGGCGAGCGGGCGCACCGGCGGCACCGTGTCGGCGACGAGTTCGCGCTCGCCGATGTCGACCGTGTGCACCGTGCTCGTCCGCCCCCGGTGGCCGTCGACGCTCGGCACGGTGACCTCGCCGGGCGTCAGGAACGAGCCGTCGCGGAGCCGGGCGTCGATGTCCTGCCCGTCGTAGAGCTGGTCCGCGGTGATCGCGCTCGACAGGGCCTGCCAGTCGGTGTCGGTCGCGACGTGCTGCTCGTGCCCGTCGGCGAAGGTGATCCGGAGCTCGGCGAACCCGGCACGCTCGTCGGTGTACCAGCCGCCACCGCCGCCCCAGGCCAGTCGTCCGGCGGCCCAGCCGTTGCCGACGACGAGCGCGAGCACGGCCGGCTGGCCGGGGAGCGTGTCGGACAGGTGCTCGGTGACGTCGTGCGAGACGACGCGGATGCGCCACTCGTAGCTCGTCCAGCCCGGTTCGAGCAGGTGGTCGGAGACGCGCTGCCCGCCGAGCCAGGCCTCGACGACGCCGAGTGCGCTGACGTCGAGGGTGGCGGCGGTGACGGCGCCGTGGCCGTCGTCGAGGGGGAACTCCCGACGCAGGATCGGGGCGCTGCCGAGGTCCGTGTCGGCCGCGATGAACGGTGCGGTCCAGGTGGTCATGTGGTGGTCCTTTCACGCGACCGGTCGTCGTCGACCGGTGCGGGGGTCGTGGGCCCGGCCGTCCGCCCGGGTGGGCGGTGTGGCGGAGGCGGGGCGCGCCTCCCGGCCGGGGTGCGCGGTCAGCCCTTGACGGCGCCGCTGGTCATGCCGGCGACGATCTGACGGTTGAAGAAGACGTAGAGGATCAGCGGCGGGATCGTGATGAGCAGCACGTCGGTGAACAGCAGGTTGAGCTGGCTGACCGACTGGCTCTGGAACGCGTAGAGCGTCTGCTGCACCGTCGCGTTCTCGGACCCCGGCAGGAAGTACAGCGGGTTCGTGAAGTCGTTGAACACCGTCACCGACTGCACGAGCACGACCGTGATGATCACCGGCTTGAGCAGCGGCAGCACCACCCCGAAGAACAGGCGGATCGGGCCGGCACCGTCGAGCACGGCGGCCTCGTCGAGTTCCTTCGGGATCGTCGCGACGAACGCCCGGAACAGCAGGATGCAGAACGACAGGCCGAAGGTCGCCTCGATGAGGATCATCCCGCCCATGGTCTTGAACAGGTTGAGCCCCTGCAGCACCCAGATGGTCGGCACGATCGCCGGCGGCACGATGAGCCCCGCCAGCACGAAGAAGTTGATCAGCCCGTTCCACTTGCTCGGCCGCCGCTGCAGGACGTACCCGACCATCGCGGAGAACACGACCATGACGGTGACGCTGCCGACGGTGAGCAGGGCGCTGTTCCAGAACGCGCGGAGGATCCCGCCGTCGCCACTCTGGAACACCGCCTGCAGGTTCTGCCACAGCTGCCAGTCCGTCGGCAGGCTGAAGCCGAGCTGGTTCGCCTCGGCGGGGTTCTTCGCGGCCTGGAGCAGGACGAAGACGAACGGCACCAGGAAGACGACGAAGCTGACGACGATGGCGATCGAGCCGATGATCCACCGGCGGGCACGCCCGGGGTGGCGGTTGCGGCTCGCCGGTGTCGGGCGGCGGCTGCCGGACGCCGGTGCGTGACCGGTCCCGGGGGTGGTGACGGCGGTCACAGGTCCGCCTCCTTGCGGTTGAGGAGCCACGAGACGGGGACCATGATCGCCGTGACGACGACGAACAGGACCACGTTGCCGGCGGTGGACAGGCCGTAGAACCCGGCCTGGTACTGCTTGTAGATCACGCTCGCGATCACGTCGCTGGTGAACCCCGGCCCACCGCCGGTCATCGCCCAGATCAGGTCGAACGACCGCAGACCGCCGATGAGCGACAGGATGATGACCGTGCCCATCGCGGGGCGGGACAGCGGCAACGTGATGTTCCGGAAGATCGACCACGCGCTCGCGCCGTCGACCCGTGCCGCCTCGAAGTACTCCTGCGGGATCGCCACGATGCCGGCGATGAAGATGAGCGTCGCGATGCCGACGCCCTTCCAGACGTCCACCGCGGCGACGCTCCACAGGGCGAGCGCCGGGTCGGTCAGCCACCCGGGGGTGGGCAGGCCGACCGAACCCAGCACGCCGTTGATGATCCCGTGGAACGGGTCCATCAGCGCCTTGAACGTGATGCCGATGCCGATGGTCGACACGAGCACCGGGAAGAACACGACCGCCCGCAGGTAGCCGCGCCCCAGCACGGGCGACGTGAGGAGCAGGGCGAGGGCGAGTCCGAGGACCACCTTCGCCGCGCTCGTCACGAACCCGTACTGGAAGGTGTGCACGAACCCGGAGACGAGCTGCGGGTCCTGGAAGAACCGGACGAAGTTGTCGAAGCCGATGAAGGTCTGGTCGAACAGCGTCCAGCGGGTGAGCGAGAAGTAGAACCCGGCGAAGGTCGGGACCGCGAAGAACACGACGTACAGCGCGATCGCGGGGATGAAGAACCACGCGGGGTAGAACGAGCGCATCCGCTTGCGCGCTGGTCCGGGGCGGCCGGCCTTGCGTGTCTGCGGCGGGGCCACCGCCGTCGTGAGGGTCGCGGTCACACCGATCACCAGCCCTTGATGCCGAGCTGCTGTGCCTGCTGGACGACGTCGTCGTCGTACTGGTCGGCGCCCTTGCTCGCGGTGGTGATGCCCGAGCCGACCTGCACACAGATCTTCTCGAGGTTCGGGCCCTTGATCGGGGACAGGAACTCGAGCGCGGGGCTCGCCTTGCCGTCGTCCAGGTACTTCTGCAGGTCGTCGATCATCGGGGGCACGTCGTCCGGCAGCGAGCACGTCGAGATGACGTACGGGCCGGCGGGGGTGCCGGTGTCGTTCTGCACCTGGCAGCCCTCGGTGGAGTTCGCGAAGGCGATGAACTTCTTCGCCGCCGCCAGCTTGTCACCGGTGGTCGTCTTCGGGATGTAAAGGCCGTTCGGCTCCCAGATCGTCAGGTTCGTGTCCGCGGCGTCCTCGGCCGGCAGGGCGAACGCGCCGATGTCGTCGACGGCGTCGGGGGAGTCCTGCTGGATCGCGGAGATCGCGTTCGTGAGCATCGGGTACTGCGCGCCGGTGCCGTCGGCCAGCATCTTCAGGCCGTTCGCCTGCGTGGCCGAGGCGTAGTCCTCGTTGTAGAGGTCCTTGTCCTTGCCCTCGGCGAGGTGCTGGAACCCGGCGAGTGCGGGTTCGTCGGCGTAGGACTCCTTGTTGGCGGTGTAGTCGTCCGCCCACTTCTCGTCCTGCGCGGTGATGTTCGCGAAGTCGCCGAGGACGAACAGCTGGCTCGTCCAGGTGTCGCCGTAGGTCTGGATGATCGGGGCGACGTCGCCGGCGTCCTTGATCTTCTCGCTGTTGCTGATGAACTCGTCCCACGTGGTCGGGACCTTGAGGCCGAGGTCGTCGTAGACCTTCGTGTTGTAGAGCACCGCACCGCCGAAGCTCGTGCCGAACGGGGCGCCGTACATGCCCTTGTCGGTGCTGACGACCTTGGTGAACTGCGGGTCGACGTCGCCCGCCCACTTCTCGTCGGACAGGTCCACCAGGGTGTTGTCCGGGTTGAGGGCCTGCATGAGCGAGCCGGAGTTGTAGTTGAAGACGTCGGCGGCCTCGCCGGTCGACAGGCGGGTCTTGATCAGGTTGTCGCCGTCGGTGCCCTGGGGTCGGGTGTCGAACTTGACGGTGATGTCGGGGTTGGCCTTCTCGAAGGCCTCGATGAGCGGCTTCGCGGTGGCCGCGGTGGCCGGGGCGTTGTCGGCCTGGTAGGTGATCTCGACCTTGCCGCCGCCTTCGTCGGCGGAGCCGCCGGACGAGCACGCTGCGAGCCCGCCGATCAGGACCGTTGCGCCGCCGATGGCGATCGCGCGCTTGGTCACGGAACGAACTGACATTCCTTACCTCCTCGTAAGGCCCGGGGCTGGGGTACCCCGGGTGAAACGGACCCGGATCCCGCGCCGTCGCGGGGTCCGGTTACTGCGTTTTAGAACGTTTCAATCAGGATGGAACCACGCGGATTGAAGCGTGTCAATCGCTGTGCCGATTTCGTTACGCGATCCCGCAGCTCGCTCGCTCGTCCACTCGTCTGGTGCGAGGTTCCGCACTCCGTGAAGGGCTCGCGGGCTCGCACGGAGTGCGGCACCTCGCACCGAACCGACGCGCGGTGCTGCACCGTGCGGTGGTCGCGCCGGCCGCCGGCCGGGAGGCCCGTGCCGGCCCCGCCCCGCGCCTCCCGTCCGTTGCCCGGTCGCGTTCGCGGGCCCGCGTCGCCTCGTGCGCGCCGGCGCGCTGTCCGCGACCCGTGGCCCGCGAAAGCGACAGTGCGCCGCCGAACGTTCGCGCCGATCTGTCGCTCTGGTGGACCGGACGGCGTGGCCACCTTTGGATGTGTCGCTCTCGCGGGTCGGTCCGCCGCCGGTCAGGCCTCGGTGCGCCTCGGGTCGCTCGACGTGATCGTGCCCCCGACGGCGGCCGCGGCGGCTGCTGCGGCCGCGCCCTCGCGACCGAGCGTGCTCTCGCGCGGCACCAGCTCGCTGCCGAGCACGACGGTCCGGTGCACGTGCATCGGGTCGGTGAGTTCCTCGAGCAGCAGTTCCACCGCGGCCGCACCCATCTCCGAGCCGTGCATCGTCACCGAGGTCAGCGGCACCGCACCGCCCCACGCCACGGAGTTGTGGTCGCAGCCCGACACGGGGATGTCCTCGGGGACGCGGATCCCGGCGGCCCGGAGTTCGGAGACGACGGCCATCGCGAGCAGGTCGGTCACACCCAGCACCCCGTCGGGGCGTTCGTCCTCGGGCATCCGGGCGATGCGGAGCCCGGCGTCGGTGCCACCCGGCGGGTCGATGTCCCCGGCGTCGACGTCGACGAGCTCGACCCCGGGGTGCGCCGCGACGGCCCGCAGCACCCCGGCCCGTCGGCGGTCGACGGGCTGCAGGTCCGGACGGGCGCTCACGAACCCGATGCGTCGGCAGCCGCGGTCGATCAGGTGCTCGGCCGCCAGGAACCCGGCCTGCTCGTTGTCCACGACCACCGCGCACGCGTCGAGTTCGGTCGGTTCGTAGTTGACGTACACGACGGGCCGGCCGTGGCGCCGCGCGACCTCGACCTGGTCGCGGGACTCCGTCATCGAGGCGAGCAGGATCCCCGACACCCGGGCGCTCTCGAGGTAGGCGAGGTGTTCGCCCTGCGCCTGCAGGTCGTCCTCGCTGCTGGCGATCAGCAGGGTGAAGCCGCGTTCCCGTGCGGCCAGCTGTGCGCCGTTGACCATGTCGCTGAACAGGGAGTTCCGCAGCGACATCACCACCAGACCGATCGCGCGCGTGCTGCCGGACACCAGCGCCCGGGCGTTGCGGTTCGGCGTGTACCCGAGCGCGTCGATCGCGTCCCGCACGCGTGCGGCGGTCGCGTCGGCGACCCGCTCGGGGTGGTTCAGGACGTTCGAGACGGTCGCGAGCGAGACCCCGGCCCGGGCTGCGACGTGGTGCACGCTCGGCGGACCGTCGCGCCGGGGGACATGCACCATGCTCCGATCGTAGGCGGCGGGGGAGCCCTGTCCGGACCGCGCCCTAGGCGTCGGCGACGGAGGACTGCCGCACCACGAGCTCCGGTGTGAACTCCACGTGCTCGAGGTCGATGTCCTGCCCCTGCTCGACCTGCTTCGTCAGGAGTTCGATCGCGCGACGACCGAGGTCCTGCGCGGGCTGCCGCACCGACGTCAGCGGGACCACGGCGGACTCGGCGAACGCGATGTCGTCGTAGCCGACGATGGCGATCTGCTCGGGCACCGCGATGGTGCCGCGCATGATGAAGGCCTGTTCGAGCCCGACGGCGAGCAGGTCGTTGGCGGCGAAGACGGCGTCCGGGCGTTCGGCGGCCGGCCGTGCCTGGATCGCTTCGCCGATGCGGCGCCCCTCGAGCACGGACAGCGAGGTGGTCGGCAGGGCTTCGAGCCGGATGCCCGCGGCCTGTGCGGCGGCGAGTGCCCCGGCGTGCCGGTCGGCGACCTGGCGGATGCCGAACGGCCCGCCGACGAAGGCGATGTGGGTGCGGCCGATCGCCGCGAGGTGCTCGACCGCGATGCGGCCGCCGGCGATGTCGTCGACCGAGACCGAGGCGAAGTGCTCGTCGTCGGCGCGACGGTCCACCAGCACCACGGCGGTGCCCTGGTCACGCAGCCGCGCGAGCCGGGACAGGTCGTCGCCGGCGGGGGAGATCAGGAGTCCGGCGACACGGCGTTCCTCGAACAGGTCGACGTAGGTGCGTTCGCGGTCGGTCGACTCGTCGGAGTTGCCGATCAGCACCGCGAGGCCGTTGTCCATCGCGGCGTCCTCGGCGCCCCGGGCGACGTCGGTGAAGAACGGGTTGCCGCCGTCGAGCACGATGAGCCCGACGGTGGAGCTGCGTCCGGCCCGGAGCTGCCGTGCGGAGTCGTTGCGCACGAACCCGAGCGTCGCGATCGCCGACTGCACGCGTTCCACCGTGCCGGGAGCGACCTTGTCGGGGCGGTTCAGCACGTTCGACACCGTGCCGAGGGACACGCCCGCGAGCGCTGCCACCTCTCGCACACTGACCGCCATGTGGCCATCCTGGCATCGGCGCGGTCCGCGCGGTCGGCCCGCGCCGTGATCTGTGGAAAACGCGGACGGGAGGCGCGGGGCGGGCCGGTGCCGGGCCTCCCGTCCGTGGGGTGGTCGCGTCGACTGCCCCGCGCACGGTGCGAGGCGCAAGGCTGGTGCGAGGCGCGCGGCTGGTGCAAGGCGCGCGGCCGGTGCGAGGTTCCGCACTCGGTGCGGGGTGGAAAGGCTCGCACGGAGTGCGGAACCTCGCACGGGGCGAACGCCCCCGCGCACGGTGCGAGGCGCCCCCTCGCACGGGGCGAGCGCCCCCTCGCACGGTGCGGGCGCAACCTCGCGCGGGGCGAACGCCCCCTCGCACGGTGCGAGGCGCAACCTCGCGTGGGGCGAGCGTCCCCTCGCACGGTGCGAAGAGCAGCCCGGCGAACCCGCTCTTGCCAGCGCGCACACCGGAGCGCTATCGTCCTCGTCGTCCCGTTGAAACGATTCACCGACGAACACGCGAACGGAGGACCAATGGCGGTCCGCATCGGAGCCCGGAACACCACGGGCTGGAAGGCCACCGTCTCGGTGGCCATGTCGAACTACATCGAGTCGGGGTCGATCATCGCGATCGCCACGAGCCTCAGCCTGTGGCAGGCGGAGTTCCGGATCGGCGACCTCGAGGTCGGCCTGCTCGCGAGCCTGTCCGCGAACGCCTTCGGTGCCGCCGTCGGCGCGATCGTCGGCGGACCGCTGTGCGACCGGTACGGCCGGAAGTTCATCTACACGTACGACCTGCTCCTCTACATGCTCGGCATCCTGCTCGCGGTGTTCGCCGGCAGCTACGGCATGCTCCTGGTCGGCTTCATCCTGACCGGCATCGCCGTCGGCGCGGGCGTCCCGGCGAGCTGGACCTACATCGCCGAGCAGGCCCCCGCGGACAAGCGTGCGGCCCACGTCGGCACGGCACAGCTCGCGTGGTCGATCGGGCCGATGGTCGGGTTCGCCCTGGCGATCGCCGCGGCACCGCTCGGCCTGCTCGGCAGCCGCCTCATCTTCGCCCACCTGTTCGTCGTCGCCGCGATCGTGTGGTGGCTCCGCCGCGGGCTGCCCGAGTCGGCGATCTGGAAGGACGAGCGCGCGGCCACCGGTACGGCGAACTTCTTCCACGGGATCACGCAGCTGTTCAGCCGCCGGAAGAACCTGACCGCGATGCTGTTCCTGTTCGGCGTCTACGCGCTCTGGAACACCGTCGCCGGGCAGGCCGGCATCTTCCAGCCCCGGGTGTACGCGGCGACCGGGGTCACGAGCGTCACCGAGCAGTACGGACTGCAGATCCTGGTCTGGGGCTGCACGGTGGCCGCGACGTACTTCGGCTTCATGCGGTACGCCGACCGGGTCAGCCGACGCGCGCTCTACGCCGCCGGGGCCGTGCTGGCGATCATCGCGTGGGCCGTGCTCATCTACGCGCCCGCCAACCTCGGCACCCTGCTGTTCTTCGCCGTGGCGTGGGGCATCTCGTCGGGCATCGGTGCGCAGGCGTTCTACGGCCTGTGGACGAGCGAGCTCTTCGCCACCCGGTACCGCGCCAGCGCCCAGGGCGTGCTGTTCCTGGCCGCCCGCGTCATGGTCGGACTGCTGAGCATCTGGTTCCCGCTGCTGCTGTCGGACATCGGGCTGCGGGCCCTCGGCGGCCTGATCCTCGGGCTGCTCGCGCTGTCGTTCCTCGTCGGCACGATCTGGGCGCCGCGCACCCAGGGCAAGACCCTCGAGGCGATCGAAGCCGAGCGCTACGGCACCGTCACCACCGTCACCGGGACGGTCCGCACCGCCGACGAGCGAACCGTCCACGACGCCGAGCAGCGTCGCCGCGAACAGGCCGGACGGTGACCCGCGTCTGCTTCCGGCTGCAGGTGCAGGTCGAGCTGCTCGACGCCTACCGCGAGCGGCACGCCGCCGTGTGGCCGGCGATGCTCCGGGCGATCGCGGCGGCGGGGCGGCGGAACTACTCGCTGTTCCTCGACGACGACGGGCTGCTCATCGGGTACTACGAGACGGACTCTGTGGTCGATGCGGACGCCGCGCTCGCCGCGTCCGAGGTGGCCACGGCGTGGGAGGCGCACATGCAGGACCTCTTCGCCGGGGCCACCGGGCGCGCCGACCAGACGGCGCGGGTGCTGCCCGAGGTGTTCAACCTCGAGGACCAGCTGGCCGCAGCACCGGACTGACGGTCGGACGCAGACTTCGTGAGCAGGAATGGTCGGGTCCGCTGGCGCGACCCGACCATTCCTGCTCACCAAGTGCCCGCAGCACCGGACTGACGGGGGCCGTGGCTACCGTGGACCCATGCAGCCGCCAGCATCCGGGACCCTCCGCATCCTCCACCTCTCCGACACCCACCTGACCGGCGACGGCGCCCTGCACCAGGGCGCGGTCGACACCACGGCCGCGCTCGAACGGCTGCTCGCCCACGTCGACCAGGTGCCCGGCATCGGGCTGGTGGTCGTGTCCGGCGACGTCTCCGAGGACGGCAGCCCCGAGTCCTACGCGACCGTGCGGGACCGCGTCGGCGGCTGGGCGGAGCGGCACGGTGCGGCCTTCGTCGTGGTCCCCGGCAACCACGACCTGCGCGCGGGCTTCCGCCAGGTCCTGGCGAACGGGCACGTCCTGGGCCAGGGCGGCACGGCGCTGATGCACACGATGGAGTACCTGCCGCCGACGGTGCCGGTCTCCGGGCAGTCGGTCGTCGCCGGGCGTCGGATCGTGACCGTCGACACGAGCGTCCCGGGTGCCGGGTACGGCGAGCTCAGCGACACGGCGTTCGAGCACCTGCGCACAGTCCTGGCCGAAGACGCCCACAGCGCCCCGGACGACGCCCCGCACGGCACCGTCGTCGTCCTGCACCACCCGCCGCTGCCCGCCCCGACCGAGCTGCACGAGGCCCTCCGCCTGCAGAACCCCGAGGCGCTCGCCGACGTCATCCGTGGTTCCGACGTGCGGGTCGTCCTCGCCGGCCACTACCACCACCACTTCGCCGGATCGCTCGCAGGCGTCCCGGTCCTCGTCGCCCCCGGTGTCTCGAACGACACCGACGTCGTCGGGCCGTACGACGAGGAATCGGCCGTCGTCGACAGCGGCGCACTCGTCGTCGACGTCGCCGCGGACGGCTCCGTCTGGTCGACACCGGTCCGCGTGCCCCGGGGCGACGCCGACCCGCGGGCGTTCCGCCTCGACCCCGAGACGGTCCGCGCCGTCATCGCGGCCGCCGGCAAGCACTGAGCCCGGTCCCCACGCGCCGTGGACGCGCGTGACGACGGACTGGAGGCCCGTGGCGGCGCCGCCACGGGCCTCCAGTCCGTCGTCTGGTCACGTCCACAGCCGCGGTACCCCACGTCTTCGGGTTGCGTGCGGGAACACCGAGTAGCACGGACGCACACCTGGAGCGAAGGAGCACCCATGCGAGTCGGCAGTGCAGTGCAGTACGACCGGTACGGCGACTTCGACGTCGTCGAGCTCGTCCCCCAGCAGAAGCCCGAGGCCGGACCGGGCGAGATCGTCGTCGAGATCGTGGCCGCGGGCCTGAACCACATCGAGCGGTTCCTGCGCGAGGGGAAGCTCCGCGACCACGTCGACCTCGAGTTCCCCGCACACCAGGGCGTCGACTTCGCCGGCATCGTGCGCGCGCGGGGCGACGGCGTGAAGGACCTCCGGATCGGCGACGAGGTCATGGGGCACGCGCCGACCGGCGGCGCCCACGCCACCTGGATCGCGGTGCCGCGCGGCGCCGTCATCAAGAAGCCGGAGCACGTCGGGTGGGAGGTCGCCGGCGGCCTGTACCTGGCGGGCTGCACCGCGGTGTCGGTCGTCCGGTCGCTCCGGCTCGGACCGCAGGACACCGTCGTGATCTCGGCCGCAGCCGGTGGCGTCGGACACATCGAGTGCCAGCTGGCGCACGACGCCGGCGCGACCGTGATCGCCCTCGGCAGCCCCCGCAACCACGACTACCTGCGACAGATCGGCACGCTGCCCGTCGCGTACGGCGAGGGCGAGGAAGACCGCATCCGCGACATCGCCGACGGTCGGCCGATCACCGCGTTCATCGACAACCACGGCGAGAGCAACGCCGAGCTGCTGGCCGAACGTCTCGGCGTCGGCCAGGAGCGGTTCGTGTCGTCGGAGGAGCGCCGGGACATCGAGGTCCGGTTCCTCCGTGCACCCGCCGAGGACGAGGAGACCCGCGAGCTGCTCACCCTGCTGGCGAAGGCCGTGCAGGACCGCCGCGTGCAGGTCCTGATCTCGGGCTTCTACCCGTTCGAGTACATCGTCGAGGCGTACGAGGACCTGGCGGAGATGAAGTCCCGCGGCAAGGTCGTGATCGGGATGCAGACGGTGGAGACCGGGGCGCGGCTCGACTGGTACCGCTCCGAGAAGGCCCGTGACCTGCGCGACCGGTACGCCGATGCGCGGGGGACCGACACGGAGACGATGGCCGGCGGATCGGCGTCGCCCACGAGCTGAACGAGCTGCGCGTCGCAGGGGCCCGACACCTTCGTGCCGGGCCCCTGCCGCGTCAGCTCAGGATGTCCTTCGAGGCGAACCGGCTGTAGGCCAGCGCCCCGAACACCACGACGTACCCGAGTTGCAGCACCGCGTTCGACCCGAACGAGTCGAACGAGATCGGGTCGCGCAGCAGGTCACCGAACCCGAGCCACTGGTGCGAGAACAGGAACGGGTGCAGCCAGTCGAGCTGGGGGAGCTGGTCGAGCACCTGCGACGCCCCGGCGAGCACGACCGTCGCGGCCATCGCTCCGACCGGCACGTTCGTCAGCGTCGACGTGAACATGCCGATCGCCACGAGCCCGAGCATCGACATCGCGACGTACAGCGCGAGCAGCAGGGCACGGCCGGCGTACGACCAGCCGCCCACCTGGGTGCCGGACAGCAGTGTGACCGGGCCGATCGGGAACAGCACGGCGCCGATCGCCGCACCGACCAGCACCACCAGCAGGGTGGCGGCCAGGCAGAAGGCGACGGCACCGGCGAACTTCACCAGGATGAACCGCACACGGCCCGTCGGCGCGACGAGCAGGTAGCGGATCGTGCCGTGGCTGGCCTCGCCCGCGACGGTGTCACCGGCGACGACGCCGACGGTCAGCGGCAGGAACAGCGGGATCGACACGGTCAGTGCGGTGAACGCGACGAACAGGCCGTTGTTGGTGATGTCGCCCAGGAACGCCGGCCCGCCGTCGTCGCCGTCGGTGGTGAGCTTCACGGCGACCGCGATCAGGATCGGCACGAGCGCGAGTGCCCCGAGCATCGCCCAGGTGCGGCGACGCCGGAACACCAGCGCGAGTTCGGAACCGAGCAGTGCGAACGGGCGCTGCCGGCGGCGGACGGGCAGGTCCCGCACGGCCGCGTCAGGCTGCGACATCGAATCCCTCTCCGGTGAGTGCGACGAACAGGTCCTCGAGGGTGCCGCCGCCCACCGTCAGGCCGCGCACCCGGACGTCGGCGCGCACGAGCTCCGAGGTGATCGTCTCGGGCAGCAGCTCGTTCGGCAGGTCGGCCACCAGCACGTCGGCCCCGCCGTCGTGCCGCGGGGTGAGCCCGAGTCGGGTGAGGACGGAACCGGCCTGCCCGACGTCGGGCGTCCGCACGGTCACGGTCCGGGCGCCGGCTGCGCGCAGCTCGTCGAGGGGGCCCTGCGCGACGATCTTGCCGGTCCGCATGACGGCTGCGTGCGTGCAGACCTGTTCGATCTCGGCGAGCAGGTGGCTCGACACGAACACCGTGGTGCCGTCGTCGGCCAGGGAGCGGATGAGGTTGCGGACCTCGCGCGTGCCCTGCGGGTCGAGGCCGTTGGTCGGCTCGTCGAGCACCAGCAGGTCGCGCGGGGACAGCAGGGCGTTCGCGAGCCCGAGCCGCTGCTTCATGCCGAGGGAGTACGCGTGCGCCTTCTTGTCCGCCGCGTGGGTCAGCCCGACGCGGTCGAGGGCATCGGCGACGCGGGCCTTGCGGGTGCGCGGGTCCGAGGTGGGGTCGGCGGCGTCGAAGCGCTGCAGGTTGGCCCGGCCGGACAGGTACGGGTAGAAGGCCGGCCCCTCGACGAGCGCGCCGACGCGGGGCAGGACGTCGTGCAGCGCCTTCGGCATCGGTTCGCCGAGCAGCTCGATGGTGCCGCCGCTCGCGCTCGAGAGCCCGAGCAGCATCCGGATCGTGGTGGTCTTGCCGGAACCGTTCGGCCCGAGGAACCCGAACACCGCGCCGCGCGGCACCGCCAGGTCGATCCCGTCGACCGCGCGCTGCTTGCGGAACACCTTCTGGAGGCCCGTGGTGCGGATCGCCAGGTCCGGCGCCGGTGCCGCCGTGCTCGCCCCGCGGTCGGCCGTGCTCACCTCGCGGTCGGCCGTGCTCGCCCCGCGGTCGGCGGTGCGCACCTCGTGGTCGTCCGCGCTCACTTCGCGGCGTCGACCAGGGAGGCGACCGGCACTGCACCTGCGAGCACTCGGCCGTCGTCGGTCAGGTAGACCGAGACGAGCGACGTCTGCACGGCACGGCCACCGTCGACGGGCTTGGTCAGCTGGTCGAGCAGGCCGGAGGCCTCGCCCTCGAGCCCGGACCGGTCCACCGTGCCGGCGGGGAGCTCGGCGATGGTGCTCCAGCCCGTGCCGGTGAAGGTCGGCTCGTCACCGCTCGGGGTGCCACGGCGGTCGCCGTGCTCGCCCTTCGCGTGGGATCCGGCGTCGGACAGGTCCTTCTCGGTGACCTTGGCGTTCGACGGCGGGGTGAAGTCGAAGAGCCGGGCCGCCGGGGCGCCGTAGTCGAGGCTCGTGAACCCGACCTGCACCGCGGGGTCGTCCGCGCCTGCGGCCTGGACGCTCGCGCGGAGCGGGAGTCCGGTCTGCTGGTCGACGGCCAACCGGACGGCTCCGACGAGGGTGTCGGACGACTTCGGCGTCAGGGTGATCTGCCAGGCGTCGTGTCCGGCGACGCTGACCTCGGTCGGCTTCGACACGGTGGTGGTCGGGGTGATCGCGTCGATGGCCTGCTTCGCGATGTCGGCCGGGGTGGTCGCGCCGTCCTGCGGGTCCTTCGCGGTGTCGCTCGGCAGGGTCACGTGCGTGGCCGTGCGCTCCTTCGAGTCCCAGGTCCAGACGTCCGAGCCGTTGCGGACGACGTCCTGCTCGGCGAGCTGCTGCGTCAGCTGGACGCGCTGCTTGTCGGGGCCGTCGACGTAGACCCGGGCGGTGTGCGACGCGGTGAGCAGCCCGAGCACGTCGGAGGCGTCGCCCTCGAGCGAGGAGCCGCCCGAACCCGTCGGCAGTTCGGGGAGGCCGAGCGCGCTCGTCTGCGAGAGCTTCCCCGAGTACTGGGCGTCCGACGACTTCGCGATGCTGGCGATGACGGCCGCCGCGCTGGGGTTCGTCCCCGCGATCGGGTCGTTCGCGGCGTTCGCGATCATCGGGGCGGCAACGGCGCCGGCGACGACGACCGGTGCGATGACGGCTGGCAGCCAGGCTGACTTCTTCATCGGGTTCCCCTCGTGGAGCATTGGAGTCGTCGGTACGGTACGTCCGGCCCCCGACAGGCAGCTGGGCGTTGCGCGGGGACTACGCCTGGGCGTCGACGCCCGCGGGAGCACTGCCGTCGTACTCGCAGATGGCGTTGACCTTCTCGGCGCTGGCACTTGAACGGTCGAACTCGTAGCCGAGCCACTCCTTCGCCAGACGACGAGCGAGCTCGATGCCGACGACCCGCTGCCCCATGCAGAGGACCTGGGCGTCGTTCGACAGGACCGAGCGCTCCACGCTGTAGGAGTCGTGCGCGGTGACGGCGCGGATGCCCGGCACCTTGTTGGCGCTGATCGCCACGCCCAGTCCGGTGCCGCAGATCAGGATCGCCCGGTCGGCCTCGCCGTTCGCCACCAGCCGTGCGGCGTCGACCGCGACGTGCGGGTACGCGGTGTGGCCGTCCGCGTCGACGCCGACGTCCCGCACGTCGGACACCCGCTCGTCGGCGAGCAGGTCGGCCTTGATGATCTCCTTGTAGTCGAACCCGGCGTCGTCGGACCCGATCACGAGACGGTACGTCATGTCTGTGCTCCTCCCGCGCCCCGAGGTTCCGGGCGCTCCCGGACCAGTCTGCGACGGCCGTGGACATCTGTCCAGCACACAATTTCTGCGTTGCGCGTGGCGGTAGCATCGCACCATGTCGGCCGAGACCCCCACCCCGGACGGAGCCCGCACCCGGTTCCCGCTGGACACCGTCTACCAGGCGGCGCGGATGTACTACCTCGAGGACGCCACGCAGGTCGAGATCGCCTCGCGCCTCGGCGTCTCGCGCCCGACGGTCTCGCGGCTCGTGGCCGAGGCCCGCAAGGCCGGACTCGTCCGCATCGAGGTCGTCGACCCGTTCCAGGACGAGACCGTGGCGCTCGCCGAACGGCTGCAGGTCGTGCTCGGGCTCCGAGCCGTCCACCTCGCCGCGGTCACCCACGCCGCCACGCTCGGCGCCGACCTGGCCGCACCGCTGGCCGCCGTGGTCGAGGGCATGGGACTCGTCCCCGGTGACGCCGTCCTGATGTCGTCGGGGCGCACGGTGTACGACGTCGCACGGTCCGGCATGCCGACCATGCCCGGCGTGCAGCTCGTGCCCACCGTGGGCGGGCAGGCCGACCCGATGCCGTGGTTCCAGACGAACGAGATCACCCGGACGGCCGCGGAACACTCCGGCGCGATCCCGGCGTTCCTGTTCGCCCAGGCGCTGCCGTCCCCGGCGATGCGGTCCACGCTCGACGAGGACCCGGCGTTCCAACACGTCGTCGGGCTGTGGAGCCGGGCGAAGGGCGCGATCCTCGGTATCGGGGCGCCGACCCACACGCGGGACGCCCTGGCCCGGGGCATCCCGGTCGAGGACGCGGCGTTCGACCGTGCCGCCGGCGACGTCTGCCTGAACTTCTACGCCGCGGACGGCTCGCCGATCGAGTTCCCCGGCAGCGACCGGATGGTGCGGACCTCGCGCGAGATCCTGTCGACCGTGCCGCACGCGGTCGGGGTCGCCGTGGGCAGCGCCAAGGTCACGAGCATCGTGGCCGCGGTGCGGGGCGGGCTGGTCAACGAGCTGGTGACCGACGCCGCGACGGCGCGCGCCGTGCTCGACGCACTCGCCTGAGCGCTCCGGCTCGGTGCCCGTTCCTTCCCATAACGCGTGCGATGGATGGTGCTTTCGGGCATACCTGGTCGATTCTTCGTGGCAGGTACGCCCGATTCCGGTAGGTACGCCCGGTTTCGGTAGGTACGCCCGGTTTCGGTAGGTACGCCCGGTTCGGTAGGTGCGCCCGGTTTCGGTAGGTACGCCCGGGTGCGGGGCGACCGTCGACGGCCTGGAGGCGCGGGGCGGGGCCGCACCGCGCCTCCAGGCCGGTGGTCCCCACGTCTAGAGCGTGTGCCGCACGTCCCACAGGTGGTGCACCGGGTCGTGCGCGTAGTAGGTGGCGAGCGTCGCGACGGTGAAGGCGCTGCCGTCGGACCGGAGCCCGGTGCGCTCGAGCACCTCGTCGGGCACCGCCGCGAAGGCCCGGGCCGCGCGGTCGGCCGACTCCCGCAGCTCCTCGGCGACGACCGCGGGGTCCTGCTCGCCGTAGCGGTCCTCGACGGCGGTGGCGTCCTGGTCCCAGTTCGGGAACGTCGGGGCGTCCTCGGTGAGCATCAGCTCGAGGCGCTCCGCCATCTTCCGGTGCACGTCCCGCACGTGGGCGCCGTACTCGAGCGGTGACCAGGTCTGGTCGTCGGGGCGGTCGCGCACGTCGTCACGTCCGAGGATCGCGGGCCATCCTGCGGTGTTCTCGTCGATGATGCCCGGCACGTCGCGGACGGTCACCGCGCTGCCGTCGTAGCCGCACTCGGGACACGCGGACTCGATGACCCACGTCCAGTTCTTCGTCTCCGGTTCGATCGCCATGGGCCGATGTTACGGGCTCGTTACTCAGCTTCCGGGTTCGCCGGACTGGTGCGGATCGGCGGCGACCCCCGTTCGGGTGACACGCCGTTCCCTGAGAATCACCGGCCAATGACATTTCGGTTGCTCGGTAACGTCGCTCGCTGTTCTGGGCCGGTTCCCGACGGCCCACCGATCTTCTCGAGGAGCGATGCATGGGTTCCGACCCCAGCAGTACCCACCCCCGACCGCACCGACGGCTGCGCGAGAGCGACGTCACCGTGGTCGACAAGAGCATGATGCGACGAGCCGTCAGCGGCATGGTCGTCGGCAACACCATGGAGTGGTACGACGTCGGTGTGTACGGCTACCTGGCCGTCACGATGGGGAAGGTCTTCCTGCCGACGGCCGAACCCGCGGTGCAGATCCTGTTCAGCCTCGGGGTGTTCGCGGCGACGTACATCGCGCGGCCGCTCGGTGGCATCGTGTTCGGACGCCTCGGTGACCGGATCGGTCGGCAGAAGGTGCTCGCGACGACGCTGATCATGATGGCGGCGTCGACGTTCCTGATCGGGGCGCTCCCCGCGTACGCGACGATCGGCGTGTTCGGCCCGATCCTGCTCGTCGTGCTGAAGCTCGCGCAGGGCTTCTCGACCGGTGGTGAGTACGCCGGAGCGACGACCTTCGTCACCGAGTACGCCCCGGACCGCCGTCGCGGGTTCTTCGCGAGCATCCTGGACTTCGGCAGCTACCTCGGCTTCGCGCTCGGTGCCACGGTCGTGTCGGTGCTGCAGCTCACCCTCGGCGACGAGGCGATGACCGCCTACGGCTGGCGGTTCCCGTTCCTGGCGGCCGGTGTGATCGGCGTCGTGGCCATCTACTTCCGCCTGCGGATCGAGGAATCGCCGGTGTTCCAGGCGACCCAGGCCGCGCAGGAGGCCGCGACCGAGTCCCGCGCGTCCTTCGAGGGGGAGCGCCCGGCCAACGTCGTCGCGATGGTCCGCCAGCACTGGCGTCCGATCGTCATCGCGATCATGCTCGTCGCCGCGTCGAACACCGTGGGCTACGCCCTGACCTCGTACATGCCGACGTACCTGACCGACTCGCTCGGGTACTCCGCCATCGACGGCACGCTGCTGACGATCCCGGTGCTCCTGCTGCTCGCGGTGATGCTGCCGCTGACCGGCAAGCTCTCCGACCGCCTCGGCCGCCGCGTCGTGATGTGGATCGGTGCCGCCACCACGGTCGTGCTCGTCGTGCCGGCGTTCATGCTCATCGGGCACGGGGCGCAGTGGTCGACGCTCGCCGGCCTCGGACTGCTTGCGCTGATGACGGCGCTGTGGGTGTCGAACCAGGCTGCGTCGCTGCCGGCGCTGTTCCCGACCTCGACGCGGTACGGCGGCATGGGGTTCGCCTACAACATCGCGATCGCGGTCTTCGGTGGGACCACGCCCCTGATCGTGCAGGCGCTGCTCACCGCGACGGGTGACGAGCTCGCGCCGGCGTACTTCCTGATGGCGATGAGCGTCGTCGGAGCGATCGGTGTCTTCTGCATGAAGGAGTCCTCGCAGCGCCCGCTGCCCGGGTCGATGCCGGCGGTGGAGACCGAGGACGAGGCGAAGGAACTCGTGCTCACGCAGGACACGAACCCGCACCTGGACCTCGGTGACCTGCCGTTCGCGGCGCAGGACGCGGCGGCTGCTGCTGCGCGCGAGGCTGAGGGGGTGCCAGCGCGCTGACGCGCGTGGGGGATCGGTCGGCGGGGTGTGTCCGGCCGACGTGGAACGACGGGGTCGTTGTCGTACGACAGCGACTCCGTCGTTCGTTGCGTGCGCGGGCTGTTGCACCGTTCGGGGAGCGACGATGTCGCCGTCGTACGACATCGACAGTGTCGTTCGGCGTCCGCACCGGCCCGCGCTCGCACCCACCCGCACCAGCCAGCCCCAGCCCGCCCCAGCCCGCGTCACTCGTGCCGGTGCTCCGACGCCGGGTCCACCGCGGGCCACACCGGGAACGGGTCAGGCCAGCCGCGCCACACGTCCGGCCCGGCGAGCAGCTCCGACGGCGTGAGCAGCGCCCCGTCGAGCGCCCGCTCGATCGCCCGGACGTCGAGCTGCTCGCCGACGAACCACAGCGCCTGCCCGATCGGGGCGTCGGCGTCCCACGACGGGTTCGCGGTGGGGTCGAGCGCGAGCATCGAACCGAAGCTCGACCACGAGCCGACGTGGTCCGGCCGGGACGCCAGGCGGAAGAACCCCCGCGACCGCAGCACGCGGCCGTTCACCCCGGCGGACAGGTCGTCGGCGATGACGGACGACAGCCGTCCGGGGTGGAAGGGCAGCGGCTCCCGGTAACGCATCGAGACCAGGGCGTCGCGGGCCTCGCGCCCGGTGTCCGCACCGCTCGACAGCGCCCGCATCCAGCCGGCACCGGTGGCGAGCACCCGCGCGGCTCCACCGTTCGACGCCGGCAGGTCGGCGGCGCTGCGGATCGCTGGCAGGGCGACGATCACGGCCTGGGGCGCCATCCGGTGCAGCAGCGACACGAGCGCCCGACGCCGACGGCCCGACAGCGGTTCGATGCGGTCGAGGGCGATCACCGTCGCGTACTCGACGAGTGCGGCCATCCGGTCCGCGGCCACGAAGGCGTCGTCGACGTCCGACCACAGCAGGTGCGCGACGTCGTCGGCCCGCAGCACCCCGACGACGTGCCGCAGCACCCGGTCGTCGCCGGTCTCCGACCGTGCCGCGTTGGCGAGCAGCATGCCGACCGCTCGGGCATCGGCCCCCGGGTGCAGGGTGACGACGAGCCCGTGGCCCGCGTCGGGTCCGCAGACCCGGTCGAGCTGGTCGGCACGGTCGGCCACGGCGCGGGCGGTGGCGAAGGCACTCCCGGCGACGTGCATCCGGTGGCCGTCCGAGATCCGGGCGGCGACGCGGTCGGCGTCGACCTGGTGCAGGGCGGTGACGAGGGTGATGGCAGCAGCACGCATGTCCGCTACTGTAACTGAAAACCGTTCTCAACAAGGAGGCTCGTCGTGAAGGTCCGCAACTCCCTCAAGGCCCTGAAGAAGATCCCCGGCTCGCAGGTCGTCCGACGCCGCGGCCGCGTCTACGTCATCAACAAGAAGAACCCCCGCTGGAACACCCGGCAGGGCTGACGTCAGCGGCGGTCCGTAGGGTGGCGGCATGCGACTGCTGCTCATCCGCCACGGCCAGACCCCCGCGAACGTGCACGGCATCCTCGATGCCGTGGTGCCCGGACCGGGGCTGACGGAGCTCGGGCAGCAGCAGGCCGACGCGCTGCCGGCAGCGCTCGCCGACCGGGGGATCGAGCGACTGTTCGTGTCGTCGATGATCCGCACGCAGATCACCGCGGCGCCCCTCGCGACCTCGCTCGGCCTCGAGCCCGTGGTGCTGCCGGGCCTGCGTGAGATCGAGGCGGGCGACACCCAGGGCAAGAGCGACAAGGTGTCCGTGCAGACCTACATCTCCACCGTGCACGGCTGGTCCGGCGGCGATCGGACGACCCGGATGCCCGGTGCCGAGAGCGGCACCGAGTTCTTCGAGCGCTACGACGACGCCGTCCGGCAGATCGAGGCCACCGGGGTCGCTGTCGCCGCCGCCGTCAGCCACGGTGCCGCGATCCGCACGTGGGCGAGCGCGGCTGCGCAGAACACCCCGGACCACTTCGGCACGAAGCGCCACCTGGAGAACACCGGCATCGTCGAGCTCGAGGGCTCGTTCGCCAACGGCTGGCGCCTGGTCGACTGGGAAGGCGAGCCGGTCGGCGGCGACCAGCTCATCGACCGCACGGCGCTCGACCCCACCGGCGAGCGTTTCTGACGCGACCAGCGGGTCGCCGACGCGACCAGCGGGTCGCCGACGCGACCAGCGGGTCGCCGACGCGACCAGCGGCTCGCGAACGCGACCACGAACAGACGGGAGGCCCGGTACCAGCTGGTACCGGGCCTCCCGTCCGTCTTGTCCTTGCGTCGACTACGCGAGCTGCGACGCCGACGCCGACGTCAGCGGCACGATCACGCCGTGCGACTCACGCAGCACGTCGAGCGTGCGCTGGACCTCGTCCGTGCGCTCCTCGGTCGTCCAGTCGAGCGCCTCGGCGAGCACGTCGGCCAGCTCGTCGAGCAGGTCGATCGTGACCCCGCCGACGAACGCCAGGTTCGTGCGGCGCAGGACGACGTCGACCAGGTGGACGGCCTGCTCGTGGCGGGCGAAGTACGCGACCTCGGCGCGGGTGAGCGACGGGTCGGACTCGAGCGGCTCGACCGGGCCGTCGGTCAGGACGTCCACGACCTCGGCGGCACGGGTGCCGTAGCGCTCGAGCAGGCCCTCGACCAGCGACTCGTCCAGGCCGTCGCGGTGCGACTTGATCCACAGGGCGCGCTGCGCGTCGGTGGTCGGGAACTCCTTGCCACCGCCGATCGGCATGCCGGTGGTGTCGACCTTGCGGCTCATGCCGAGCTTGGTGGTCGCCTCCGTGGACAGGTGTGCCGCGAGGGCACGGAAGGTCGTCCACTTGCCACCGACCAGCGACAGCACGGTCGACTTCGGCAGCCCGGCGATCTGGGTGTCCACGATCCGGTAGTCGCGGGACACGAAGCCGGGGGCGGTGTCCTCGTGGCGGGGGAGCGGGCGGATGCCGGAGTAGCTGTAGACGATGTGGTCGCGGGTGACGTCGATCTGCGGGAACACGTGCTTCACGAGCCCGAAGAAGTAGTCGATCTCCTCGTCGGTCGTCGTGACCGGCTTCGCGGGGTCGGCGTCGATGTCGGTCGTGCCGATGAGCACCCGGCCCTTGAGCGGGTAGATGAGGACGATGCGGCCGTCGTCGTTCTCGAAGAACAGCTCGCGGCCCTTCGTGGCCTCGAGCAGCTCGTCGTTGTGCACGACGATGTGCGAGCCCTTCGTGCCGCCCATGAACTTCGTCTCGCCGCCGAACGCCTCGTTCGTCAGGTCGGTCCAGGGGCCGGAAGCGTTGATCACGACGTCGGCGGTGAAGACGAACTCGTCGCCGGTCTCGCGGTCGCGCAGCAGGACGCCGCCGTCGCGGGTGCCGGCTGCCTCGACGTAGTTCGTGGCGCGGGCGGTCGCGGCGGAGCCGCTCCCGGCTCCCGCGGCCAGGCCGTCCTTCAGGACGTCGAGGGCCAGGCGCTCGGGCTCGTGCACGCTCGCGTCGTAGTAGGTACCCGTGTACTTCAGGTCCTTGTTGAGGGCGGGCATGTCCTCGAGCGCGGCCTTCTTGGTGCGGAAGACGTGCTTCGGGACGGAGCCGCCGTCGCGCGAGAAGGAGTCGTAGATCGTCATGCCGATCTTGATCAGCATCGCGCCGCGCTCCTTGGTGGAGCGCTGCTTGTGCGTCAGCATGCGCAGCGGGGCGTTCATGATGCCGGAGAACGTCGAGAAGATCGGCATGGTCGTCTGCAGCGGCTTGACGTAGTGCGGGGCGATGCGGATCAGGCCGTTGCGCTCCTGCACGCTCTCGCGCACCAGGCGGAACTCGCCGTTCTCCAGGTAGCGGATGCCGCCGTGGATCATGTGGCTCGAGGCCGCGGAGGCGCCGGAGGCGTAGTCGCCACGCTCGACCAGGGCGACGTCGACGCCCTGGAGCGCCAGGTCGCGGAACGTCGCGATGCCGTTGATGCCGCCGCCGACGACGAGGACCTGCGCGTTCGGGCGCTCGGTGAGGGCGGTCACCGTGTTCCGGGGCTGTGTCTTCTTCGACATGGTTCGTCGCTTCCTTCGTCTGTTCGTGGGGTCAGGATCGATCGTGCGCTCGTTCGACAGGGCGGGCAACTCGCGTGCACGAACGTGCAGCACACGTGTCGTCCAGGCCCGACACGGCGGTCAGGAGGCGCGGCAGGGGTTGCAGAGGCCCTGCACGTCCGTGCATGGTTGCGTTCGACAGATCGGAGCACCATGAGCGATGCGGCTCAGCCCATGCGCACGCAGCAGGCGCTGCGCGCCGCCCACCTGTACTACCTGCAGGACCTGACGATGGACGCGATCGCCGACGAACTCGGCACCTCGCGCTCGTCGGTGTCGCGGCTGCTGAAGTACGCCAGGGACACCGGGCTCGTCGACATCCAGATCCGTTCTCCCCTGGACCAGGCCGCCGCGCTGAGCCGGAGCATCCGCTCCCGCTTCGGGGTGCACGCGCACGTCGTCCCGGTGCCGGACCACACGAGCGACGTCGACCGGCTCGAGCGGGTGGCCCTGTCCGCCGCCCGGATCCTGACGCAGTACGTCGAGTCGAACATGGTGATCGGGATCTCGTGGGGCTCGACGGTGAGCGCGGTCAGCCGCTACCTGGTGCCGAAGACCACCCACGGCTCGACGATCGTCCAGATCAACGGCGCCGCGAACACCCGCACCACCGGCATCGTCTACGCGTCCGAGATCCTGCGCCGGTTCGGCGAGGCCTACGGGGCGTTCGTGCAGCAGTTCCCGGTGCCGGCGTTCTTCGACGACCCCGCGACGAAGGAGGCCCTGTTCCGGGAGCGCTCGATCCGCCGTGTGCTCGACCTGCACGAGCGGATGGACCTCGTCGTGTTCGGTGTCGGTGCCCCGCAGGCCCCGGTGCCCTCGCACGTGTACTCCGGCGGGTACCTCGACCCCGAGGACCGTGACGAGCTCACGCAGGCCGGAGTCGTCGGGGACGTCTCGACGGTGTTCTACCGGGCCGACGGCTCGTGGAAGGACATCGGGGTGAACGCCCGCGCCGGCGCTCCGGACCTCGACACGATCAAGCGTGCGCCGCGGCGGGTCTGCGTCGTCGCCGGGCGGTCGAAGGCGGCTTCGCTGCGGGGCGCGCTGGCCGCCGGACTCATCACGGACCTGATCCTGGACGAGAGCGTGGGGCAGGCGATCCTGCAGCCCTGAGTCAGGACCTGACGCAGTTTGTCGGTGGTCCGTCGTAGGTTCTCGACCATGGTGCTTTCTCTCGAACAGCCCGGTCAGCGGTACTTCCGGCGGATGGTCGGCAGCGACGTCGACCAGGCGCTCGCGTTCTTCACGGGCGACTACGACTTCCGTGCACCACTGGTCCGTCGCACCCACGAGAACGCCCACTGGGACTTCGCCGGCGTCGGTGACGAGCGGATGTCCCTGCGCTCGTCACGCTTCATGGTCGACCTGCGGAGCGAGAGCCAGGTCGACGACGAGTTCCTGGTCGCCTGGATGCGGAGCGGCTCGAGCCGGATCACCTCGGGCGGCGAGACGTACGAGCTCGAGGCCGGGGTGCCGGTCGTGCTGCCCTTCGCCGAGCCGTACGCGCTGCACCACCGCGACATCGCCCTGAACCTGGTGCACCTGGACCGCGACTTCGTCCGTGCCGTGGCCGGCGACGACGACTTCGCCTTCGAGCCGATGCGCCGCCCGACGGCCGACGGCATCGCGCTGTGGCGGTCGGTCGTGCGGAAGTACTCGGCCACGTGGCTCGACGTCGATCGGTCGATGAGCCCGGTGGTGCAGCACGACATCGCCGAGGCCTTCGCGACCGCGGCGATCCGGGCGTTCCCGCAGCGCAACAAGTGGCGTGCGTCGGTGTCCGGCAGCGGCCCGGAGCACGACCGCCTGCGCCGGGCGCTCGAGTTCGTGCACGAGCACGCGCGCGAAGCGATCGGCACCCCGGAGATCGCGGCGGCGGCGGGGCTCAGCCCGCGCGGGCTGCAGCAGTCCCTCCGTCGGCACCTCGACCAGACGCCGGGGGAACTCCTGCGCGGCGTGCGACTCGACGGCGCCCGGACCGACCTAATCGGCAGCGGCCTGGACGAGACGACGGTGGCCGAGATCGCGCGGACGTGGGGCTTCGGGCACCTCGGGCGCTTCTCGGCGACCTACCGCAGCCGTTTCGGGGAGCTGCCGAGCGAGTCGCTGCGCGGGCACTGACCGCTGCTGCTGCGGACCGTTCCGCCGAATCTCGTGACACGGATCGCCCCGCCGCTGTCCGGATGTTCGGCTCATTGCTGCTGTGGGCGAATCCGGTGCTCAATGGACAGGACGAACGCACCGCCCACGAAGGAGTCAGCATGCGCATCGGCGTCCCCACCGAGATCAAGAACAACGAGTACCGCGTCGCCGCCACTCCGGCCGGCGTCGCCGAGCTCGGGTCGCACGGCCACCAGGTGCTGGTGCAGGCCGGCGCCGGGTCCGGTTCGGCCTTCACCGACGACGAGTACCGCACCGCTGGCGCCACGATCGTCGACACCGCGGCCGAGGTGTGGGAGCGCGCCGAGCTGATCCTCAAGGTAAAGGAGCCGGTAGCGTCGGAGTACCCGATGATCCGGCCGGGCCAGGTGCTCTTCACCTACCTGCACCTCGCCGCCGACCGACCGCTGACCAACGCGCTCATCGACTCGGGCGCGACGGCGATCGCCTACGAGACCGTGCAGCTGCCGGACCGCTCGCTGCCCCTGCTGTCGCCGATGTCCGAGGTCGCCGGGCGACTGTCCGCCCAGGTCGGCGCGTTCCACCTGATGCGCACGAACGGTGGGCGCGGGCTGCTGCTCGGCGGGGTCCCCGGCACGCCGAAGGGCCGCGTGGTCGTCATCGGCGGCGGCGTCGCGGGGGAGCACGCCGCGACGATGGCGCTCGGCATGGGCGCCGACGTCACGGTGTTCGACATCAGCCTGCCGCGGCTCCGGGCCCTGGACGCCCGGTTCGACGGCCGCGTCACGACCCTGCGCTCGTCGGCGCACGCCATCGCCGAGGCCCTGCGCGACGCCGACCTGGTGATCGGCTCCGTGCTCATCCCCGGGGCGTCCGCACCGAAGCTCGTCACCGACGCGATGGTCGCCGACATGCGGCCGGGCTCGGTACTGGTCGACATCGCGATCGACCAAGGCGGCTGCTTCGAGGGCTCCCACCCGACCACGCACGACGACCCCACGTTCGCCGTGCACGACACCGTGTACTACTGCGTGGCGAACATGCCCGGGGCCGTCCCGCGCACGAGCACGATCTCGTTGACGAACGCCACGCTGCCCTACGCCGTCGCGATCGCCGACCGTGGCTGGGAGGCCGCGCTCGAGGCCGACCCCGCACTCGCCGCCGGCCTGAACGTGCACGCCGGCCGGGTCACGAACGCCGCGGTCGCCGCCGCCCACGGCCTGGTGGCGTCCGCGCGCTGAAGCCGCGCGAGTCTTCGCGCTGAGCGACACCTCACGGGCCAGCGGCCGCGTGAGGTGTCGCTCAGCGCGAAACGACGCGCAACGCCACGCGCGTCAGGCCGGCACCGGTGCCGCCGCCCGACCGGCACGCCCGCTGACCCAGCCGGCGCGGGCACGCACCACCACGGTCACGACGACCACGGCCGCCGCAGCCACCACGGCCGCGACCGCCGTCGGCACGGAGACGAGCGGCCCCTCGAACCGGGCCACGGCGACCCACGCCAGACCCCACGCGACCGACGCCATCGGCGCCAGGCGTCCCCGGCCCCACAGGGCGATGAGGACCCCGACGAGCCCGGCCACCGCGGCGACGACCACACCCCACGGGTCCTGCCCGAGTCCGAAGCCCCGGAAGCCCGCCGCCGTCAGCACCGCAGCGGTGTTCGCGGCCGTCGCGACGCAGACCCACCCGAGGTACAGCCCGAACGTGCCGTCGGTCAGGATCGCCTCGACGACCCCACGGGACGGGGTCCGGCGCAGGATCGTGAACGTCCAGATCAGCACGACGAGCAGTGCGACGATGATCGGCTCGCTCGCCCACAGGAACCCGAACTGCACCGAGAGGATCCACGCGGCGTTGAGCAGCAGGGAGAGCACCGCCGGCACCACCAGCCGCTCGTGCCGCTCGTCGTTCGCGGTGCGGAAGAGCTGCAGCACCGCGTAGCCGATGAGCCCGGCGTAGACGACACTCCAGATCGAGAAGGCGGGGCCGTCCGGGGCGATCGCGGTGGAGGACGCCGACAGTGCGCCACCGGCGGCGTCCTGGATGGGCGTCCCACCGGCTGCGCCCGACCCGACGTACGCGCCGATGACGGCGACGACCGCGCTCACGGCCACCGCGATGCGCTTCCAGATCCTCTTCATGACAGTCCCTTTCGTCAGCATGCTGATGACCTGCACCGTAGGCGGCCGGTGCCGCCGGTCGTGCAGCGCGCGTTCAGGCAGGACGCGGGGCGCACGGCGGGCGTGCCACGGGCCTCCAGGCCGGAGACCGGCCACCCTGCGTACGGTGGGCGCGTGAGCGTCGAACTGAACACCGTCTACATCGACCGGATCGCCCCGATCGCGAGTCCGTCCCTCGACGACACCTTCCGGATGCTCGACGAGCAGGGCGCCAGCGCGTGCATCGTCCTGCACCAGCCCGACGCCGAGGAACTCGGCGACGTCGCGGTCGCCCTCGGCCTGCACGAACTCGCGGTCGAGGACTCCGCCGAGGGGCACCAGCGACCGAAGCTCGAGCGCTACGGCTCGACGCTGTTCGTGGTGCTCAAGCCGGCGCTGTACAACGACCAGCAGGAAGAGGTGGCGTTCGGCGAGGTGCACGCCTTCGTCGGTGAGACCTTCTTCCTCGCCGTCGTGAAGGCCGACCCCCGCGGCAAGCAGACCGTTCCACGGGCGCTGCAGCGGTTGAGCGGCAAGCCCGGGCTGGTGACCGTCGGCCCGCAGGCGCAGCTCTGGGCGCTGATGGACTCCATCGTCGACGGCTACGTGCCGGTGATCGACGGACTCGAAGAGGACATCAACCAGATCGAGGACCAGCTGTTCTCGGGCGAGGCCGGGGTGTCCCGGCGCGTGTACGAGCTGTTCGGCGAGGTCGTCGACTTCCAGCGTGCGGCGCGTCCACTCGTCTACATGATCGAGAACCTGCACCGTGGCGCCGAGAAGTACCACCTGCCGATCGAGATGCAGCGGCGGTTCCGCGACGTCCTCGACCACGCGATCCGGGTGGTGGAGCGCCTCGACACGTTCCGGCAGCTGCTGCAGAACGCACTGACCGTCGACTCGACCCTGGCGGCACAGAAGCAGAACGACGACACGAAGAAGATCTCCGGCTGGGCGGCGATCCTGTTCGCGCCGACGCTCATCGCCGCGATCTACGGGATGAACTTCACGCACATGCCCGAACTCGGCTGGACGTGGGGGTACCCGCTGTCGATCGTCGCGATGGTCCTGTTCGCCGCGATCCTCTACGTGGTGTTCAAGGTCAAGCGCTGGTTCTGAGCCGCGCCGCGACCTGAGCCGCAACCTGAGCCGCAACCGGAGCCGCGCCGCAGCCGGATTTGCAGCGGACGGCTCCGGACCGGAAAGCTCTGACGTGCAACGACGCCGACTGGAGCCCCGCATGCCGCACGAACTCGTCCACCTGACCGCCGGTGGCGTCTCGCTCGTCCTGGACTGCCGCGACGACGCGCTCCCCGCCGTCGTGCACTGGGGAGCTGCACTCGGACCGCTCGACACCGACGCGCTGACGGCCCTCGCCGACGCCGATGTCGCGCCCGTCGCACCGAACGAGATGGACGACCCGGTCCGCCTGTCGGTGCTGCCCGAGCCGCACCGGGGCTGGAGCGGTCGTCCGGGGCTCGCCGGGCACCGGGACGGCGCCGACTGGTCGCCGGCGTTCACGGTCACGTCGCTCGCGGTCACCGACTCCGCGGTCACCGCCGACGCCGAGGACACGGTCGCCGGGCTCACCGTCCGGGTGGCCATCGAGATGCTCGGCTCCGGGCTCGTGCGGGCCCGCGCGGGCGTGACGAACACCGCTGACGGCGTCTACACCGTCGACGACCTGACGCTCGCGATGCCGATCCCGTCGGGGGCCCGCGAGATCCTGGACTTCGCCGGCCGCTGGGGCAAGGAGCGGACCCCGCAGCGCCGCGAACTCGTCGTGGGGACCCACCAGCGCGAGGGACGGAAGGGCCGCACCGGCACCGACGCCGCGACCGTGCTGACGGTGGGGGAGCCGGGCTTCGGCTTCGCCCACGGTCAGGTCTGGGGCGTCCACACCGCCTGGAGCGGCAACCACCGGCACCACGCCGAACGCCTCGCCACCGGCCGCCAGGTCATCGGCGGCGGCGAACTCCTGCTGCCCGGCGAGGTCCGGCTCGACACCGGTGCCACGTACGAGGGGCCGTGGGTGTACTTCGCCCACGGTGACGGCCTCGACGACCAGGCCCGACGGTTCCACCGCTGGCTCCGCAGCCGCCCGCAGCACCCGACGACGCCCCGCCCGATGACGATCAACGTGTGGGAGGCCGTGTACTTCGACCACGACCTGGCCCGCCTCGTCGACCTCGCCGAGCGTGCCGCGGCCCTCGGCGTCGAACGCTACGTGCTCGACGACGGCTGGTTCCGCGGCCGCCGCGACGACCACGCCGGCCTCGGTGACTGGTACGTCGACGAGCAGGTCTGGCCGGACGGACTCGGCCCCCTGGTCGACCGCGTCCGTGCGCTCGGCATGGAGTTCGGCCTGTGGTTCGAACCCGAGATGGTGAACGAGGACAGCGACCTCGCCCGCGCCCACCCGGAGTGGATCCTGCAGGCCGACGGTCGGCTGCCCGCGCGTTCCCGCGACCAGCAGGTGCTCAACCTGGCGATCCCCGAGGCCTTCGACCACGTGCTCGAACGGATGACGGCGATCATCGGCGAGTACGCGGTCGACGCCGTGAAGTGGGACCACAACCGCGACCTCGTCGAGGCGGGGTTCCCGGGCGGCGGCGCAGCGGTCCACGAGCAGACCCTCGCCGCGTACCGGTTGATGGCGACGCTCGGGGAGCGGTTCCCGTCCCTGGAGATCGAGTCGTGCTCGTCGGGTGGCGGTCGGGTCGACCTCGGCGTCATCGAGCACACCGCGCGGGTGTGGGTGTCCGACGACATCGACCCGCTGGAGCGCCAGCAGATGCACCGGTGGACGCAGCAGCTCCTGCCGCCGGAGCTGCTCGGCTCCCACGTCGCGAGCGGCCGGAACCACACGACCGGTCGCGTTCACGACCTCGCCTTCCGTGCCGGCACGGCGCTGGTCGGGCACCTCGGCATCGAGTGGGACCTGGCCGGCGCGACCGCCGACGAGTCCGCGGCGCTCACCGAGTGGATCGCGCTCTACCGCGAGCTCCGCCCGCTCCTGCACGGCGGTGACCTGGTGCGGTCCGACGAGGTCGACGACGCGCGGCTCGTGTACGGCACGGTCGCGCCGGACCGGCGGCAGGCCGTCTTCTTCCTCGCCGGCATCGGCCGCTCCGAGGTCTCCGGCACCGGTCGGGTCACCTTCCGCGACCTCGACCCCGACACGGCGTACCGCGTCGACCCGGTCATCATCGGCGACGGCCACGACCTGGTGCGACCGGACTGGTGGTCCGGCCCGCGGGTGTTCAGCGGCCGGGTGCTCGGCACCGTCGGCCTGCAGCCGCCGCTCATGCCGGCCGACTGCGTGGTGCCGTTCCGGGTGACGGCCGTCTGACGGCGGGTGGTCGGGGCGCCCGCCCTGGAGGCCCGTCCCGCGTCCGGCGGGCCCGTCGCCGTCCGTCATCGGGTGCGTCCAGCCCGTTAGGCTTCCGGTCATGCCGCACTCCGGACACGCGACCCCGGTCTGGGCCCTCAAGCTCGCCGTCGTCACCGCCCTGGTGGGCGTCTCCGGCGGCATCGCCGGCATCGCGGTCTGGCTCGCGCTCCAGCTCATCCAGTTCGTCGCCTTCGGGTACGGGTTCGGCGGGCACCTCGAGGCCGCCGACGCACCGTCCGGGCTGAACCGGTTCCTCGCGCTCACCGCGGCCGGCGTCCTGACCGGGTTCGCCTGGTGGGCGCTCCGTCGGTGGGGGCGCTCGATCGTCTCGGTCACCGCGGCCGTCGACGGCAAGCGGATGCCGGCCCTGGCGACGCTCGCGAACGCCGGCATCCAGATCCTGGCCGTGGGGCTCGGCGCGTCCATCGGCAAAGAGGTGGCGCCGCGCGAGGTCGGGGCCTGGCTCGCCCAGCTCGTCACCCGTCGTGCGGGGCTGACCGCACGCGAGACGAAGATCCTCGTCGCCTGCGGTGCCGCGGCCGGCCTCGCCGCCGTGTACGACGTGCCCCTCGGTGGTGCGCTGTTCGCGGTCGAGGTCCTGCTCGGGGAGATCAGCTTCGCGACCGCCCTGCCCGCCTTCGCCACGAGCGCCGTCGCCGCCATCACCGCCCGGCTCGTGATCCCGGACGAGGTGCTGTACCACGTGCCCGCGATGCACCTCTCGCCGTCGCTGCTCGTCTGGGCGGTCGTCGTCGGGCCCGTACTGGGGCTCGCCGGGGTCGGGTTCGTCAAGCTGACCAACCGGCTGCAGGGCATCGCCCCGAAGGGCTGGCACCTGCTCGTCGTGCTTCCGGTGGTCTTCGCGATGGTCGGGCTCATCGCGATCCCGTTCCCGGAGATCCTCGGCAACGGTCGGGCGCTCGGTCTCGTCGCGATGAACACCACGCTCGACGACGCCTCGTTCGCCGGCCTCTCACCGATCGTGCTCCTGCTGCTGCTCGGTGTCCTGCGGACCGTGACCACCTCGGCCACCATCGGGGCCGGTGCGGTCGGTGGCACGCTGACCCCGTCGATCGCGATCGGTTCGGCGATCGGCGGTGGCCTGGGCGGTGCCTGGCTGCTGCTGTGGCCGGCCGACGGTCCGAGTCTGGCGGCCTTCGCCTTCGTCGGTGCGGCGGCCTTCCTCGCCACCACCATGCGGGCGCCGTTCACCGGCCTCGTGCTCGTCGTCGAGTTCACCCAGCAGGGCACCGACATCCTCGTGCCCTCGTTGCTCGCGGTGTCCGGGGCGGTCGCCGTCGGGTACGTGCTCGCCCGCCGCCGCAGCGCGCAGATGGTGTGAAGACCCCGAGCGTTCCGGTACGGACGGCTGCCCGGCGGCCTACTGTCGGCGCCAGGACGGAGCGACGGGCTCCGCACCGAGACGAGGAGCAGCCGATGGCGGGGTTCGACGACATCACGAAGAAGGCCCAGGAGTTCCTGAAGGACGGCAAGGTCCAGGACGCCCTGAAGAGCGAGAAGGCCGAGGGCGTCGGCGACAAGGTGCTCGGCGGCGTGGCCGACGCGGTCAAGAAGGCCACGGGCGGCAAGTACGACGACAAGATCGACGGTGCCCGCGACGCTGCGGACAAGAAGATCGGCAACGAGTAGCGGACGACGTGCAACGGCCCAGGACCCGGCGTGGTCCTGGGCCGTCGCCGTGCCGACTGGACGTGGTCGGGAACAACGGACACCATGGACGGGTTGCTCCGGACAGCAGCACCAGGAGGACGAGACGTGACAGTCGTGGCGCCGAACCAGCCGCTCACCGAGACCGAGGTCGAGGCGATCAAGCGGGACTTCCCGATCCTCGCGCAGGACGTGAACGGGCAGCCGTTGGCGTACCTGGACTCCGGGGCGACGGCTGAACGCCCCCGCCAGGTCCTCGATGCCGAGCGCCGGTTCCTCGAACACGACAACGCCGCCGTCCACCGCGGGGCCCACACGCTCGCGGCGCTCAGCACCGACGCATACGAGGACGCCCGCGCCACCGTCGCCGGCTTCATCGGAGCCGCCGCCCCGACCGAGGTCGTGTGGACCGCGAACGCCACCGACGCGCTCAACCTCGTCGCGTACGGCATGGCCAACGCCAGCCGTGGCCGCGGCGGTGCCGATGCCGAGCGCTTCCGCCTGGGCGCCGGTGACGAGATCCTCGTGACCGAGGCCGAACACCACGCCAACCTCGTGCCGTGGCAGGAGCTCGCCGCGCTGACCGGTGCCACCCTGCGCTGGATCCCGGTCGCCGACGACGGCACCTGGACCGCCGACGACGCCGCGGCCCTGATCACCGACCGCACGAAGGTCGTCGCGTTCTCGCACGTCTCGAACGTCACCGGGATGATCGCCCCCGTCGAGCAGGTCGTCGGTCTCGCCCACGCCCGCGGCGCCCTCGTCGTGCTCGACGCCTGCCAGTCCGCCCCGCACCGTCCGCTCGACGTGCAGCAGCTCGGGGTCGACTTCGCCGCGTTCTCCGGGCACAAGATGCTCGGCCCGAACGGCATCGGCGTGCTCTGGGGCCGTGCCGAGTTGCTCGACGCCCTGCCGCCGTTCCGCACCGGTGGCTCGATGATCACCACCGTGACGATGGAGGGCTCCGAGTTCATGCCGGCGCCCGAGCGGTTCGAGGCTGGCACGCAGCCCGTCTCCCAGGCGGTCGCCCTCGCCGAGGCCGTCCGCTACCTGCGGGGCATCGGCATGGAACGCGTCCGTGCCCACGAGGAGCACCTGGCCCGCCGGATGCTCGACGGTCTGGCAGCAGTGCCCGGCATCCGCGTGGTCGGCCCACCCGCCGGCGTCCCGCGCTCCGGTCTGGTCGCGTTCGACGTCGACGGCGTGCACGCCCACGACGTCTCGCAGTACCTCGACGCGCAGGGCATCGCCGTGCGTTCCGGCCACCACTGCGCCCAGCCCCTGCACCGCCGCCTCGGACTCGTCGCGACGAGCCGGGCGAGCACCTACGTCTACACGACCGAGCACGACGTCGACCGGTTCCTCGCAGCCGTCGCCGAGGTCCGCGACTACTTCGGAGCGACCGCGTGAACGCCCTCGACAGCCTGTACCAGCAGGTCATCCTCGACCACGCGAAGGCGCGTCACGGCGACGGTGTGATGCCCGACGCGGATGCCTCGCACTTCGAGCGGAACCCCACGTGCGGCGACGAGATCACGGTCAGCCTGCGGCTCGAACCCGGCACCGACCGCATCGCCGGGCTCGCCTGGCAGGGCGACGGCTGCTCGATCTCGATGGCCTCGGCGTCCGTCCTCACCGACATGGCGGTCGGTCGCACCGTGCCCGAGTTCCTCGCACTGACCGAGGAGTTCCGCACCATGATGCGCTCGCGCGGCGTCGGTGAGCCCGACGAGGACGTCCTCGAGGACCTCGTCGCCTTCCACGGCGTCTCGAAGTTCGTCATGCGCGTCAAGTGCGGGATGCTCGCCTGGGTCGCGGCGGAAGCCGCCGCGCGCGAGGCGACCGCGTCCCGCTGACCCGGGTGCGGCTCGCGATCGCGAGCACCGGACAGTCGGGAGGCCCGTTGCGGGCCCGCCCCGCGCCTCCCGTCCGCAGCACGGTCAGGGGCAGACGTCCTGCGTTGCCGCCTTCGTGTCGTTGATGACGATCGTCGTCACGATGTCCTCAGCGCCGGAAGCGCCACCCGTGGTGTCGAAGTGCAGCCAGTGGCCATCCGTGGTCGGTGCCACGTACTCGCGGTAGCCGCCGATCGGTGGCTCCCACGTGTCGATCGTCTTCTCGAGCCCGGGGTACGCCGCGCGCACGTCGTCGGCGGTGGAACCGAGCGCGATGCCCGTGGACGTCAGCACGGGCGACGAGAACGCTCCTGGGTCGGTTGCCTGTCCCGCAACGGAGATGTAGCGCACACCGGGCCCGGAGTCGTCGGACGTGACGAGGATCCGGTACCCGGACCCGCTGGGGGTGGACAGGTCGGCGGACTGCCACTCCCAGAACGTCGGGCAGCCGCTCGACGGCTGCCGCGAGAACCCGGCAGCCGGCAGCACCGTGCTGGCGTCCGTGGCACCGAGCTGGACGGGGCCGAAGGACGCGTCGCCGAAGACCCAGCTCGCGGGGCCGCTCGGGCTGGACGACGGCCGGACGCTCGTCGGGGTCGGGGTCGGGGTCGGGGTCGTCGTCGGCGTGGCGGCCGTCGCACTCGTCTGCGTGGCGCTCGGCGCGCTCGGCCCGGACGCCGTCGCGCAGCCAGCCGCCCCGATGAGGAGCGTGGCGATGCCGACGGTGAGGATGGTGGTGCGGAGCGTGGTCATGATTCTCCCTTCACCTTGCAGTGTCGTCGTCCGGGCGATCCTGACGGACGTCGGCGCGGACTGATGGCGGTCACGAGCACGAGCACGAGCACGAGCACGAGGATGGACCACGTGATCGTCGAAACAGCGCATCCCGGCGCGGCCGGATCCGACGCGATCGTGCGGGACTACCTGACGGAGGTCGCGTCGCGGTGGTACGGGCGGGCGGCGACGTCGGCCGAGGTCGACCGGGCGCTCGACGATGAACCGTACGACGACCTGCAGGGACACTCCGGGGTGTTCCTCGTCGCCGCCGACGGGGGAGCCGTGGTCGGTTGCGCCGGCGTGCGCTTCGTGGGTGCCGTCGGCGAGCTGACGAAGGTGTTCACGCTGCCGGAGCACCGCGGCCGAGGCGTCGGTTCGGTGCTCCTGCGCCACGTCGAGGACGTCTGCCGGGGACGCGGGATCACGTCGCTGCGGCTGGACACGCGGGCCGAGCTCGCCGAGGCCTGTGCGCTCTACGAACGGCTCGGCTTCGTCCGGGTCCCGCCGTTCAACGACGACCCGTACTCCGACCGCTGGTACGCGAAGGCGCTCGCTGCGGGGTAGCGATCAGGCGATGACGCCGATCTCGCGGAGCGCGTCGCCGACGGTGATGCGCTCGCCGCGTTCCTGCGCCCGTGCCCAGCGGGACTTCACGAGCGCGACGGGGTCGTCGTCGAGACCGAGGAGCTCGTAGAGGCCGTCCAGCTCTCGGAGAACGAGGTCGGCGAGCGGCACGGGGAACTTCCGTTCGGGACTCGCGTAGCCCTGCTGCGCGAGCTGTTCGAGCATCTCCGGGTCGGTCTCTCGCTGTTCCATGAGCAGGACGACGGTTCGTGACCTCGTCCCCATGAGGAAGGCGGAACGCACGTTCTCGTCCGGATCGGTCGCCAGGGTGACCTCGACGGCGAGGGGGAGGTCTTCTTCGCACGCGAGCTCCCAGCGCTGCGAGGTGTCCCCGTGGATCGCCGTGAGCATGTCCGGGTGGACGCCGAGGCCGCGCTCGCCGCGTTCCGGTCGCAGCGAGGTCGGCCGTGGGCCGTCCCCGACGCGCGCCGTGGGGAAGCCGACACCCGTGTACGCGGTGTGAGCGATCGGCAGGAAGTGGAGCGCCTGGTGCAGCGCGGTCGCGGCGTCCTGCACGGCCGGGGCCGTCACGTCACCGTCGGCGGCCTCGATGGCGGTGGCGTAGTCGGACAGTGCGGTGTGCTGCTGGTCGATCGCCAGTGCGAACATCTCCTTGCCCCTGGCGGTGTCGCCGAGGAGCCGCGGGTCCATGTGCAGCGTGACGGCGCTCGGGTCCTGCAGGTGCCCCCGCGGCGTGCCACCGCCCGACATCGTGATCTGGAACGTCTCGTCGTCTTGCTCGTGGGCATCGGTCACGTCGCTGACGCTACCGGCTCAGGGGAGGGTGACGACGAGCTTCCGGGCGGAGACACCCGCGCGGAGCTCG
Source organism: Curtobacterium sp. MCLR17_039 (assembly GCF_003234745.1). Classification (NCBI taxonomy): domain Bacteria; kingdom Bacillati; phylum Actinomycetota; class Actinomycetes; order Micrococcales; family Microbacteriaceae; genus Curtobacterium; species Curtobacterium sp. MCLR17_039. Next base: position 92,132 of record NZ_QKTF01000013.1, read on the forward strand.
GCGAGGGCGTCCGGGATCGCGGCGAGTCCCGATCCGACGACGGATGCGGTCGGGGTGGCGCGGTACCTCCCGGTGCGGAGCGCCTCGGGCAGGAAGTCGCGGTAGATCGCGGGGCCGACCTCGGACTCGGTCGGGCGGCCGCCCCAGATCGCGGTGACGTGGACCCCGTGTCGGCGCTCGAGCCGCGCACGGATCGTCGTCACCGGTGTCGGGTACGCCGACGCGAGCCGGCCGGAGCCGGTGGCTGCCCGGACGATCGGGAGCGTGCGGGTCAGCGAGCCCTGCCCGAAGGCGAGGGTGCCGGCGAGCTCCCGGTCGGCGAGTGCCTCGAGGATGCGGCGTGCGGCTCCGTCGTCGCGGTAGTCGAACACGGCTTCGGCCCCGAGGTCCTGCACGAACGCGTGGTTCTTCGGGGATGCGGTGCCGATCACGGCGTACCCGGCGGCGCGGGCGAGCTGGACGGCATTGGCGCCGACGCTCGTGGACGCACCCCACACCAGGACGACCCCGTCGCGGTCAGCCGCATCGGCCGTCGGGAGCGACAGCGCGAGCTGGTCCGGTTCGAAGAGACCGGCCGCGGCGGTCGAGACGGCGAGCGGCAGGACCGCTGCTTGCTCGGCGGGCAGGGCGTCCGGAACCGGGGTCGTCACACGGTCGAGCAGCAGGACCAGGTGCTGGAAGGCCCCTTCGGCAGCGCTGTTCCGGTGCTGCTCCTGTCCCGCGGCGTGCCCGACGACCCGGTCGCCGACACGGAACCGCTCGACGCCGGGACCGATCGCGACCACGGCGCCGGCGACGTCCGAACCGAGGACCGCGGGGAACCGCAGCTTCGGGTACACCAGGTGCCGGAAGAGCCCGCCGACGGCGTCGACCGGGTTGACGGCGACGGCCTCGGCGCGGACGACGAGTTCGCCGGGGCCGGGCTGGAGGACCGTGGCGGGCCCGACCGCGAACCGCCCGGTCGACGTGGTCCAGAGTGCTGCGTTGCCCGATGACGACATGGTGTCCCGATCTCTTGCTCGAAGTGAGTCATGACACGAAGTGTCATCACCGAGTCAATCATGACACGACGTGTCATCACCAGTACTCTTGACCCATGCGTTGGTCTCCGGATGCACGAGGGCGGCTCGAGCGAGCGGCGTTCGAACTCTTCGCCGAGCAGGGGTACCAGACGACGACCGTGCCGCAGATCACCGCACGGGCCGGCCTGACGACCCGCACCTTCTTCCGGTACTTCGCCGACAAGCGCGAGGTCATCTTCGCCGGCGACGAGATCCCCGATCTCGCCCGGGCCGCCATCGGGGGCGCGCCGGCCGGGATCGACCCGCTCGACATCGTGCTGCACGGCCTCCGTACCGTCGCCGACGAGCGGTTCGAGGGGCGGCACGGTGAGGTCGGGTCGGTGCGGCGGCTGGTGCTGTCCGAGTCCTCACTGCGGGAGCGCGACGCCCGGAAGCGTGCCGACCTGACGGACGCGGTGCGCGGGGCCTTCGTCGACCGCGGGCTCGATCCGTCCGAGGCCGCGGTGATCGCCGAGACGACCGTGATGCTGTTCCACCTGGCCCTCGAGTCGTGGCTCACCGGACCGGCCGAGCGCCGGATGGCCGACGTCGTCGACGAGCAGCTCAGGGCGCTCCGTGGGGTGCTCGATCGGCGGCTCGCAGCGTCATGAACACGTCGACGCCGTCGTCGGTGTCGAGCACGAAGCCGTGGCGTTCGTAGAGTCGGCGGGCAGGGCTGCCCACCAGCACGTTGAGCCGCGTCGGGCCGTCGTGGGGCTCGTCGAGGACGGCGCGCAGCACCGTCGACCCGACTCCACGCCCCTGGGCGTCGGGTGCGAGGTAGAAGTGCTCGACCCAGCGGACGTCGTCCTCGACCCGCACGGTGACCGACCCGACGTCGCGGCCGTCGACCACGACGATGCGGGTCAGCTGCGGCTGGAACGCGTCGCGGAGGCGCTGGCGGACGCGCGTCTCGTCGAACACCCCGAGCCGTGTCAGGTCGTCGCGCAGCACCACTGCCCGGAGCTCGACGAGCCACTCGAGGTCCTCGGTGGTGCTGTCCCGCAGTGCGACGTCCATCCGCTCAGCCTACGAACCCCGCGAGCGCTCAGGCCGCACTGCGGAGCGAAGCGACCATGCTCCGCAGGATCCGACGGGCCTCGGTCTGCTGGTCGTCGGTCAGATCGGCGAGCATCCGCTGTTCGACGCCGCGGATCGCCGCGCTCGCCTGCGCCAGGCTCCGACGCCCGCTGTCGGTGAGCTGCGTGGGGAGCGCCTTGCCGACCGGCGGTTCCGTGGCACGGGTGACGAAGCCGTCCCGCTCCAGGGCCTGCAGCAACACGTTCATCGACTGCCGGGTGACGAAGGTGCCCCGCGCGAGTTCGGAGTTCGACAGGCCGGGGCGCTGTGCGAGCAGTTCGAGGCAGGAGTAGTGCGTCACCGTCATGCCGAGTGGGCGCAGTACGGCCTCCATCGACGCGCGGAGAGCGCTCGCGGTCTCCTTGAGCAGGTAGCCGATCGACGTCTCGAGGTGGATGCCGGTGTCGTCTTGACGCATGTCAGTAGTCTGACATAGCTTGTCCTGTGTCAGAAGACTGACACAAACCCGAGGAGCACCACATGCCCGTCACCGGCCCCGACTTCATCTCCCTGCAGACCCGCGACCTCGATGCCTCGCAGGCGTTCTACGAGCGGTACCTCGGCCTCGTCCGCTCCCAGGCCGGCCCGCCGCACGCCGTCGTGTTCGAGACCACGCCGATCGCCTTCGCCCTGCGCGACCTGGCGCCCGGCACGGACCTCGACGCGGTGGCGCAGCCCGGCATCGGCGCCGCGATCTGGCTGCACGCGACGGACGTGCAGGCGATCCACGACGCGCTCGTCGCCGAGGGGCACCGGATCGTCTCGGCGCCGATCGACGGCCCCTTCGGTCGGACGTTCACGTTCGCCGACCCCGACGGCTACCACGTCACGCTCCACGACCGCGCCTGAGCCCTGGAGCCGGCCCCGCGTCCGTCGTGGGCGGCGGGGCGGGCGCGGGTCGCGCCTCCAGGCCGTTGCCGGAGCCGACCGTCACGCTTCGTCACGATCCGTGACGGTCCGAGGTGTCCGACGTAGCGTCTCGACCCGTGACCACCAGCAGCGAGCACCGGCAGATCCGCTTCAACGCGTTCGACATGAACTGCGTCGCGCACCAGTCCTCCGGACTGTGGCGGCACCCCCGCGACCGGTCACGGGACTACCGCGACCTGACCTACTGGACGGACCTGGCGAAGACGCTCGAGCGCGGGGCGTTCGACGGCATCTTCATCGCCGACGTCCTGGGCACCTACGACGTGTACGGCGGCTCGAACGAGGCCGCGCTCCGTACCGGGTCGCAGGTGCCGGTGAACGACCCGATCCTGCTCGTGTCGGCGATGGCGTCGGTGACCGAGCACCTGGGCTTCGGCATCACGGCCGGCACCGCGTACGAGCACCCGTACCCGTTCGCCCGGCGCATGTCGACGCTCGACCACCTGACCAAGGGCCGGGTCGGCTGGAACGTCGTCACCGGGTACCTGCCGAGTGCCGCACGGAACATGGGTCAGACCGACCAGCTGTCGCACGACGACCGGTACGACGTGGCGGACGAGTACCTCGAGGTCCTCTACAAGCTGTGGGAGGGCTCGTGGGAGGACGACGCCGTCGTCGCCGACCGCGAAGCCGGCGTCTTCACGGACCCGGCGAAGGTGCACCCGATCGAGCACCACGGCACGCACTTCGACGTGCCCGGCATCCACCTGTCGGAGCCGTCCGTGCAGCGCACGCCCGTCATCTACCAGGCGGGCGCGTCGCCGCGCGGCATCCGTTTCGCCGCGGAGAACGCGGAAGCGGTCTTCGTGGGCGCACCGACGCTCGAGCAGCTCGCGTCGACCGTCGCGAAGGTCCGGGACGCCCTGGAGGCAGCTGGTCGCGACCGGTACGCCGCCCGCGTCTACACGCTGCTCACCGTGATCACGGACGCCACCGACGAGCTGGCCCAGGCGAAGTACGAGGACTACCTGTCGTACGCGTCGGAGCTCGGTGCGCTGGTGCTCAACTCCGGCTGGATGGGCGTCGACCTGTCGCAGTGGGACCCGGACCAGCCCCTGGGTGACGTCGAGTCGAACGCGATCCAGTCGGCGGCGGCGAACATCGCGGCGGCGACGGGGGAGGACGGGTCGAAGTGGACGATCCGCGACCTGGCGCGGCAGACGGCGATCGGTGGACTCGGCCCGGTGGCGGTCGGCGGGGGAGCGACCATCGCCGACCGGCTGCAGGAGATCCAGGAGCTCACCGACGTCGACGGCTTCAACCTGGCGTACGCGGTGACGCCGGGCACGTGGGAGGACGTCATCGAGTTCGTGATCCCGGAGCTCCGTGCCCGCGGGGCCTACCCGGAGGAGTACGGGTCGGGGTCGCTCCGCCAGAAGCTGCACGGCCGCGGTGACCGGCTGCCCGACGAGCACCGTGGAGCGTCGTTCAGGATCGGGAGCCGGGCGGTCGTAGGCTGATCGGGTGATCGAGTCGTCCGTGGTCGTGCGTCCTGCGGCCCCGGACGAGACCGACACCTGCATCGACCTGTGGGCCGCGGCCGTGGCCGCCCGTGACGGTGCCGCCGAGGACCCGGCGGTGCGGGAGCGCGCGCGGCAGAAGTTCGCGGCGGAGCACGTCGCCTGGCTGGTGGCTGCCGGCCCGGACGGTGCGGTCGACGGCTTCGTGCTCGTCACGGCACCCGGTACCGGGCGCTCGACGGACCCGGCGGACGCCGCCTACCTGTCGTTGCTCGCGGTGCGGCCCGGGGTGCAGGCGCGCGGGGTCGGACGGTCGCTGCTGTCCGAGGCGGTGCACGACGCCCGGGCTGCCGGACACCCCCGCGTGGTGCTGCACGTGCTCGGCGACAACGACCGGGCGGTGCGGCTGTACGAGGCGGGCGGCTTCGTGGCGACGGGCGACGAGTTCGCGCACGCGCTGAGCGGGGTCACCACCCGCGTGTACGTCGCGGGCTGACCCGGCCGACGCTGGCTCCGCGGGCTGACGCGGGCTACGCGTCCCGACCGCGCACCGGCGTCCACGTCGGGTAGGTCGCCGAGCGCCCGTCGCCCGACGACGTGCGGGTGATCCGACGCTGTACCCACGGCAGGACGTACTCGCGGTAGTAGCGGAGTTCCTCGCCCAGGCGGGCCCGGGCGGCACCGGCGTCCGCGGGCTCGACCGGCGCGGGGCCGTCGAGGACCGCGTGCAGCGCCAGGTCCGCGACGCGCTGGTGCCCGGTGGCGTTCATGTGGAGCCGGTCGTCCGACCAGAACTCCGCGCGGCCGAGGTGCGGGTCGCGCGAGACGTCGACGAACGGCAGACCACGGCGTCGGGCGAGCGTGCCGAGCGCTTCGGCCCAGGCATCACCGCGGCGGTTGATCAGGGAGCCGAGGGGCAGGCGGGCGCTCGGGTCGGCCGGGCTGAGGAGCGCCAGGCGGGCCCCGGTGGCCTCGACGCGGTCGGCGGCGGCCTCGACGAGCCCGATCAGCGCGTCCACGTCGAAGCGCGGGCGCAGCAGGTCGTTCCCGCCGGCGCAGAAGGTGATCAGGGTCGGCGCCGGGTCGAGCGCGAGGGCGGCCCCGAGCTGGCCGTCGAGGACCCCGGCGAGCAGTCGGCCGCGGACGGCGAGGTTCGCGTACGAGACGTGGGCGTCCGAGGCTCCCGCCATCGCGCTCGCGAGTCGTCCGGTCCAGCCGGGGAACGGAGCGGGTCCGGCGTCGCCGATGCCCTCCGAGAAGCTGTCGCCGATCGCGACGTAGCGGATGGTGTCGTGCATGCGCCCATCATCGTGCACATGCCTGTGCAGGTTCCCGGCACGCCTGCCGTACCGGGAACCCGCGTCAGCGAACCCTCACAGCACCGACTTCGGCACCCGGTGCAGGGTGACCGCGCCGACGGCGGCGAAGGGGTGCAACGGGTCCGGGGCGGTGGAGCCGGTCGGCCCACCGAGCTTCGAGTCGCCGACCGCGCTGAGCACCGCGTAGGCGTCCTCGGCGGTCCAGCCGTGCTCGTCGACCAGGAACGCGAAGGCGTCCTCGTACCCGCGCCGGACGCTCTCCTGCACGGGGTCGCCGAGGCCGACGAACAGCCAGTCGTCGTCGGTCTCGATGCGCGGTGCGCGGAGCACCGGACCGCCCTTGACCAGGTCGACGGAGACGATCGCGGTGCCCTGGGCCTCGATGGCGACGAACGACGACTCGCCCTCGGCCATGAGTGCGTGGATGTCGCCGATCGACAGCAGTGCACCGGGGACCCGGACGGGCAGGGACACCGTCGAGCCGGGGCGGGCCTCGGTGACGTCCATGTTGCCGCCCTCCGGGTAGGCCGGCATGATCGTCGAGTTCTCGCCCTCGGCCGGGGCCGTCCCGATGCACCCGATCATCGGCCGGACGGGGAACCGGTGCCGGTCGGACACCTGCACCGAGCCGTCCGAGATCGGGCAGCGGCGGGCGAAGACCCGGTCGCCCATCACGTGCTGCAGGGCCCCGGAACCGGGGAGGGACACCGACCAGCCGTGCGTGGTCAGCTCGATGGCGTGGATGGTCACCACGAGGGTGTCGCCGGGTTCCGCCCCCTCGACGAACACCGGGCCGGTCACCGGGTTGATCGGTGCCTGCAGCTGCGCCATGTCGTGGTGCTGGTCGAGTTCGGCGTAGACGGCATCGGTGGTCTCGAAGCCGATGGTCTCGCCGGTGCCGGGGCGGACCCGCAGCACGGGCTCCCGGTCGGCGGAGAACCCGGGGCGGCCGAGGGTGTTCGGCAGGAAGTGGTCCGGGGTCATCGTGCGTCCTCCGTCGTCGGTTCTGCTTCGGAGCCGACCTCGGTGGAACGGCCGGTGCGTCGGTAGTACAGGAACACGGCCGCGCCGACGATCAGCCAGATGATCCCGCCGACCTTCGCCTCGACCGCGGCGTTGAGCAGGACGTACCCGATGATCAGGAACCCGATCAGCGGCACGACCAGGTGCAGCAGCCAGTTGCGCGACTTCCCCTTGACCACGTGGTGCACGAAGACGGACACGTGCAGGAGCATGAAGCCGAACAGTGCGCCGAAGTTCACGAGCGACGAGATCGTGTCGATCTGCCCGACGAAGAACAGCACCAGGATCGCGGAGAGCACCGAGACGACGATGATCGCGTTCTGCGGCACCTGGCGCCCGTTGAGCTTGTGCAGGAACGCGGGCAGCTGGCGGTCGCGGCTCATCGAGAAGAGCAGACGGCTCGTCGCGGCCTGTGCTGCCATGGCGTTCGCGATGCCGACGGCGAGCACGTTGACGGCGAAGAACGCGGTGGCCCAGCCGCTCGACGAGGCCTGCTCGACGATGGTGAAGAAGGCGTTGCCGGCCTCGCTGTCCGAGAACGAGTCCCGCCCAGCGGCCAGGGCGGACGCGAGCCAGGTCTGCAGGATGAACAGGAACGCCACGATGACGAGCGCCAGGATCATCGCCGTGCCCGCTCCGCCACGACGGCCGGTGGACTCCTCGGACAGCGTAGAGATGCCGTCGAAGCCCAGGAAGCTCAGCACCGCGATCGACAGGGCCGAGGCGATGAGCGGCGCCGACACCTTGGCGGGGTCCCAGATCTGCTCGGTGCCGAACGATGCGTCGGGGATCGTGCCACCGGTCAGCGCGACGATCGCGATGACGACGAAGATCGCGACGAAGACGAGCTCGATGAGCAGGAAGATGCGGTTCGCGAGCTTGAGCGAGGACACCCCGGCCAGGTTGATGACGGTGTTGATCGCGACGAACACGAGCGCCCACAGCCAGCGGGGCGTGCCCGGGAAGATGCCGACCATGCTCTCGGCGGCGAACACGTAGAGCAGCGTCGGGACGAGCAGGTAGTCGAGCAGGATCGCCCAGCCGGCGAAGAACCCGGCGGTGGGGTGGATGCCGCGGCCGACGTACGAGAACACGCTGCCGGCGAGGGGGATCGACTTCGCCATCTGCGCGTAGGCCAGGGCGGTGAAGATCATCGCGACGAGGCCGACGAGGTACACCAGCGGCACCATGCCGCTGGAGGCGTTGTAGACGGTCCCGAAGATCGCCCACGGGGCGATCGGGACCATGAAGACCAGGCCGTAGATGAGCAGGTCGGTGGTGGAGACGGAGCGCTTGAGCTCCTGCTTGTAGCCGTAGGCCTCGAGCTGCTGCTGTGCGGAGAGCTCGCTGTGCTGCTGCGACATGTCGGGTTCCGTTTCGGGTGGAGGGACGGGTGCAGGGGGCGGTGCTGGGGGAAGGGG